>NCHD01000038.1 GCA_002257045.1 Hydrogenophilales bacterium 16-61-112 | reverse complement strand
GCGCGCGACCCCGCGCCGCGACCGAACGCCAAGCAGCGCGATCAACAGGGCTGACAGCAAGGGCATGGCCGGAAGTAGTATCGTCAGCTTGTCCACCGCGTCAGTGCCTCCCTAGTCAAGAATCAGCTTCAAAATGGCGCACCCGGCTGTGCCCGGTCGCACCGTCCCGCGATCTCCGAAATAGACCGATGTATCCACCCGCATTACGTTCGGATCGACCCTATCCCGGGTTCACCAGCCCGAAAACCGCGGATGCTCAACAGCGAGCGCGATCTGCTGCCTTTCTTGCCAGACCGTCTGTGTGGTTTGCAAAGCCGAACGCAGCATCCCCCGGCAGCGCTTTGGGCGCGGCGCGACTGATGCCAACGTGCAACCTTCTGAAACTCCAATCCAGCCACGCCCTGTCTCCTGAGTGAGTAAAATCGCAGGCGCGCGGCGAAACCAGAGTACTGAACCCGAATTCGATATCCAATCCCGAGCCAGCCCCAACACATGCTGTCGAACCCGATGGTGTCGACGGGAGGACTATAAATATCTTAGTAATTCAACTAAAGTGAATTGTTTAGATTAAATCCATATACAGGAGTAAATGATTGAAGCTACGTAACGTCACCTTGAACCAGATGCGCATCTTCCACAGCCTCGGTCGGAACTTGAGCTTCACCCGCGCCGCAGAAGAGTTGTTTCTGTCCCAGTCGGCAGTATCGATTCAGGTCAAACGCCTGGGGGAAAGCGTGGGCATGCCCCTGGTTGAACAAGTGGGCAAGCGCATTTTCCTGACAGAGGCCGGCAAGGAACTGTTCGAGGCCTGCCGTGACGTGCTTGATCGTTTGCGCGTGCTGGGTGAAGACATGACCGGACTCGAAGAAGGCATCAGGGGGCCGCTCAACCTCGCTGTTGTCACCACAGCGAAATACTTCATGCCCCACCTGCTCGGTGTTTTTCTACGCGAGCACCCGGCAGTCGAACCCCGCCTGACGGTCACCAATCAGACCCGGATTTTCGAAAGGCTGGAGGGCAACATGGATGACCTGGTCATCATGGGTACCCTGCCTGAAAACCTCGACCTGGAGGCTGCGTATTTTCTGGACAACCCCCTGGTCGTGGTGGCGCCACCCGATCACCCGCTGGTAGGCGTAAAGCAGATCCCGCTGGAGCGGCTCGTGCAGGAGCGCTTTCTGTCACGCGAGCCGGGTTCCGGCACGCGCGCGGCGCGCACCCGCCTGTTTGCCGAGCACGGATTAACCATTCGGACTTACATGGAACTGGGGAGCAGCGAGGCAATCAAGCAGGCCGTCATGGCCGGACTGGGCATCTCGGTGCTCTCCATTCACAACCTGCGTCTGGAACTGAAAACCGGCCTCATCGCCGTGCTCGACGTGGAGCATTTCCCCCTGCACCGGCAGTGGTATGCCGTTCACCTGAAGGGCAAGAAACTGTCGGCGACGACACGCATGTTCCTGGATTTTTTGCTAAAAGACGGTGCCCGGCTCTGTGAGGATATCCAACCCTTTTTAACGGGCTTGTCGCTGTCCGCAAAAAGGCTTGGCCCAAGAAAAAGAGACATCAGGTAGCTTGCGCGTAGCCGATCCTGGCTTTGCCCGGGGTTTTGGATTAGCGCGGTCAAATGCAGCCGGACAGTGCATGGATGCATGTCAAACCCGAACGCTTACTGCGCTGAGCGCGTTCGCGACTTATGGGGTGAAGTTCAACAACGCAACGGGCGTGTGACGCCACGCCGCTTGCAAATGGACTTGATGAAGCCGTCATGCGGCTTTCGGGCGATGCCAGTCGACAGAAGACGCACACATTGATCCGCCAACGATCAAACCATCCCGCAGCTACTATTCATCATGCAGCATGAATAAACCGTGGCGCAGGTTCATGCTCGCCTTGTCTAAACCCATAAAACGGGCTCCGGGGCAAACAGGCGGACGTGAGCCGCAGATACGGGCTGGCTCACTCGTTGCCGGCTTATTCGTCTTCGCCAAGTTCGGGATCCCACCCCTTGTCGCGCGCAGTTGCCACCGCCTTGGCGTAAATCTCGGTATGGCGTTGCTGGAGTTCGGGCGGCAACCGGCTGGGCAGGTTGGAATACTTGTCCCATTCCACGCTTATTTTATCCATCAGGATCTGCATGCGCCCCAAGTCCCAGCCTGTGCAATCTTCGGTTTCGGGGATGAAGCCAAACACCCAGCCATCCAGCACGATACGACCGAGCTGGGTGATGCCGTGATGGTCCTGGTGTAATCCAATATACGTATTCATGTGCGCAGTTTACCGGGTGAGTCCTGCATACAGCAGCGATAATTTTTGGTTACGGCCGCTGCTTCGCAGCTAAACGCCGACTGTGTCGGCATTAGCCTGCGCCGAAAGCGCCCGCTCATTATCTTGTTAAACCTGCATAAAGTAGCGGGAGCTTTTCCGGCAGGCGCTGCACATGATCGACCACCATGAAATTGTTCTGGCCGAAGATGCGCGAGACATAGTTATCCGCGCGCGGATCAAGACTCATGCAATAAGTGATCACACCAAATTTGGCGACCTCTTCGACTGCTTTTTTGGTATCGGCGCGCAGGTACTGCGGGTCGCGCACGTCCACGTCAGCAGGCTCACCATCGGTGATGACGATGAGCAGGCGCTTGGCCGAGCGTTGCAGGTGGAGGTGGTGACCGGCGTGACGGATCGCCGCACCCATGCGGGTGGAAAGCTGCCCGGTCATGCCGGCGAGTTTGGCTTTGGGTGCGTCATCCCACTGCTGATCGAAGTCCTTGAAGCGGTAGTACTCGACATCGTGGCGGCCATCCGAGCAAAAACCATGGATGGCAAACGGGTCGCCGACCTTGTTGATCGCATCGGCCAGCAGCACGCAGGCTTGCTGGGTGAGTTCGCGCACCGAGTATTCCTGCCCCTGCACGGTTTCGTTGGTCGACTCGGACAAATCGAGCAGCACCAAAATCGAGAAATCGCGGACCTTACGCACACTACGCATCATGATGCGCGGGTCAGGCTGGTTGCCGAGGCGAATGTCGATGAAGCTGGCGATCGCCGCGTTGATGTCGATCTCGTCGCCGTCTTCCAGCTTGCGGATGCGCTGCACACCCTGTGGTTGCATCGCGTCGAGCAGAAATTTCATGCGATGAATTTCGCGTTTGTACTGCGTCGTAATGTCTTCGATGATCTGCAAATCGCCCGACTTGGCGCGCTTTTCCTGCACGGTCGCCCAGGCCGGGCGCTCCAGCTGTATCTGGTAATCCCACTCGGAATAGTGGAAGGGGTCGGACAGCGGCTCTTTGCCTTCCAACTCGTTCCAGCTCTTGCCCATGTCCTCGTAGGGGAAAAGCTCGGTCGGCAGCACCCAGACTTCCTGCGCATCGTCGCCCGCGCCTTCGACCTCGACTTCATTGACCATTTCCATCACGTTCACATATTTTCGCACCTGCTGGACAGTGTCATAGCCCGCACTGGCGGCCTTGTTGAAGTCGAACTCCTCGAATTCCCAGAAGTAGCGGTTGTCATCCCGGTAGACCGCAGTCAGCACATCAGTGCGCGGATTGAACGGGATGCGCTTTTGCGCAAAGCTGTGCGCGAGTTGCACGCCAATTTCCCACGAAGTGTGATTGTCGTCGAGCTTTTCCTGGGCCTGGGCAAACAGCAGACGACCTTCTGCAATCCAGGGGTCGCTGTCGACGTAACTGTCATCCAGCAGCGCGCGCGCCAAACGATTGAGGTAATCGCCCATGCTGGCATTCATCTCGGGCGTAGCGGCGTGCAGCTTGCACCACAACTGTTTCATCCCGGGGAAGCGGCGGATCGTGAGCGCCTCGACGCGCGCATCTTCGATGACGGAAATCACCGCCATCTGCATCGGATTGAGCGCTTCGGCGGAAATCGGCTGGCGGGTTTCGACCATGTGCGCGGCGCAGTGCGCCGCGGTGGCGCGGTAGAGCTCCAGTCCCGAAACGGGTTCCTGGCCTTCCAGCGTAAAGTCGTCCAGCGCATCCGGCAGATGCAGCAGATAGTCTTCGATATAGGGCTTGTAGCCCTCGCGTGACTCAAAGTCGCCGGCAGTCGGGCGCATGAAAAAGTCGCGCGCCCACAACGCCCGCAGATACATGTTGATGCGGCGCTGCACATCGACCAGCAGCGTGCCCTTGCGCTCCTTCTGCAACATCGCGATTGAGTCTTTCGACTCCAGGCTGAAGTAGCGAATCTGCTCTTCGTAATTGGTGCGGTGTGCGTGCGCACCCCACAGCGCCCAGCGCCGCAGACCTCCCAGCGTCAATTGCTGAAACAGCACTTCGAGCTTGTCCAGCATCGGCCGCACGCCGCGCGGCGCCTGCGCGATCAAGTTGTTGATGAATTGCAGGTAGTTGATGAACAACGCGGCGTCGCCCAGCCGGTTGGCCGCAGTCGGTGCGGTGGCCAGCAGCAGTTCGATCACCGAACCCGAGGTTCTGGATGCGAGCGAAAGCGCGGCAGTAAGGAGATCACCGATCACGTCCTCGCCGACTTCCTTGGCGACCTGCGGCGCATCCACAATCCAGGCCTCGATCAGCGTATCGCCCTTGCCGAGTCCACGAATGGCAGCCACGCCTTTGAGATAGGTATCCAGCCCGCGCGGCGAAAACACCTTGGTGGCATCGTGCCAGTTGGCCTTGAGCGCCTCCTGGCTGTGCGGCGACAGGTCTTCCAGTAATTCGGTGTAGTCAGCAAGATTGATCGACATGATGTTCCTTGGGATTCAGCGGTCAGGAGCCGGGGTTCAGGGGCTGGGGCAGAGAGCAGGGTCGGCGCGGCCCTTGGCCGCATGGATCCAGGGCGCGGACGATGCCCGCACGTTCCCTGAATCCTGACCCCCGCCCTCTTCCCTGGCTTTAGAAGAACGTACTTACCGCAGCATCCAGTGCATCGCGCATATCAGGGTCATCCGTGATCGGGCGCACCAATGCCACCCGGCAAGCCGCCAGCGGTTCCACGCCCTTGGCGATCAGCGAGCCTGCGTAAATCAGCATGCGGGTGGACAATCCTTCATCCAGTCCGTGGCCTTTAAGGTTGCGGCTACGCTCGGCAATCGACACCAGCTTGCCTGCGACTTCAATTGATACCCCCGATTCATGCGCAACAATTTCAGATTCAATCGTATGGTCGGGATAGGTGAAATCAAGGCCGCCAAAACGCTGCTTGGTGGATTGCTTCAAGTCCTTCATCAGAGACTGATAGCCGGGATTGTAGGAAATCACAATCTGGAAATCGGGGTGAGCATGCAGCAACTCGCCTTTCTTTTCCAGCGGCAGCACACGACGGTTGTCGGTTAGCGGGTGGATCACCACAGTGGTGTCCTGCCGCGCTTCGACGATTTCGTCGAGATAAACGATCGCACCGTGGCGCGCACCGATGGCGAGCGGCCCGTCTTGCCATTCGGTGCCAGAAGCCGAGAGCAGGAAACGACCGACCAGGTCGCTGGCGGTCATGTCTTCGTTACACGCCACCGTAATCAGCGGCTTGTTCAGCTTGTGTGCGATGTATTCGACAAAGCGGGTTTTGCCGCAGCCAGTCGGACCTTTCAGCATCATCGGCATGCGCACCGAGTAGGCGGCTTCAAACAACTCGACCTCGTCGGCGACTGGACGGTAATAGGGTTCCTTGGTGATGCGGTACTGGTCAACGATATTGCTCATGAGAGGCTCCTTGGTAAGAACACATATTTTCCCCGCTAGGGGGATGCCGAATCCATAAGCGCTCAAGCGCCAACGGCATTGCTAGTCCACGAATAGCGCGCAACCCGCCCCGCGCCATTCGTCGACAAACAAAAAGCCCCCGCGCCCAGCGGACGACGGGGGCTGATACGGTCACCCGTCGCGACTTAAACAGTCTTGCCGCGGAAAATCACCATAGCCGCACCTTGCGACTGGTTGAAGTTGTTGTAACCCACCAAACGGACGTGATTGTTGGGGTTGGCCCGGTGACAGGCTTCAGCTTCAGCGATCACCACATCCACATCGGTTTCGCCAAACATCGGCAGCTTCCACATGTACCAGTACGAATCCATCAGGTACTCGGGTTCGGTGTGCTCGATAGCGGGGTTCCAGCCTTTTTTAACCAGATACTCAACCTGCTTGCGGATACCGGCTGCATCCATCGGGGGCAAATAGGAGAAGGTCTCGAATTTGCGGCTGGCGGGATCAGACACGCGGCTTTTGTAATCCATTACTTCAGACATTTGGGTTCCTTTCTAGGATCTAGGGGACAGGATCTAGGAGCTAGGGTTGGAGGCCAGGTTTTCCCTAACCCCTAATTCCCCGCTCCTCGTCCTAAATAATCACTTGTGAGCGACGTCCAACTTGTCGACGGTGTCGAACTCGAACTTGATCTCTTTCCACGTTTCCATGGCGATCTTCAGTTCGGGGCTGTGCGCAGCAGCGGCGGTCAGGATTTCCTTGCCTTCTTTTTCGATGGCACGACCCTGGTTACGGGCTTCCACACAGGCTTCCAGCGCGACGCGGTTGGCGGCGGCGCCAGCGGCGTTGCCCCAGGGGTGGCCGAGCGTACCGCCACCGAACTGCAGCACGGAGTCGTCACCGAAGATAGCGACCAGTGCGGGCATGTGCCACACGTGGATACCACCGGAAGCAACCGGGATCACGCCGGGCATCGAACCCCAGTCCTGATCGAAGAACAGGCCGCGCGCACGGTCTTCCGGAATGAAGCTGTCGCGCATGGTGTCGATCCAGCCCAGAGTGGCTTCGCGGTCGCCTTCCAACTTGCCAACAACGGTACCGGAGTGCAGGTGGTCACCACCCGACAGACGCAGCACCTTGGTCAGCACGCGGAAGTGAATACCGTGGTGGGGGTTGCGGTCGAGCACGGCGTGCATGGCGCGGTGAATGTGCAGCAGCATGCCGTTGTCACGACACCAGTTGGCCAGACCCGTGTTAGCGGTCAGGCCGCCGGTCAGGTAGTCGTGCATGATGATCGGTGCGCCGATTTCCTTGGCGAACTCAGCACGCTTGTACATCTCTTCCGGGGTCGGCGCGGTTACGTTCAGGTAGTGGCCCTTGCGCTCGCCGGTTTCACGTTCTGCTTTCAGCGTGGCTTCCTGCACGAAAGCAAAACGGTCACGCCAACGCATGAACGGCTGGCTGTTGACGTTTTCGTCGTCCTTGGTGAAGTCGAGACCGCCACGCAGACACTCGTACACGGCGCGGCCGTAGTTCTTGGCCGACAGACCCAATTTAGGCTTGATGGTGCAGCCCAGCATCGGACGACCATATTTGTTCATGCGGTCACGTTCGACCTGGATACCAGCAGGCGGGCCGCCGCAGGTTTTGACATAGGCGATCGGGAAGCGGATGTCTTCCAGACGCAGGGCGCGCAGCGCCTTGAAGCCGAACACGTTGCCGACCAGCGAGGTCAGCACGTTAACGACGGAACCTTCTTCGAACAGGTCGATCGGATAAGCCACGAATGCGTAGAAACAGGTGTCGTCGCCGGGCACGTCTTCGATGCGGTAGGCGCGGCCTTTATAGTAGTCGAGGTCGGTCAGCAGGTCGGTCCACACGGTGGTCCAGGTACCGGTCGACGATTCGGCGGCTACCGCGGCTGCCACTTCTTCACGCGGCACACCGGCTTGCGGGGTGATCTTGAAGCAGGCCAGCAGGTCGGTATCCAGCGGGGTGTAATCCGGGGTCCAGTAGGTATGGCGGTACTCTTTCACGCCAGCGTTATAGGTTTTAACAGCCATGATTCCTCCTAAATAAAGGTCGGGTTTCCGTGTAATGCCACAGCGGCTCAACACGATGGAGCGCATCTTGCAGCAGTCAAACCATCAATAACAGTCGATATTTTCTATTTATGAGATAGTCTTTTATCTATGACAATCCGATTCAACACACCTAAATGCGCCGCCACACCACCTTCCGTCAACTAGAGATTTTCGAGTCCATCGCCCGCCTGGGCAGTTTCACCCGCGCCGCCGAAGAGCTGTTTCTGACCCAGCCCACCGTCTCCATGCAGATGAAGAAGCTGGCGGAAAACGTCGGCATACCGCTGATCGAACAGATCGGTAAAAAGATCCATCTCACGCCAGACGGTCAGCAGTTGGCGCAGGCCACCCGTGAAATCTTCAACATCCTGAGTCACTACACCATGTCGGTGGCCGAACGACAGGGACTGAAGCAGGGGCAATTGCGCCTGATGGCGATCACTACCGCGTCCTATTTCGCCCCGCGCCTGCTGGGCGAATTCGCCAGGCTGCATCCTGGTATCGATGTCAGCCTGCGCGTCACCAACAAGGAACAGGTGCTGGCCAGCATCGCCGACAATCTGGACGATCTCTATTTCGTCGGCCAGCCGCCGGAAGACATCGACGTCGTCGCCACCCCGATCATGGACAACCCCATTATCGTACTCGCCGCGCCGGATCACCCGCTGGCGAACAAGAAGCACATTTCGCTCGAACGTATCGCGCAGGAACCGTGGCTCATGCGCGAAAAAGGTTCCGGCACCCGCAACGCAATCGAGCGGCGCTTTGCCGAACACGACCTTAACATTCACCCACGCTTGGAACTGGGCAGCAACGAGGCGATCAAGCAGGCCATCCTCGCCGGCCTCGGCATCTCAGCCCTCTCCCGCCACGCCCTCACCCTCAACGCGCCCGACCAGTTCGCAGTGTTGGACGTCAAAGGCTTTCCCATTCTGCGCCACTGGTACGCCGTGTACCCAGCCGGGCGGCAACTGACGGTGACGGCGCGGGCGTTTCTGGATTATCTGCTCGGGCGGGAAGATGCCGCACCCTCCATGCCCGCATCGCAAGGAAAAGCAAAAAAAGGCCGTAATCCCTGCATCGCGCGCACCGGGTAACGCATACCGGGCCAGGCTCGAACACCGCCCATTGGCGCGTCATCGACGCCCGACCCATGCGCTCACGTTGTCCGCACGCAAGCCAGAACGACCCATCTGCCTATAATGAAAGCCCTTCGAACAATCCTGGAGTTCTCCCATGAAAAAAATCATTGCCTCTCTTAGCGCCATTGCATTGGGACTCGGCGGCCTTTCCGGCTGCGCCAGCATGACCGAAACACAAAAAACCACCGGCACGGGCGCAGGTATCGGCGCAGTCGCCGGCGCGTTGATTGGCGCCGCGACAGCTGGCGGCAACAAGGGTAAAAGTGCCGCGACCGGCGCGGCGATAGGCGCAGCAGTCGGTGCCGGTGGCGGCTATCTGTGGTCGAAACACATGGAAAAACAGAAAGCCGAGATGGAGCAAGCGACCCAGGGTACTGGCGTGAGCGTGAGCCAGACCGCCGACAACCAGCTCAAGCTGGACATTCCGAGCGATGTTTCTTTCGACACCGGCCGCTATGAAATCAAATCGAACCTGCGTCCGATCCTCGACCGCTTCGCCACCACGCTGAATCAAAACCCGGTGACGTCTGTAACCATCATCGGCCACACCGACAGCACCGGCAGCGATGCGATCAACAACCCGCTTTCGGTCAATCGCGCTGCCTCGACGCGCGATTACCTCGTTGCCCGCGGTGTTTCATCCAACCGCATCGCCATCGACGGTCGCGGCTCGCGCGAACCGATCGCCGACAACAACACGGTCAGCGGCCGCGCGCAGAATCGCCGGGTCGAAATTTTCGTGGCTGAACCCGCACGCTGAGCCGAGCCTGTGCGGGCAGTCCGGCTGATTTCAGACCGGACTGCCTTTTGCCCAGGCCGAGTAAAACATGACGACCTGACTGAAGGCTCCGGCTTTCGGCCGGCACACCCCGCGTCTTTGCCGTGCACCAAAAAGCCCGGTGGCCTCCCGCCCCGGCATCCATTCCCTCCTGTTCACCCTTGCTACGCGCCCGGTTCACCCCGGTCCGGCTGATGGCTTGCGCCTGCAACCAGGCCATGTGCGACGACTTACCGACCCTGTCCGGCGTTTCGTAGCCTGTCACCCCGTCAGTTGCAGTTGCCTGGCACGGGCGCCCCAAACAAAACAGCCCCGCTGGTTTAACCAGCGGGGCTGTTTGACCCGTGCGACAAAAGCTCGCTGCAGGCCCTTGCTCAGGACAAATGAGCGGGGGTTATTTCAGCAGTTTTGCACGGGCGCGAAAGGCAAGCACACCGAGGCCAGCGAGCAGCATGGCGTAGGTTTCGGGTTCCGGAACCGGTGTGGCGGTGAACACAGCGTACAGATTGGCCGTGTTGGTTGCACTTTCTTTCGTCCAGTAATCGGCTGCAGAAGTGCCCGAGCCACCCAGCGGATCAAAGCCGACACTCATGGTGTAATCGACGCCGCCAAACGTAAACGTCATCGGGGTCAGCACATCGACATGCACTTTGTCGGCACAGCCGTTGCGGTTAACGCCAGAGCCATTCACCCCATTCGCGCAGACGCCGGAATTCGGCGTTTCGGTATGCGTCACGCCAAACGCGTAAGCGGCGCCGCCCATCGAGTTGCCGTCGATGCTGAAACCCGAGGCCGTCATGCTGAAACCGGTTTGCACCAGGCTGTAGCTGGTGTCTTTGATCGGATTATTGAAGTGGGTAAACGTACCCAGCAAAAACGATACCGGCGCGCCAGGCATGACGTTGATGCTGTTGGTCGTGTTGCTCAGAACAAAGCGGTAACCACTGGGGGAGCCACCCAATGACGCTGGCACGCCCCAGGTCAGGGTGTCGGCAGCCGTACCGGGCGTGCCATTGTCCATCGCGAACTGCGTGGTTTTGAAAAGGCCACTCCCGGTTTTGTAGGTGAAGTCGGCGTTGGTCGGCGAGACGCCGGTACCGATCGAGCTCGGCGAGCCAGCCGTCTGGCTGTATACAGGCGCGCCGCCATTCTCGAAAGAAGGCGTGACCCACTCGCCGTTCATGCCGCTGAAACTGAAGGTTGCGGCGTGAGCCGTGCCAACCGTCAGTAGCAGGGAGGCGAGCAGCGCGTTAAGCGGGGGTTTCGAAATAAACAACATATTGGGCAGGACTCCTCGATATTTTTTTGTGGCAAAAGGCCTCGACCGTGTGATTCGCAGGCCGAACGCCCAGATAAGCAATTTCCACACCATTTTTCCAACCCGACGCATCGCACATTGATTTGCAAGGGCTTTACGTTGCCGGCGTCACAAATAAATCACGCTCACGTCATCGGGACGTAAAGAATTCCGACATAAAACTGCCCGCAAGCGGCGGGAAAGGCGTGAAGCTTTCGGGCTGGCAAGGATCGAACCGTCGCTCCCTGCTTCGTGACACGTTTCGCTGCATCCCGCTTGTGGGCCGAAAAGTCTATGTGGGACAGCGCACAGACCCTGTCCGGCGTCCGCCCTACCTTTCGCTCGGGCAGTTGCGGCAGGTTTGCACGGCTGTATTCGACCATCCATTTTCAGGGCCATAACTATGATGAAAAGCCGTTCCAGATTCCCGTTGTCGCAGTGTTCGCGCAGTGGCCTCGTCTACGCCCTGCTGGCGGGCGGGGTGATGTTGCTGGCGGGCTGTTCCGGCACGCCGCCGACAGAGCAGCTGGCCGTATCGAAATCTGCAGTTACGCATGCCAGCACGGCTGCCACCACCCAATACGCCCCGGTCGAATTGCAGTCCGCCAAGGACAAGCTGGAGCGCGCCGAAAACGCGATGGCGCAGGAAGACTATGCGCTGGCCAGCCAGCTTGCGGCAGAAGCGCAGGCCGATGCCCGCCTGGCCGAGGCCAAGAGCGAATCGGCTCAAGCGCAAAAGACCGCCCAGGACACGCAGGATGCAAGCCGCGTGCTGCGCGAAGAAATCAACCGTAAAGCCCAATAATCCCGAAAGCACCCACCATGCAAAAAAATCATTTATTCGCCCTGAGCCTGATCAGTGTTGCTGTCATGACCGGCTGCAGCACGATGCCCCAAAGCTCGACGCTGGATAGCGCCCGCGTGGACTACAGCCAGGCGCAGGCCAACCCGCAAGTCGTCCAGCTTGCGCCCCTGCAACTGAAGGAAGCGGGCGAGGCGCTCGACCGTGCCAATGCCGCCCAGGCCTCGCGTGAAGACGCCAAGGTGGTCGACAGCCTGGCTTACGTCGCCCAGCAGAAAATCGCGCTGACGCAAGAAACCGCGCAGCGCAAGAAAGCCGAGCTGGCAGTGAGCACTGCCGCCGCAGAACGTACCCAACTGCAACTGCAGGCACGCACCCAGGAAGCCAATGCGGCCAATCAGCACGCGGCGATAGCGGAACTGACGGCCGAGCAGAAAACAGCCGAAGCCCATCTGGCGCGCCAGCAGACAGCCGACGCGCAGGCAAGCGCCGCGCAGGACCAGGCCGACCTGGCCGCCATGCAGGCCCAGATGGACGAGATGAACGCCAAGAAAACGCCACGCGGCATGGTCATCACGCTGGGCGATGTGCTGTTCGACACCAACCAGTCGCAGCTGAAATCGGGCGGCGAACGCAATGTGCAAAAGCTCGCCGCGTTTCTCAAGCGCTATCCGCAGCGCACCGTGATGATCGAAGGCTTTACCGACAGCGTCGGCAGCAGCAGCAGCAATCAGCTGCTTTCCGAGCGGCGCGCCAGCGCCGTCGGCCTGGCCCTGACCGGCATGGATATCGGCCGTGACCGCGTCAGCACCCAGGGCCATGGCGAAGCGTATGCCGTTGCCGGCAACGACACGGCATCCGGCCGTCAGCTGAACCGCCGGGTGGAAATCATGCTGTCCGACGAGCGCGGCGTGATCGCCCCACGCTGACCGGGCAACGGGTCATGCCTGATGTCACGGCAGCAAGGCTTGTCATGGCGTAGGCCCGACCCTGCTGGCGCGGCCGGAAATGCGTCTGCTCACCAGTCAAGCCAGCCCCCCCGTCCCCCGCCCGCCCTGTTGATGGCGGTTTTTTTTATTTGCCATGCGGCGCGGTCTCTTCTCGCAACAGGAGGCGAAATCCCGGCCGGCCCGGCAGCTTGTTTTGCGCCTAAAGCCAGTTAGTATTCAGCCCGTTTCAATGTTTTTCTCCCTCCCATTCCTGTTCTGACAGGGCAAAACAGTCGGACCCCATTTACACATGCCCCTTTTCAAGAACGCGTTGCTGACCCGTCTTGCCGACCTGCGCGAACGGGCCTTGGGCAAACAGAAAATTCTGAGCGACATCGGCGAATCGGCCTTTTCCGGCTTCAACCGCCTGCTCCGCAAGGGCCTGCTGATCTTTGCCCTGATCATTGCAGTCCTGTTCGGCCTGATCGTGTACCAGCACCAGCGCTCGGAAGAGGCCGTCCGCTCGGTGGAGCACACGCGTCGAGTCATCACGTACATCGATTCGCTGCGCACCTACCTGCTCAACCTCGACACGGCGGTTCGCAAGTACGCCGACACGCACAATCCCGCCGACCTCGAGTCCGATCTGATTTGCCGCAAGTCGAAATGTCCCAGTGCCGACGCACTGATCACCCTGATCGGCTCTGACGGGGCCCAGGCAGCGCGCCTGGCGCCGCTGCCGGCGCTGCAATCGGCGCTGGAAGCCGGATTCGACGCGTTGCAGCAACGCGCCCTGGAAAACGGCGCCGCCACGCCACCGGAACGCGAGCTGGGCGGCTTCGACAAGTCCGCCATCGAGCAGATCCACCGCATTCTGATCGAGGCCGGACGGGAGGAACTGAGCCAGCTGGAAACGCGCGAAACTGCCCGCATTCACCTGCAGAGCCTGTCGTCGGCCCTGCTCGGTATCGCCGGACTGTGGACCGGGCTGGCGCTGTTCGGCCTGTACCGCGAAACCGTACGCCTGATCCGCGCCGGCATCGATGCCGAGCAGACGATCCGGCAGCTCAGCCTGCACGATCCGCTGACGGGACTGGCCAACCGGCGCTTCCTGCAGCAAAACGAAAAACAGCTGCTTGCCGCAGCGAAACGTTCCGGCAAGCAGCTGGCCGTGCTCGCCATCGACCTCGACGACTTCAAGGCGGTCAACGACCAGTATGGACATGCGGCCGGCGACGCGGTGATCGTGAAATCGGCGCAACGGATGCAGCAGCTGCTGCGCGAGTCGGATGTGATCGCCCGCTTTGGCGGCGACGAATTCATCATCGTGCTGGGGCAGGTCGAGCATGCGGAAGCTGCGCGCGAAGTCGCACGCCGCGTGGTGGAGTGTTTGTGCCAGCCGATACCGCTGGGCGGCGGCGGCATCGCGCGCATCGGTGCCTCGGTGGGAATCGCCCTGTGCTGCACCGACACCGTCAGCAGCAACAGCAAGGAAACACTCGACGAGCTGCTGAACCGGGCCGACGTCGCGTTGTATGCGGCAAAACGCGAAGGCAAGAATACCTTCCGCGAGGCCGACGCCGCAGGCGCGTAAACCGCGCAGGCCATGGCACGCCGGAATCACCATCACGTCTATGTGATTGAACTGTCGCAAGACGTTTTATACGAAGGCCGCTTCAGAAAAGCCAACCCCGGCTACATCAGCGGCAAACCGTGCCTTTACGTCGGCATGACGGGGCTCGACCCCGACCTGCGCTTCGACAAACACAAGGCCGGCATCCAGTCCAACCGCTACGTCAAGCAGTTCGGCCTGCGCCTGTTGCCCGAACTATACGAACTGTACAACCCGCTGTCGTATGCGCACGCGTGCGACCTCGAAGTGGAACTGGCGATCGATTTCCGCGAAGCGGGCTACGGGGTTTGGCAGGCGTGAGACAGCATGCCGCCGCATGGGTTGAATAAGTCGTTCAAGCGTCTATTCATATAGTTGCCGCATGTAGCGCGGCGATCCGCATACAGGGGGACATATGAATAAAGCGTTGGCAGGAAGCAAACAGGGCACCTGGAAATCACGCGCCATGCTGGGCACCGGGACGCTGCTGATCGCAGCCCAGCTCAGTCACGCGGCAAGCGCGCCCGGCCCGGTGGAAATCGACACGATGCGCGAGCAACTGGAGCAGCAGTCCAGAAAGCTGACGCAGCAGCAGCAACTGCTGGAGGCCGAGCTGAAAAAACTCGAACAGCACCGGCGCGAACTGCAAGAAACCCGGCGCGCTATCGAGGCGATGCGGGCGCAGTTGGGCATGCCGGTGGACATCCAGCCCACCCAGATCGCGCAGGCCGACGACTCCATGTATCGCGGGCGCGGCCCCGACACCTCGCGAGTAGACACCACGCTCGATGTGGCCACCGTGTTCAACCAGCCCAGCATCATGACGCCCAAGGGCACCTTCATTCTCGACCCATCGCTGCAATATTCCTTCAGCTCGTCGGACCGGGTCTCCATCATCGGCTTCAGCGTGCTGAACGCGGTGCTGATCGGACAGATCGACGTGCGCAGCGTCAACCGCAGCAGCTGGATCGCCAGCCTCGGCGG
>NCHD01000179.1 GCA_002257045.1 Hydrogenophilales bacterium 16-61-112 | reverse complement strand
ATCCTTCATGTCGGCCATGTAGCGATTGGGCAACTGGGCTGGATCGAGCACCCGCATCAGAATCGGATGCGGATTGTTTTGTGCCTGTCCACCCGTCGGTGCATCCAGACCCGCCAGTAACACCACGCGCATGAACGTCCCGGCAGGAAGATAGTTCTCAGCCGATGTCTTCTCTTCCTTGACTGGGGCGGACGACATGCCGGCGGCTTGTGGCTGCGCCTGCGGTGCGGCAAGCGCAGCCACCGTCGAATCGGAAACTTCGAGCGTGAACGCGCGTTTCACCACGGGCTGCATCGGCGCATTCGGATCCATGCCAGGCTGTGCGAACTGCCCAGGCCTTCCAGGAGGGGGTGGGGGAGGGGGCGGCAATGCCGCCGAACCCATGGGTTGCAGCGGGTGTAAATTGCCGCCGGGCTGAATTACCGCGGCCGGGGGAGGCATCGGCACTTCGTTGATTCCCGCTCCGCCGGTGCCTTGCATGGCTCCGCCACTACTTTGTGGGCTATTCACCATGTTCTGCTTGATCGCGGCGATTTCCTTGTTTAGCGCCTCGATCTTTGATGCTTCGTTCGCCCGCCAAACATCCTTGTCGTTCAGTTGCTGCCCCGGAACAGCCAAGTTGAGGCTGACCTGTTCCGGCTTGTCCACAGGAGCCTGATCGGATTTATTGCTCCCGGAGTCGGCGAACCATGCCGCAGCCAAGGCCACCCCGACAATCATGGCGCCGACGCCGCCCGCCATCATGAGTTGCTTCTTGCGGGCGGGCGAAGCCTTGAGGGTGGGTATGATTCTCGCCATTACCTCACCCCTTCGTTCCGTTTAACCACAAAGACCTGGGTGCTGCGACCCGGCTCAACGGTCAAGTCGCGCACCGACACAGCCAGTACACCTTTCTTGTAGAACTCCTGTTCGGCGACCCGAACCGGGGCGTCGCTGACGTTGAACAGGCGATACTGTTCACCCACCAGTGAATGTCCGGTTAGAACATGCTCCAGCGCAAAACGGGAGCCTTTCCAGAGGCGGATTTCCTCCCAGGTTTTCTTCACCTCCAGGCCTTCCGGCAAACCTTCACCTGCCAATGCCTGAATCATTTTCTTGATCGCCTGCTGGTAACTGGCGGCACGTTCAATCTCGCCAGGCTTGGCTGCAACAGAAGCAGGGACGGCCGCTTCCTTGATCACGATGGTTTCCCCTGGGATATCCTGGGGCTGCAACACCAGCGTGTAGGTTCTCCCGCTTTCCGTCGTCGGCGGACTTGACCAGGCGAACCCGGCCTCCCTCGATCGAGATGCGGTTCAAGTCTCTCAGACTCACCTTGACGAACAGGGTCTTGCCCTCGACGCCTTCCACTACCTGCAGAGCATGAGAGGACGGCGCGGCAAATAGGCAAAAAAGGCTAAGGAGCAGTGATTTCTTCAAACGGTCGGGCAGCATTCTTACCTTCTCTCATACCGGTCAGCAGCACACGGCCGCCGCGTTGGGCAAACTGAAATACGTAGGTTTTGTTCACCTGTGATGTTCTGCTGTCTCCCAGATAGGTGTTGAGCACACCCTGAACAGCGATACGTTGTTTTGCCTCGTCCGGCATGACCATCGCGATCGCCATGAAAGTGCTGGCGTTATCTGCCTTGATCTTTTGGGCATAAGCGCCGGCTTCGATTTCCAGCTTCCCGTAGAAGCGGGGGTCGATATAGGACTTGAGTGTGCGGTGATTAAAGTCCACGTTCTG
>NCHD01000037.1 GCA_002257045.1 Hydrogenophilales bacterium 16-61-112 | reverse complement strand
ATCCTGCTTGCCACGCCGCGCCAGATCGGCGTGCTCGACTGGCGCCCGGGCCAGATGCACTGGCTGGGCGAGTTTGCAGCCAACGCTGCCGGCCTCGCAGGCTTCCAGAAAGTCATACTCAAGCACAAGAAACTGCCGGTTTTGCTGGTCGTTGATACGGTGGATGAAGACTACCGCAGCGACATCCTGCCGCACGTGCAGGGGCGCGCCCGCGACGAACTGCTCGCACGCAAGCTCAAGCAGGTGTTCCGCAACGCCCGCTTCATGGGGGCATGGCGACAGACGCGGGAAACGACCGGCCGCCGCGACGACCGCTACCTGCTGGCCGCGCTGACCGACGCCGACTGGCTGACCCCCTGGCTCAGCATCCTGCACCGCGAACAGGTGCCACTGGCCGGGATCGCGCCGCTGGCACTGGCCTGCCAGCACCTGCTACGCAAACTGCGGCTGCATGAAACGCATACCCTGCTGGCCTACCGCCTCAACAACAGCTTGCGCCTGTCGTATTACCACGACGGCCTGCTGCGTTTTTCGCGCCTGATCGGCGGCGACACCCCGACCCAGCTGCCCAGCAACCCCGCCGACGAAATCAGCAAAACCCAGCTCTACCTCACCGGCCAGCGCATCCTGCCGCGCGAAGCCCGTCTCCATGTGTTGCTGCTCGACCCCAGCGGCCAGCTCGACAGCGCCCTGGCGCCGCTGAACGCCGACCCGGCCTTCAGCGCCCGCCAGGTCGATCTCGCCACGCTCGCGCGCGCCCTGCGCATCCCCGACAATTTTCTTGCTGCCACGCCGGAAATCGCGCCACTGGTCGCCATTGCCGATGAAGCCACACAGCTGAATCTGGCGCCGCCCGAACTGCTGCGGCACCACACCGAATACCGCTGGCGGCGCGGCCTGCACGCCGCAGCCGGGATCATCGCCCTGTTCGGCGCAGGCATCACGACAGCCTACTGGCTGCACGCACAAGACACGAACGCGCAAACCGGGCAACTGAGCCAGCAGCAAAACCAGCTCGACGCCCGCTATCAAGGCATTGCCCGCAACTTTCCCACCCAGGCGGCGACACCGGAGCAATTGGCGCAAACCGTCGCGCTGGCGCGTCAGATCTCGCTGCCCGAACCGGATGCCCAGCGCTTGATGGCGGCCATCAGCCAGGCCATGCAAGCCGCACCGCTGATTCGCCTCGACAGCCTGAGCTGGACGAACACGACCGACCCGGCAGGCCCGGCAACGATCACGCTCGATGCCGCGCTGACTCCGTTCGACGGCAACTATCGTGCCGCCATGCAGCAGATCGGGCGCTTCATCACCCACCTGCAGGCGAGCCCGGTTCTGCACAACGTGAGCCTGCAAAGCAGTCCGGTCAACGCCGACTCCAGCCAGACGCTGTCGGGCAAAACCTACGACCCCAACCTGGCCGACGCCCCGGCTGCACGCTTCAGTCTCGGGCTCGAATACCGCGAGGCCCAGCCATGAGCCATCCGCCGCTGCCCGTCCTCAAATTGCCGCTGTTGCTGCTGCTGGCTTCGCTGCTGCTGACCATCGGCGGCATCTGGTGGAGCCAGGACAAGGCGCACCAGGCTGAACAGGTCTTGCAACGACAGCAAGACACGCTCAAGTCAGCGCAGCAAAAACTCGCCCATAGCCGCCAGCAGCAACAGCTCATCTCGACCCATCTCGCCGCTTATCAAGCGCTTGCCGCAAGCGGATTCATCGGCGCGGAAGACCGCCTGGTCTGGATCGAGGCAGCGCAGCATGCCAACCGCGACGCGGGACTGTATGGCTGCTGGTAGAAACCGATCTCACCCGCTTTTTGACGGCGCTCAAGGCACGCGCACCGGGCTTGGTGCGCGTGCGGGGATGCCGGCTGTCCCGCTTGAGCGATACTTTCATGGGCGTCGACCGCGCGCCACAGCTCAGTGCCGAATGCGAGTTGCTGTGGTTTACCGTGGCTGACCGCGCAGCGGAAAAATCACGGAGCCCCGCCTCATGAACATTGCCCCCCGCACCCGCAAAGCCAGCCGAAACTGGCGCGCCCTGCCGCTGCTGGCGGCGATCTGTCTGCTTCCGCTTCCGCTTCCTGCCGCAGAGACGCCGCCAGCCACACTGGAGCGCCTGTTTTTTACCCCGGCACAGCGCGCCGACCTGCAAGCCGCCCGCGCCCGCCCTCTCCCGTCTGCCAGCCCAACAGATTCGGCGGAGCCGGCGCCGGCAGTCGTCAAATTCGACGGTGTGCTGATCCGGTCGGACGGCAAAACCACCCGCTGGGTCGACGGCAAGGCGCAGATCGGCACAGCCGGAATATCGAACATGAAGCCGGGGCAAATACGCGCCAACGGCAAACTGTACGAGCCGTATCAAGTGCAACGCCCCCAGCCTGCAAGCAATGAAAAGGACGCCACGCCATGATCAAGACCGTGCGCGGTTTTACCCTGATCGAAATGGCCATTGTGCTGATCATCCTCACTATCCTGATCGGCGGGCTGGCGGTGCCGCTGTCGACACAAATCCAGGCGCGACGGGTTGCGGAAACCAACAAAACACTGGAAGAAGCAAAAGAGGCGATCATTGGTTACGCCATGACGCACAAATCCACCGACGGCAATCAGCGCCCCTACCTGCCCTGCCCCGATACCGACGGGGATGGCCGCGAAGAGGCACGGGTTACCGGACTGGGTTCCGGCCCCGAACTGGACGGAAGCTGTCCTCAATCATTTGGGTTTTTTCCCTGGGTCGATCTGGGCGGCGCTGCGCATGACGCCTGGGGCAACCGCTTGCGCTATGTAGTGACACGCAAATTGACGAACCAGATCAGCGGATTTTCCTCTAGCACCGACCTGAACACGGGCGCGTGGAAAAACATCGCAAGTTCAAACGGATGCGCCCCCGTCAACGTGGCGGCTGGGGTGCCGTTCGTGCTTGTTTCGCACGGTCCCAATGGTTGGGGCGCACGCAATGTCAATGGCAACACGCTGGCCGCACCCAGCGGCGCCGATGAAAATGAAAACCTGCTGGTAGACAACTCATGCTATGTCTCTCGCGCGCCGAGCAAACCCGGCAGTGCGAATGGCGAGTTCGACGATCTTGTCACCTGGTTGCCATTTGGCCTGCTGGTCAGCCGGGCATGCCCGGCTGGCTGTCCGTAGCCTGCAAGCAAAAACTCACGCGCCCCGCCTGATTGTCGGTCAGCTCCAGCCGATAGCCAACCCGCGCCGCCTGCCGCGCGGCCTGGTACAGCCCCACCCCCAGACCGAAGTCGGACACCACCGGGCTCAGGAACAGATTGCGCGCCACATGCTCGGGCGCGGCGGTCCCGCTGTCCGTCACGGTCAACCGCACCAGCGGGTGCAGTTCCAGCCGCGCTTCTATCGCCACTCCGGATTCGCTCTGCCGTTTGCGCAGCGCATTGGTCAGCAGGTTGTCCACCACGCTGTCGAACAGATCCTGCGGCAAGGGCGTGTCGTCGAGCGCGTCGGCAAAAAACCGGACGTCATCCTGTTCGTAGCGCGCCTGCAGGGCGTTCCACCAACTCTGTGCCGGTTGTTGCGCGACGTCCATTTCGCTCGGCTGTTTAAGTTTGTCAACCGTCTGCGACAGCCGCGCGGCCAGTTGCGGCAACTGGCGCTTCATCAGCGCCAGCAGGCGGTCGCTGTCCTCGGGCGTCGACATGTCGGCGGCGGCCAGCAGGGTTTTCATCGACTGCAAAATGTTCTTCACATCGTGCGTCAGCCGCGCGCCAGTGTCGTGGATCGCCTGGCTGTAGGCCTGTTCGCGCAAAGTTTGCTCGCGCACCTTGGCGGCATAAAAATAGCCCAGCAACTGCGACAGCAGCCGCACATGCAGGGCCAGCGCGGGGGTGAGCGGACGCGGGGATTGCCAGGTCAGACTCAGGCCATGGAAAGCGTGGCTCACGCTGTGCCCGGCCGGTTCGCCAAATTGCCCCTCGCCGCGTGCCGCCTGCCAATGCCCGCCGCGGATCCAGGTCAGCTCGTGCAAGTCGGCCAGCGCGTCGCGCACAAATGACTCGGGGTCGCGCTCGCGTTCGGCGCGCGTCGCTAGCCGTTGCGCCCAGCCTTCAAACGGCAGCCCCACCGACAGCAAATAGCGCGAGGTCACCTGCCCCAGCCCGGCAAACCCGGCATGCGGATTCCATAGCCACGACAACACCAGCAGCAGAGCCGCCATCCCGAGCAGCGTCTGTACCAGCGCCCAGGCATAACTCACCTTGGCCACCGCCACCACGGCGAACACGCCCAGCGCCATCACCATGATCAGCAGCGACAGCATCAGTCCGTAAATGAAATCGAGCGTGGACGAGGTGCTGCGCTGGCGGGTAGCCGGCAAAAACAGGATCACCAGCGGCAGCAGCGGCAGGCCGAAACGCACCGCGGTCTGCAAGCCATCGGGCAGGGCAGCGGCACTGCCCAGGCTTTGCGGCAGCACCCAGGCCAGCAGCAGCGCCAGCAAATAGCCCAGCGCCAGCAAATACGCCCAGCGTGGCCCGCGCTCGTTTTGCGAAGTGGCCACCGCCCCCATCAGCCCCGCCAGAATCGCCAGCCACAAGGCCATCACCCAGGTGCTGTCCACCAACACCAGCAGTGCCGCCATGGCAAACACCGGCAACGCCAGGCGCGGTTCGATCCGCGTTTCGCTGCGCACCAGCGGCTGCCACAGCAAAAACAGGCCGTAGTGCGCCAGCAGAAACGCGCCCGTCAGGGCCGCGTCGGCATCGAACACCACCGCCACATGCAAGGCCAGCAACATCAGCGCCAGCCAGCGCCCCGGCGCCACCTGGGTGAAAAGGGTGGCCAGCGCAGTCAGCCAGGCTCCGCGCGGTGGGGATTTGATCGATTCGGTCATGAAATACGTAAAAAAAGAGACAGACAGGAAGAGGCCAGATGGCCCCCACTCTATCGGCATGCAGCGGGCGAAATGGAGTAAACCGTCGCAGTGCCCCCCATAAGTTTGACGGGAATCCGGCGGGGGTGTCGCGTTTTCGCCAAGTCCGCGCGACCCTCACCCCCACCAGTCGATTTTATTCCTTTAAAAACAAGGTGCCAAAACCCGACTCCCATTTGGCACGCATTTTGCATTTTTCACAGCAGGCCATAATAACCGGAGCGCTTTGCCATGCCTTATCCCCAAATCAAACGGCGCCAGTCAGGCTTCACGCTGATCGAAATCGCCATCGTGCTGGTCATCATCGGCCTGCTGCTCGGTGGTATTTTGAAGGGACAGGAACTGATCAACAGCGCGCGGGTGAAAAACCTCGCATCTGATTTTCGCAACGTTCCGGTATTCATCTACGGCTACCAAGACAAGTTCAAATCGCTACCGGGAGACGACTCGGAAGCCGTTGCGCATGTGGGCACGGGAAGTGTCACACCCGGAGCCGGTGATGGCGATGGTGTTATCGAAGGCACTTGGGACAGTGGGACCGCGGCCGTTCCAACTGAGGCCTTCCTATTTTGGCAACACGTCAGGCTCGCCGGTTTGGCTCCCGGACCTACCGCATTAACCGCGCCCGATTATCAGCAACGCAATGCAGTGGGTGGTTTCATCGGCGTGCAAGGCGGCGCGCCTTTTACCGGGATGAGTGGCACCTATTTTATCTGTTCGGGTAACATTTTGGGGCGATTTGCCAAACAACTAGATACCCAACTGGATGACGGCAACACAGCAACTGGCTCCCTGATGGTTGGCACGACTCTGCCCACCGCCATTGCCACTACGTCCATTGTTGATGCCACCCCCTACATCGTCTGCATGGGCATTTGATTCAGCCCCATGCCTGACATCAGCCCGCTTCGGCGGGCTTTTTCTTGCCTCAAGCATTTCCCCCGTATTCCACGCATCACCCCTGCAACACCCTGAACTCCGCCGCCGCCAGCCCATCGGCGGCACCCCGCAGCATCAGCACATCGCCGACGCGGATTTCGGTGTCGGGATGGGGATCCACCCCCTTGATGCCCTGGCGGCGGATCGCCACTACTTCCACCAATAATTCGTCCAGCATCAATTCTTCCAGCCGGCGCCCCACCGTGGCTGCGCCCTGGGTGATCAACACGGTATGCAAACGCGGCTGGCTTTCCTGATCCAGCGTGCTGTCGGCGTCCGATGCCCCGCGAAAAAAACCGCGCATCATGGCGTAACGCGATTCGCGCACCATGCGGATCCGCTTCAGCACCTGCGACAGCGGCACGCCCAGCAGCATCAGGGCGTGCGAGGCCAGCATCAGCGAGCCTTCCATCACTTCGGACACCACTTCGGTGGCGCCGGCCTCCTTCAGCGCGTCGATGTGGGCATCGTCGATGGTACGCACCACCACTGGCAGTTCGGGCCGCAGTTCGCGCACATGGCGCAGGATGGCCATGCTGGAAGGCAGATCGGAATAAGTGACGACGATGGCCTGGGCGCGGGACAGCCCCGCCGCCACCAGCACTTCGCGGCGGCTGGCATCGCCGTACACCACGGACGCGCCCGACGCGGCCACCGCACGGATGCGCTCGGGGTCGGCGTCGAGCGCAACAAAGCTGATGTCTTCGGCCTCCAGCAGGCGCGCCAGATTCTGCCCGCTGCGGCCATAGCCGCACACGATGACGTGTTTGGATTTGCCAAAGGTTTTGACCGCGATGTCATGCACTTCCTTGGCGCGTCCGGCCCATTCGTTACCGGCAAGCAGACGCGTCAGGGCATCCATGTGGTTGATCAACAGCGGCGCAATCAGCATCGACAACACCATGGCCGCCAGCACCGGCTGGGTAATGTCGTTGCCGAGCAGTTTCAGGTCGGCCGCCTGCGCCAGCAGCACGAAACCGAATTCGCCGGCCTGCGCCAGGCCCAGCGCAGTGCGCACGGCGGTAGGCCGGGTGCTGCCGAAGGCCATTCCCAGCCCGGCCACCAGGGCGGCCTTGCCAAGCATGATCGCTGCCAGCAATAGCAGAACGTCGCCCCAGTTCAGGAGCACCTGCATGAGGTCGAGCCGCATGCCGATCGTGACGAAGAACAGGCCGAGCAGCACATCGCGGAACGGCTTGATGTCGTCTTCCACCTGATAGCGGTACTCGGTTTCGGAGATCAGCATGCCGGCCAGAAACGCGCCCAGCGCCAGCGACAACCCGGCGCTTTCGGTGAGAAAGGCCAACCCCAAGGTGAACAGCAGCAGATTGAGCGTGAAAAGTTCGGGCGACTTGCGTCCGGCGACCCACTGAAACCACGGACGCATGACACGCTGGCCGACGAACAGCAAAAACCCCAGCACCACCACCGCCTTGAACATGGCGAGCCCCAGAATGGCCGCCATCGCATCCGACTCCTTGGCGAAGGCTGGAATCAGGATCAGCAAAGGCACGACCGCCAGATCCTGGAACAGCAGCGCGCCAAAAATCTGGCGGCCGTGCGGCGTCTGGATTTCGAGTCGTTCGGCCAGCATCTTCGACACGATGGCGGTCGACGACATCGACATGATGCCGCCCAGCGCAATCGCCGCCAGCAGCGGCAAGTCGAGCAGCCAGGCCATCAGCGCAGCCAGCACGATCGTCAGCACCACCTGCGCACCGCCGAAGCCAAACACGGTCATCCGCATGGTCATCAGGCGCGGCAGGCTGAATTCCAGCCCGATGGAAAACATCAGGAACACCACGCCGAATTCGGCGAGGTAGCGCGCCTCTTCGCTGTCCGGAATCCAGCCCAGCGCGAACGGGCCGATCGCAATCCCGGTCACCAGGTAACCCAGCATGGTGGGCAGGCGCAACGCGCGGGCGGCGGCCGTCACCAGGACGGCCGCCGCAAGCAAAATGAGAACGAGCTGGAGGCTGCTGTGCATACGGATTTTCATGGGCTTGCGCCCATCTTTGAGTCGGCGTCCCCAGGAAGCGGATCATCGCGGCCATCAGGCCAAATACGGCCACAAGCGCACGGGTGTAAGGAAGGCTTTAGTATACTTGCCACCCATGCGACCCCAAGCCCCCTCCCCCGAACATTTGCTTACGCTTGCGCGCCAGGTGCTCGATATCGAAGCCGATGCGCTACGCGCGCTTTCCTCGCGCCTCGACAACGGCTTTTCCGACGCCGTGAACATGATTCTGGCGTGTACCGGTCGCGTCGTCGTGTCCGGCATGGGCAAGTCGGGCCACATCGGCGGCAAGATCGCCGCCACCCTGGCCTCCACCGGCACCCCGGCGTTTTTCATGCACCCGGGCGAAGCCAGTCATGGCGACCTCGGCATGATCGCGTCCAACGACGTGGTCCTGGCGCTGTCGAATTCGGGCGAAAGCAACGAAATCGTCAGCATCGTGCCGCTCATCAAGCGGCGCGGCGCCAAGCTCATCGCCATGACCGGCAATCCCAACTCGACGATGGCGCAGGAAGCCGACGCGCATCTCGACGCCAGCGTCGACAAGGAGGCCTGCCCGCTCAACCTCGCTCCCACCGCCAGCACCACGGCAGCGCTTGCGCTGGGCGATGCGCTGGCGGTGGCCCTGCTCGACGCACGCGGCTTTTCCGCCGACGACTTCGCCCGCACCCATCCGGGCGGCAGCCTCGGGCGGCGCCTGCTGATTCATGTACGCGATGTGATGCACACCGGCGATGCGCTGCCCAAAATTGATCGCGATGCTTCGCTCAAAACCGCGCTGCTCGAGATGACGCAAAAAGGACTCGGCATGACCGCTGTGGTCGATGCAACAGGCAAGGTGGCCGGCGTTTTTACCGATGGCGATTTGCGGCGCGCGCTGGAACACGCGCTTGATCTGCAACAGGCACGCGTGATCGACCTGATGACCCCGAACCCCAAAACAATCCGCGCGGACGAACTCGCCGTGGCGGCGGTAGAGAAAATGGATACCCTGAAAATCAATGGCTTGCTGGTGGTCGATGCCGACCACACCCTGGTGGGCGCACTCAACATGCACGACTTGCTGAAAGCGGGGGTGGTCTGATGCATGCTCACGCCATAGACCCGACGCTGCTCGCCCGCGCGCAGAAAATCCGACTGATCGCATTCGACGTCGACGGCGTGATGACCGACGGCACCCTGTTTCTGGCCGATGACGGACAGGAATACAAGGGATTCAATTCGCTCGACGGCCACGGCTTGAAGATGCTCAAGAGCAGCGGCGTCGAACTCGCCATCATTACCGGCCGCAGTTCAAAGCTGGTGGCGCAGCGCGCTCAAAACCTCGGCATCGAAATCGTCCACCAGGGCGCGCACGACAAGCGTGTGGTGTACGAAGCGATGTGCCGCGAACTCAAGCTCGACTGCGACGCCACCGCCTACATGGGCGACGACGTGGTCGACCTGCCGGTGATGCGGCGCGCTGGACTGGCGATCAGCGTGCCCGCCGCGCCGGAGCTGGTCAAGGCATACAGCCACCTCATCACGACGCGCGAAGCAGGTCACGGCGCCGTGCGCGAAGCCTGCGAGTTCCTGATGCGCGCGCAGGGAACCCTCGACGCGGCACTGGCTCCCTATTTAAAGTGATGCGTGCGTTCCCTGTTTCCAGGCTGGATGCGGCATGAACGCACGCGGTTCGCTGTGGCTGCCGCTGGTTGTGCTGTTGCTGCTCGCAGCGCTCAGCTACTGGATCGACCAGGTGGTGCAGGAGCCGGCCAGCTCCTCGCAAACGGCAAAAAGCAGCCCGGAAGGCATCATGGAAAACTTCGAGGCCATGCGCACCGATCTGGCAGGCCGGCCGCAATATCGCTTGTCTGCCAAACGCCTCAAGCATTACACCGGCAGCAAGCGCACTGAAATGGAGTCGCCGCACTTGATCCAGCTCAGTGCCCAGACCGGCGAGATCGACACGACAGCGCGGCAAGCCACTGTTTCACCCCAGGGCGATGAAGTCGATTTGAAGGGTGACGTAGTCATTGTGCGTGCCGCGCAACCCGGACAATCCGTCATGACGCTGCGCACGGCTCGCCTGCTGGCTTATCCGGACCGCAACCTGCTGCGTGCACCAGGTCGTGTCAACGTTCACGACGATCTCATGGACCTGCGCGCGGGCGCCATGGAATACCGCGCCGCTCAACGCCTCATCATCCTGTCCGGGCGCGTCAAGGCCCACTACCTCCCCAGAAAGCCATAAGCACCATGCACATCATGAAAACAGGGATTTACGCTGCATTCTGCGCCTGTCTGCTCGCCGCCCCGGCTCACGCCGAAAAAGCGGACCGCGACAAGCCCGTCAATATCGAAGCCGATACCGTCACCCTCGACGACGTCAAGAAGATCAGCGTGTACTCCGGCAATGTCATCCTCACGCAAGGCACCCTGATGCTGCGTGCCGACCGCGTCCAGGCGACGCAAAACGCCACCGGCCTCGACAAACTCAGCGCCTCCGGCCGCCCGGTGACATTCCGCCAGAAACTGGACGGCAGCGACGACGTGATCGAAGGCGAGTCCAACCGCATCGAGTTTGACAGCGTCAACAACCAGCTCGAGCTGATCGGCCAGGCGCAACTGCAGCGCGGGGGCGACCAATTGCGTGGCGCGCAGATTTCCTACAACGCCAATACCGGCTTCTATAAAGTAGTCGGGCAGCCCAACGCCACCAGTCCCTCCGGCCGGGTGCGCGCCACCATCATGCCGAAACCCCAACCCCGCGCCGAACAACCCGCCGCCAAACCATGAGCCAGATTGCCGCCCACAAGCTGAAAAAAGTCTACGGCAAGCGCACCGTCGTGCATGACGTCTCATTCGACGTCAACAGCGGCGAAGTTGTTGGCCTGCTCGGCCCCAACGGCGCGGGCAAGACCACCTGCTTCTACATGGTGATCGGGCTGGTTGCTGTGGATGGCGGCAGCGTGCAGATGGACACCCACGATCTCACCCACATGGCGATTCATCAGCGCGCGAAAAGCGAACGCGAAGACCACCTCGACAATCTGCTCAACGACCTGCACATCGAGCACCTGCGTGAAGCAACGGCGGTCAGCCTGTCCGGCGGCGAGCGCCGCCGCGTGGAAATTGCCCGCGCCCTGGCGATCAACCCGCGCTTCATCCTGCTCGACGAACCCTTTGCCGGCGTCGATCCCATCGCCGTGATCGACATCCAGAAACTGGTTCACTTTCTGGTCGAGCGCGATATCGGCGTACTGATTACCGATCACAACGTGCGTGAAACTCTGGGCATTTGTGACCGCGCCTACATCATCAACGAAGGTCGGGTGCTCATCTCCGGCGCACCCGAGCTGATCATTCAGGACGACAACGCGCGCAAAGTCTATCTGGGAGAAAACTTTCGCCTGTAGCAATTTATTTGTCGGACAATCGAACCATGACCTCCTCAAGACGGCACGCTTTTTGCCGTAGACCCCCACTATGAAGCACAGCCTCCAGCTCAAACTTGGTCAGCATCTCACTTTGACGCCCCAGCTGCAGCAGTCCATCCGGCTGCTGCAGCTGTCGACGCTGGAGCTGAACCAGGAACTGGAGCAGATGCTGCAGGACAACCCCCTGCTGGAACGCGAGGAGGAGGACGTCACCCTCGCCGCCACCGAACCGCCCGCCCACACCGCCGAAGCAGAGGCACAAGGCACCGACGCGCCGCCAACGGAAAGCGCGGAGAGCGCGGATACCGAGTCAGCGACCACTCTGGACGACTCCGACTGGAACGATTACAGCTCGGCTGGCGGCGACGAAGACGACACGGACTCCGCGCAAGGTTCGGTTTCAGGCGCCAGCCTGCGCGAACATCTGTTGAACCAGCTGATCGTCAGCGCACTCACCCTGCGCGACCGTTCGCTCGTCGCTGCACTGATCGACGACCTCGATGAAGCCGGCTTCCTGACCCAGCCGCTGGCCGACATCACCGCCGGCCTGCAAACCGAACTCGAGGAACTCGAGCCGGAAGAAGTCGAAACCGCGCTCAAGCACTTGCAGAACATGGACCCGACCGGCGTCGGCGCACGCAACCTGGCCGAATGTCTGACCCTGCAATTGCGCGCCCTGCCGGCTGATACGCCGCTGCGCGCGATCGCCATGCAACTGACCGCCAACCATCTTGATCTTCTAGCCGCCCGCGACGTCGGCAAGCTGAAGAAGATCCTCGGCATCGACGACCCCACGCTGCGCGCCGTGCGCGCCCTGATTCTCTCCCTCAACCCGCGTCCGGGTGCAAGTTTCGGCGCAGACGAAACACATTACGTCATCCCGGATGTCTATGTCCGCCGCATCAAGGGCATGTGGATCGCCAGCCTCAACGCCGACGCCATGCCCAAGCTGCGCGTCAACCGGGTGTACGCCGACATCCTGTCGCGCCACCGTGAAAACGGCGGCAGCCAGCAATTGGCCAGCCAGTTGCAGGAAGCCCGCTGGCTGATCAAAAACGTGCAGCAACGCTTCGACACCATCCTGCGCGTATCGCAGGCCATCGTCGACCGCCAGAAAAGCTTTCTCGAACATGGCGAAGTGGCGATGCGACCGCTGGTGCTGCGTGAGATCGCCGACGTGGTTGAGTTGCACGAATCGACGATTTCGCGCGTCACCACGCAAAAATTCATGATGACGCCGCGCGGCCTGTACGAACTGAAATACTTCTTTGGCAGCCACGTCTCGACCGACAGCGGCGGCGCCTGTTCATCCACCGCCATCCGCGCGCTGATCAAGCAGCTGATCGCCGCCGAAAGCAGCCGCAGGCCGCTGTCCGATGGCCAGCTTGCCGATGAACTCGGGCGCCAGGGCATCGTTGTCGCGCGCCGCACGGTTGCCAAATACCGCGAATCCATGCAAATCCCGACCGCCAACATGCGGCGCGCCCTTTGATTGCGCAAAGACTTTTGACCCATACGGCGCAAATACCCGACTAGCGCTTGAATGTGCTCCACTTTCGACCCACAATGAAATTGAGCGGGACGAATCGCTTCTGGAACGGGAAAAGCACTCCCCGTTGCAGCTTTTATCAGCAGACCTAGGAGGCTTTATGAATTTGACGATTTCCGGCCATCACCTGGAAGTGACCCCTTCCATTCGCGGCTACGTGTCCGAAAAGCTCGACCGTGTTAAACGTCACTTCGATCACGTCATCACCATCAATGTCATCATGCAAGTCGAAAAGCTGGTGCACAAGGTTGAAGCCACCCTTCATGTCAAAGGCCACGACTTCCACGCGCATAGCGAAGATGGCAACATGTACGCCGCAATCGACCTTCTGGCAGACAAGCTCGACCGCCAGATCGTCAAGCACAAGGAAAAGACCTCCGATGTCCATCAGGGCGACGGTGGTTTGAAGCATCAAACGACTGAGAGCCCGACCTGAATCCGCGCCCCGGGGGAGTTCCAGACCTCCGGGCGTATAATTCACAGGCACCGGACTCCCTCAACCGGCCCAGCCTTCAGCATGAATCTCATCGCTCCCCTCATTACCTCAGACACCGCTTTGCTGGACGTGAGTTTTACCAGCAAGAAAAAACTGTTCGAACACGCAGCCGGGTTGTTCGGCCAGACCTACAGCATCAAATCCGCCGACATTTTCACCAGTCTGTTTGAACGTGAACGGCTGGGCTCAACCGCACTGGGCTGCGGGGTCGCCATTCCGCATGGCCGAATCAAGGGCTTGAAGCAGGCTTGTGGTGCGTTTTATCGCCTGCAAACCCCGCTTGAATTCGATGCGCCCGACAACCAGCCGGTTTCGATCTGCTTCGTTTTGCTGGTTCCCCAGGACGCCAACGAGCAGCATCTGCAAATCCTGGGCGAACTGGCGCAGCTTTTCGGCGATGAATCCATGCGCGCCAAACTCCACACCATCGCCACTCCGAACGACCTGATCGCGCTGATCAGCGCCTGGACCAGCTGAACGCAGCACGCTGGACATGGACGAATTCACCCATGTTTCCGTCGAGTCCCTGTTCCGCGACATGGCGGAACAGCTCGACCTGGAGTGGATTGCCGGCCAAAACGGCGGCCAGCGCAGCCTGTCCTCCGAGACCGTCCAGAAGCCGACACTGGCTCTCATTGGCCACCTGAATTTCGTCCACCCCAACCGGGTGCAGGTTTTGGGCTGCGCCGAAATGGACTATCTCCGCGGACTGTCGCCTGCGGGTCTGCAATACGCGATCAACCATCTTTTTTCGACCGAGCTTGCCGCCATCATTGTTTCCAATGGTGAAGCCGTTCCCGCGGCGTTGCACGAGAGTGCCGAAAAGACCGAAACACCGCTCTTCACCTCGGACCTGGCAAGCCCGGTTCTGATGTCGCACTTGGGGCATTATCTGACGCAGCGCCTGGCCGAATCCACATCGCTTCATGGCGTTTTCCTCGAGGTGCTGGGCACCGGCGTCCTGATCAAGGGTGACGCCGGGGTCGGCAAGAGCGAACTCGCGCTTGAACTCATCACACGCGGCCACCGCCTGGTTGCCGACGACGTGGTCGATCTGAAACATGTTGCGCCGGAAATTCTCGAAGGCACCTGTCCGGCGCTGATCCGCGACTTTCTTGAAGTGCGCGGTCTCGGCATCCTGAACATCCGTTTTCTGTTCGGGGAAACAGCGGTCAAGCTGCAAAAAAACCTCAAACTCATCGTCGAACTGGTGCACCCGCAGGAAATCGGCGAGGTCGGACTCAACCGCATCGACATGGTCGCCTCGGCCGAAACCATCCTCGGCGTCGCCATCCCCAAGGTGCGCGTTCCGGTTGCCGCAGGGCGCAACCTCGCGGTGCTGGTGGAGGTTGCCGTGCGCAACAACATCCTCAAAAGCCGGGGTATCAATCCGGTCGAGCAGTTCATCAAGCGCCAGCAGGCGGCAATCGACGAGGCAGGCTAAGTGCAAATTGTTCTGGTGTCCGGCTTGTCCGGGTCGGGTAAAAGCATCGCCATCGCGGTGCTGGAAGATATCGGCTTCTATTGCGTCGACAATCTGCCGCTGGCCATGTTGCCTACTCTGGTCGAATACCTGACCAGCGAAGGCCACACGCGCATCGCCATCGCCATCGATGCGCGCAGCGGCGCCAGTTTTGCGCAGTTGCCGCAGATCGCCACCACGCTGCGCGAACAGGGCGCCGACCTGCGGATCATCTTTCTCGAAGCTAAAACCCTGTCGCTGGTCAAACGCTTTTCCGAAACCCGGCGGCGCCATCCGCTCTCCAGCGACAGTGTTTCGCTGCAGGAGGCCATTCAGCTCGAACGCGAAACGCTGGCCGACATCGCGCCGCTGGGCAACCGTATCGACACCAGCGACCTGTCCGCCTCGGCCCTGCGGCTGTGGATCAAGGACCTGATCGGCCAGGATCGTTCACGCATCACGCTGCTGTTCGAATCCTTCGGCTTCAAGCACGGTATTCCGCTCGATGCAGACATGGTGTTCGACGTGCGCTGCCTGCCCAATCCGCACTACGTCCCCGAACTGCGCCCGCTTACCGGTCGCGACCAGCCGATCAAGGACTATCTTGAAGCCAGCCCCGACGCCATGGCGATGTTGACCGACATCCGCGGCTTCGTCGAAAACTGGCTGCCCTGCTTCATTCGCGACCACCGCGCCTACCTCACGGTGGCGATCGGCTGCACCGGTGGCCAGCACCGCAGCGTGTACTTTGCCGAAACCCTGGCCTTGGCCTTCCGCGAGCGCGAGCAGGTGCTGGTGCGGCACCGCGAGCTGGCCTGACGCAACGGTGCCGGCAACGCACATGAGCGTGCTCGGCCCCGGTACCGGATTACGCCTGGGCGACGTCGGCGTACTGCTCGCAGGCACGGCGTGCGTCGCAGGGCTCACGCTGTGGTCATGGGGTGGCGGGCCGGGCAATACGGCCGTCATCCGCGCCGCCGGACAGGTGGTCGAAACCACCGCGCTGACCCGCACGCACACGTTCTCCATCGGCGGCCCGCTGGGCATCACCCAGGTCGAAATCCAGCCTGGCCGCGCCCGCATCGCTGTGGACCCCTCACCGCGCCAGCTCTGCGTCAAGCAGGGCTGGCTCACCCAGGCCGGGCAGGTGGCGCTGTGCCTGCCGAACCAGGTCAGCCTCGAAATTCGCGGCCGCAACACGACGTATGACACGCTCGGTTATTGAACTGCCGGTGCACGCCGAGGATCGCCGCATTGCCCGGCTGGCCGCGCTCGCCATTGGCCTGACGCTGGCCGAAGCCGCGCTTCCCAGCCCCATCCCCGGCGTCAAACCCGGACTCGCCAACATCGTCATCCTGCTGGTGCTGCTGCAGCACGGCTGGCGTGCGGCTGCCTGGGTGTCTGCCTTGCGCGTGCTGGCCGGCGGCCTGCTGTTCGGCAGCCTGTTTGCGCCGGGCTTCTGGCTATCGGCTGCCGGCGCGCTTGCCAGCTTGCTGGTGCTGGCGTTGGCGCGCCATCTTCCCCCCGCCTTTTTTGGCCCGGTCAGTCTGTCCGTGCTGGCGGCGTTCGGCCACATCGGGGGACAGCTCGCGCTGGCCGGATGGTGGCTGTTGCCGGCTGCGGCACTGATCAAGCTGCTGCCGGTATTCGCCACCGCGGCCCTGATTTTCGGGACGGTAAACGGCATCATCGTCACGCGCGTGCTTGCCGCCTCTACGTCAGACAGGCGACAATCCGCGCCATGCACACCTCCCTGAACACCGTCACCCTCGCCTTGTCTGGCGCGTCCGGCATGGCCTATGGCCTGCGCTTGCTCGAATGCCTGCTGGCTGCCGACATCGACGTGAATCTGCTGGTGTCGCACGCCGCGCACCTCGTCACCAAACAGGAACTCGGCGTGGCGCTGCCCGCGCGCGCCAGCGACCTCGAGCGCCAGTTGTCGGAAAGCCTCGCCACCCGCGACGGCCAGTTGCGCGTCTATGGCCGCGAAGACTGGAATGCCCCGGTCGCCTCGGGCTCCAACCCGGCCGACGCCATGGTGGTCTGCCCCTGCTCGATGGGCACGCTCGCCGCGATTGCCCATGGCACCTCGGACAACCTGATCGAGCGCGCCGCCGACGTGATGCTGAAAGAGCACAAGCAGCTGATCCTGGTGCCGCGCGAAGCACCATTTTCCACCCTGCATCTGGAAAACATGCTGAAGCTGTCGCGCATGAATGCGGTGATCCTGCCGGCTAATCCCGGCTTCTATCACCGGCCGCAAAGCGTCGAGGACATCATCGACTTCATCGTTGCACGCATCCTCGACCAGCTCGGCGTCGAGCATGCGCTGATGGCGCGCTGGGGCGACGAACGATGAGCGCCGGCATTGAGCGCACCATGTTGCCGCTCTTCCCACTCAATGCAATCGTTTTTCCCGGTGGCCGGCTGCCGCTGCGTGTTTTCGAGCAGCGTTATCTCGACATGGTCAAACACGCCATCGCCGACAACACCCCGTTCGGCATCTGCGCCATACGCGACGGCGCCGAAGTCGGCGCAGCGGCCGTCCCGTACACCATTGGCACCCGCGTGATCATCACCGACTGGGACATGCCGCAAACCGGCATCCTGCACGTCGACACCCAGGCGCAGGAGCGTTTCGTCATCCGCAGCAGCCATACCGAACCCAATGGCCTGCTTGTTGGCACGGTCGAACCGGTCAGCACCGAAGCCGCTACCGCCATCCCCGACGACCTGCTGCTGGCAGCCGAAATCCTGCGCCAGATCGTCACCGAGTATGGGGAAACGCGTTTTCCCGCGCCGCACGACTTCGACGATGCCGTATGGGTGGGCTACCGCCTGTCCGAGGTGTTGCCGCTCAAGCTCCACACCAAGCAGAACCTGCTGGAAATGAACGACAGCGTAGAACGCCTGCGCATTCTCAGCGAAATCCTCAAAAAACAGATCAACTGATGGCGCGCTTTTATCCCTCGCTCGACGCCCGGCACCGCGCGTTCATCGCCGCGCAAAAACTGTTTTTCACCGCCAGCGGCACCGCCGACAGCCGCATCAACCTCTCGCCAAAAGGCATGGACAGTCTGCGCGTGCTCGATGCGCATCGCCTTGCCTACCTCGACCTGACGGGCAGCGGCAACGAAACCGCCGCCCACCTCAAGCACGATGGCCGCCTCACCCTGATGTGGTGCAGCTTCGATGCCGATCCGCTGATTGTGCGGGCCTACGGTCGCGGCCGCGCGGTGCGGCGGCAAGACCCCGAATGGGGTGAGCTGCATCGCCATTTTGCAGCGCTGCCTGGCGAGCGCCAGATCATTGTGCTGACGATCGAGTCGGTGCAAACCTCGTGCGGCTATGCCGTGCCGCTGTACGCCTACGCTGGCGAACGCGACACGCTGGCGCGCTGGGCCGAGAAAAAAGGCGTGGTCGGCCTGCTGGATTACTGGCGCGAGAAAAACCAGCGCAGCATCGACGGCCTGGCAACCGACTTATTGGAGAACACCTGATGAAACGCTTCCTGATCCCGCTGGCACTGTGCCTGACCGCATGTGATGCCAGCCCGCCACCGCAACCCCAAACCGGGCGCCCGCCCAACCCGGTATTCGAGACGCAGATTCAGGCGGTAAAAAAGGCCGAAGCGGTCGATGCGCAGGTGCAAGCGGCGGCCGAGGCGCAGCGCCAGCAAATGGACGCAGCGACCCAATAACGGCCGGACGCAATATGAAGCGCGACGATCGCGCGTGGCACATGCCGGCATTGCTTGACGCCGGCCACCTGCATCAACCCGAGCGAGACACACCATGCGCCGCTTCAAAATTCTCCATCGCACCTACTACAACTTCACGGGCACGGTGCAGCTCGAACCCCACGCCCTGCGCCTGCGGCCAAAAGAAGGCCACGAACTGCGTATCGAATCCTCAACCCTGGACATCACGCCTGCCGCCACGCTGCGATGGCACAGTGACGTGGAAGACAACTCGGTTGCGATCGCGACGTTCGATACCCCCACCCGACAGCTGGTGATCGAGAGCGAAATCATCATTCAGCAGTTCAACGAGACGCCGCTCGATTTTCTGGTCGACGCTTACGCCACGAACTATCCGTTCGCCTATGACGCAGAAGACGCAATCGTACTCGCGCCCTACCTGCTGACCGCCGCGCGGCCCGCCACCGACCCGCTGGCCCAGTGGGTGGCAAAGTCATGGCGGGCGGGCGAGCCGATCCAGACCTATGCCCTGTTGCAACGCCTGTGCGTCCTCATCAACCAGACCTTTGCCTATCAGGCGCGCGAACAGCCCGGCGTGCAAAGGGCGGTTGAAACCCTGGCCCTGGGCACCGGGTCCTGCCGCGACTTTGCGAACCTGTTCATGGAAGCCGCCCGCCACCTGGGCCTCGCCGCGCGCTTTGTCAGCGGCTACCTGTACGCCGAACCCTCGGCCGCCAATTACGGCTCGACCCATGCCTGGGCCGAGGTATTTTTGCCGGGTGCGGGCTGGAAAGGCTTCGACCCCACCATCGGAAAACTCGCCGGAACCGATCACACCGCTGTCGCCGTGGCGCGTCTGTCCGAATCCGTGCCGCCGGTCGCCGGCGCGTTTGTCGGCCCGCCCGGCGCAAGCCTCGACGTCGGGGTCTGGGTGACCGAACTGGCGCAAGCGTAAGGAGGACCGTCAGTCTGGTTCATCGTGCCTGTTTGCTGGCTGAAGCGTGTCGATGCAATGGCCGGTCACCTCGAGCGCCAAACCGGGTCAACACCCCGGCAGCAGGACAGCCTGCAAACCCGCGCATGCCGACAACTGAACTGTGCTATTTTCTGCACCGAAACACTTGTCGCAGCCGTGTTTCGTTCCTGTTCGCTGCATAACGATTTACCCATAATGAGGAGCAACACCGAGATGTTGAAACGCACCGTACTCACCCTGGCGACCCTTGCCCTGTTGCCGCTGCCGTCCCTGGCTGCCATGCAATGCGCAACCGGGCTCACCCATGTAACCGTCAATGGCAGCGTCACGACGCTGAACGTGTCGGAGACCAAGCAGGTTGGACAAATCTGCGTCAGCCTGATCCGGACGGCGAACGGCCGCGAGGTTTTCGCCGACTGCGGTGCGCTGGTCGGAAAAGTCCTGTCCCGCGATGAACAAAACATGAGCAGCGTCCTCACCCATACCGCGCTGTTCAATTTGCGCAACGTGTTCGTCACGCACAACGACCAGGCCCAGATCACCGGCGTGCAGGCTGTTGATGAAGCAGGCGCGCCCTGCGCGTTCGACGTCGTCGAGACCATCAGCGAAATCGAGAAGGGTGCCGGCATTTTTCGGGACGGCCAGATCCAAGTCACCGCAACCGGCAGCATCAGTTTTTGCCCGGGAAAAAACCTGAACACGTTCGCCCTGCAGGGTGAGGCCTGCATCAGGAAATAAACATGTCTGCAACCAGCCGGGCGGTGGATGCATCCGCGGCCCGGCAAAACCCGGAACGTACGCCCGGGGCATATCTCGCCACCCGCCGTTTAAGCGGTACGCTAAAGCGTCATGCTGGCAATCTTCAGCCACGAGCCTTCGGGACTGTCGCTCACCTCGAATCCCCATCCCTGTACAAACATGAATCATGTCGCGGTTGCTTCCCAGCACGCGGCCAAACCTCCTGGCGATGCCCTGGCTTTTCGCGCACGCGAACAGCGCGCGCATCAATTGGTGACCGATGCCATGGTGCGACCATCGATCGGCCACGACAATGACGAACTCGCAGCCAGTCCTGACTGGCTGGATCACGTAGTGGGCCGAGCCGACTATGCTGTCCCCGTCTGCCTGGCTGGCCACGACAACCAGGTCATGCCCCGCTCGGGTGGAAGCCTGCAGGCTTGCAGGGCGCCCTCGTTTCCGGGGTCGTAGTCGGTATCCCCGAAACGGAAATAACGCGCGGCAAAGGACAGGTTCCTGACGAAGGCAAGCAAGGCCGGATAATCCTGTTCGACTAACTGGCGCAAGGTAAGCCGGGTTGCGGCATCGGCGTTCCAGACGACCGGCAACGCCGCGCACGTATCTCCGACTTCAAACGTTTGACTGCCCATCTATCAAACACCGGCTATCGACACCGCGACAGTTTACGAAAAACTCCTGTTGCGGGAAAAGTGCGCTGGTTGCGGCAAGCCTGCGCGGCCCCGCACGCACGGCTGCTGCAATCCCAGTTCAGTTGACGGTTACGTCCCCATGCCCCGGCAGGGTGTCGATGCCGTTGGCCGGGCCGCGGCTCCAGCCAGCCGCAGAACCCGGCTCCTTGCCGCCTGCCGGGCCGGGTTCGACGCGGAGCGCGTGAGCCAGATGCAGTTCCCGCAGCATTGAGCGCTTTTTCGCCTGGTGCGCCTGCATCCGCCGCAGGATGTCGTCCAGCACGCGCACGGCGCTGACGATGTAAGGCCCCTTGTTGAGCATGACGCATTCGGCGCGGCGCCCCATTGCCGCGTCGGTGATTTCAGCGCGCGACGGCCGGCCTTCCCGGGCCAGAGTTTCCAGAACCTGGGTCGCCCAGATCACCGGAACATGCGCTGCCTCGCACAGCCAGAGAATTTCTTCCTGTACCTCCGCCAGTCGCTCGAAACCGCATTCGACAGCCAGATCCCCCCGGGCGATCATCACCCCGCAGGACGGCGTGCGCATCACCGTCAGCAGCATGTCGGTCAGGTTCTCGAAGCCGCGCCGCGTTTCGATCTTCAGCACGATGGCTGGCTGGCGCTGGCCCAGCCTGGCCAGATGCTGCTGCAGCATCTCCACGTCCCCGGCACAGTTGGCGAAGGACAGCTCGACGATGTCGGCATGCTGCGCGACGAAGGCCATGTCCTCGATGTCCTTCGCGGTCATGGCGCCGAGGCGCAATGCGCTCTCGGGCAGATTGATCCCCTTGTCGGCGCGCAGCTTCATGGCGCTCACATGGTCCTGCGTGATGCGCACAAGCACCCGTTCGTACTCCACTTTCTCGATGATGCCGCCGATCTTGCCATCGTCGAACCCGATTGACTCCCCCGCCTGAACGTCGTCGAACACCTCGGGCAGGGTGCAGCCGATCATGGCGGGTGTCAGGATGTTTCCCGCGCTGTCGCAGGTCGCCGGCCGCCCCGGACTGAGGTCGCGGGTCAATACCAGCAGGTCGCCCTTTTTCAGGGTCAGGATGTTTTCAAGCGGCGGCAGCGCGCCGACCCGGCATTCGCTGTCTTTCGGCCTGGCGTCGCCGCGCACGTGATGCAGGCGGGTGCCGGGGACGATGTAGGCCGTGTGGGTGGCCTCAGCCCAGCATCCGTGTTCGGTCACGTCAACGATCTTGAGCCGCCGTCTGGCGCCCCGGGCGTCCTTGAACGTCACCTGCTCGCCTGTGCGGAGCGCGGCCAGCCAGCTGGACGGCACGGGGAGGCTGGCGCTTGCCGGCGAGGGCGGGTTTTGCGGCGACGCTTCAGCGGTCAACCAGACCCGTGCCGGGGCGGTGACCCGGCCATGGACGTCGCGCAGCGGGCGAATCCGGACAACCGACGGACCCGGCTCCAGCGGACCGGTCCGCAGCTTAGGCCCTGCAAGATCCATGACGACCTTGCAGGTGCGCCCCAGCGAGTGTTCCGCCTTGCGCAGATGCCCGATCATCTTCGACCAAGCCGCTGCGTCGTCATGTGCGCAATTGATCCGTATGCAGTCCATGCCCTGCGCGAGCAGGCTGTGCACCAGCAGGTAGTCCTCCGCCGCCTCGCTCGGCAGGGTAACCATGATGCGGACACTGCGTTGCGTGGTCGCGGGTCCCAGCAGGGTGTCGGTGTGATCGGCTAGCAGCCGTTCGCCGTGGGCGAAATCGATGACCGGCGCCTCCTTGTCGGGCCGTTGCCAGGGGCGCTGCGCCAGACGGTGCAAAACCCCCAGCACCGAATCGACCGTGGCCAGCACATGCGACTCGGCACGCCCGAGCGAGGACAGGCCCAATGCGGCCAGCCGCAGCTGCAACGGACGCAAGTCGCGGCGACGCAGGACCAGATAATGCAAAAGATTGCGGGCGCTGTCCTGGTAGTTCGGGTGAATCAGGGCAAGCTCCGGCTGCCACCGTTCCTGCTCGGCGACCATGTCCGTGTGGATGGCCTCGAGCGCGTTGAGCGCCTGCTCGATTTCCGCGCTTTCCGCATGTTCCGCGCACGCGTTGTCGATGATTTTTTTCTTCGTCACAGCCCGCCTTGTTCAAATCGGTTCGCGGGCAATCCCCCGCCGCGATGTCTGCAAGCGGCGCCCACCCGCAGGCGGCGCGGCAAACGGGCCGGCTATTGGGAAACGATGCGGCGGCCCGACGGCGCAGACGCGAGCCTGCGCACCAGGACGGCCACGTTATGGCGGCCAAGCCGGTTGATGAACAACTCGCTGGCAAAGGTCTGGCCGTCCCGGCGCCGGGCCTCGAACGCAATGGCGCAGTGGCATAGATGGGCCACCCGGGAATTGATCCGCTCGTCCTCAACCAGCTCGATGGCTGACAGCTGCGGAATCAGCCGGGAAACCGGACTGCCCAGCAGCGCACCCGACGGGTAGCCAAACATCGACTCGCAAATCGTGCCGCATTCGAGGATGACGCCCTGATCGTCGAGCGTAAGCGTGGCCAGATCGAACGACCCGGCTTGGTGAATGCCCGCCATGACGGGTGTGCAGACTTGAGCGTGTCCCATCTGCTGGCTGATTACCATTGCCATGATGACCTCCATCGCGTGTCCCTGGAAAGACTTCCGGGGGAAGCGGATTGTCCCGCCTGAAAATGACCGTCATGTGATGAAGATATGAAATTTTCATGCCTGCGCCCGACTCTGGCAGCCTGGATCCGGCCACCGGTTCTGGTCTTCAGCGAACCATCGGCCCCGTTTCTGGACACCGCACGGTCCCTGCCGGGATAATGCCGACAGGTCACGCCTTGAGCCTGCAGGCGAATCCGATGTCGTTCTGGGTTGCCCCCTGATTTTCCGTGTCCGGCGCGTGCCGACGCGATCCCTTTTCTGCGCTATCCGGGTTTCTCCGTTTGCCCCCTGCCGGGATGGCGCAATCCGCTTTTTACGGGCTCCCACATGATGCATTCCGTCCGACAAAACTGGTTTTCCAACATCCATGGCGACCTGCTGGCGGGCCTCGTGGTGGCGCTGGCGCTGATCCCCGAAGCCATCGCTTTTTCCGTCATCGCCGGGGTCGACCCCAAGGTGGGGTTGTATGCCTCGTTCTGCATTGCTGTGGTGACCGCTTTTGTCGGCGGACGGCCGGCGATGATCTCCGCCGCCACTGCCGCGATGGCGGTTCTGATGGTGACGCTGGTCAAGGAACACGGGCTGCAATACCTGCTGGCGGCGACGCTTTTGACCGGCGTGCTGCAGATCGGCATGGGCTACCTCAGGCTGGGCTCGCTGATGCGCTTTGTCTCGCGCTCGGTCGTCACCGGCTTCGTCAACGCGCTGGCGATCCTGATTTTCATGGCGCAACTGCCCGAACTGACCCACGTGACGTGGCACGTCTACGCGATGACGGCCGGCGGCCTGGCGATCATTTACCTGTTTCCATATGTCACCCGCTCGATCCCGTCGCCGCTGGTGACCATCGTCGTGCTGACCGCGCTGGCGATGGCCCTCAATCTGGACATCCGCACGGTGGGCGACATGGGCGAGCTGCCGGACACGCTGCCGATCTTCCTCTGGCCTGACGTGCCGCTCACCTTCGGGACGCTGGCGATCATCTTCCCGTACTCGATTTCACTGGCGATAGTGGGCCTGCTCGAATCGCTGATGACCGCGACCATCATCGACGATCTCACCGACACCCCCAGCGACAAGAACCGCGAATGCAAGGGCCAGGGCGTGGCCAACATCGCTTCAGGCATGATCGGCGGCATGGCCGGCTGCGCGATGATCGGGCAGTCGGTGATCAACGTGAAATCGGGCGGGCGCACCCGGCTGTCGACGCTGACGGCGGGCGTGGGCTTGTTGATTCTGGTGGTGTTCATCGGCGACTGGGTGGCGAAAATCCCGATGGCGGCGCTGGTGGCGGTGATGATCATGGTGTCGATCGGCACCTTCAGCTGGACCTCGCTGGCCAACCTGAAAACGCATCCATTGAGCAGCAGCATCGTCATGGTCGTCACCGTGGTCGTGGTGGTCGCCACCCACAATCTGGCGTTCGGCGTGTTCGTCGGCGTGCTGCTGGCGGCGCTGTTCTTCGCCAACAAGGTGGCGCAATACAAATATGTCGCCGCGACCCTGAGCGAAGACGGCGCGACCCGCACCTACTCCGTGGTCGGCCAGGTGTTCTTCGCCTCGGCCGACCGCTTCGTTGCGTCCTTCGACTTTCGTGAAGCCGTCGACAAAGTGGTGATCGACGTCAGCCAGGCGCATTTCTGGGATATCACCGCGGTCAGCGCACTCGACAAGGTGGTGCTCAGGTTCCGCCGCGAAGGCACGACGGTCGAGGTCGTCGGCCTCAACCAGGCCAGCGCCACAATCGTCGACCGCTTTGCCGTGCACGACAAGCCGGACGCGATCGCCAGGCTGATGGACCACTGAGGGGAGATGAACATGGCACACGTCATGGCCTGCATCGACGGTTCACGCAACGCGCTTGCGGTGTGCGACTACGCCGCCTGGGCCGGCAAGCGCATCGACGCGCCGCTGGAATGCCTGCATGTGCTGGGCAAATCCGGATACCCGGTGCCCGCCGACTTCAGTGGCAGCATTGGCCTCGGCAGCCGCGAACACCCGCTGCAGGAACTGGCCGAACTCGACGAAAAGCGTGGCAGGCTGGCGCTGGAAGAGGGCCGTCTGATGCTCGAAAGCGCCAGGGCATGGGCAATTGCCGCAGGGGTTGAATCTCCCACCGTCCGCCAGCGCCACGGCGAATGGGTCGACACGCTAAAGGAACTCGAAAACGACATCCGCCTGCTGGTCATCGGCCGCCAGGGCGGGTATATCGGCAGCCAGCTGGAAAACGTCGTGCGCACGCTGCACCGCCCGATTCTCGTCATCCCCGCCGACTACCGCGAGCCGCAGCGCATCCTGATCGCCTTCGACGGCAGCGCCACCATGCGCCAGGGCGTCGAGCGGGTCGCAACCAGCCCGCTGTTTCGCGGGCTGGCGTGTCATGTGGTGGGGGTCGGCGCCAACCAGGACGCTCTCAGCGCACAGCTGGAATGGGCGCGCGCCACACTGGCATCGGCCGGACACACGGTGACGGCCCACCTGCGCAGCGGCGCGGTTGAGGACGCGCTCGACGCCTATGTCTTCGACCACGCCATCGACCTGATCGTGATGGGCGCGTACGGCCATTCCCGCATTCGCGAATTTCTGGTTGGCAGCACCACCACGCACCTGCTGCGCACGTCGACCGTGCCGCTGCTGCTGTTACGCTAGCGGCGCGAGCCCGCCCGCTCAGGCCGCTTGCCGGCCGTGTTCGATGCGCCAGCGGGCCAGGCAGTCGTACAGGTCCTGGAATTCCGGCATCAGACAGACGCCATTAATCGGCTTGCGGATCGCCTTGACGCCGTAGCCGCCGGCCCACACGCCAACCGGCCCAGGCAGCATGCGGCGCAGGTCGAGCAGGCCCTGCGTCGCGAGATACGCGCTGCTGAACGACAGGCACACCGCGTCGACCTGCTTGATCTGCGCCGCGCGGACGATTTCATCGATGGGCATTTGCGGCCCCAGCAGCACCGGGTAGACGTCCTCCACCACCATTAGCGACTCCACCATCAGCAACCCCAGCGTGTGCTCCTCGCCCGTCAGCGTGGTCAACAGCACGCACGGACTGCCCTGCTGCGGCAGCATGTTGGACAGCACGGTGCGGAACATTTTTTCCAGATGCTGCGAGAACAGATGCTCCTCGAAGATGCCGAGTTCGTTGCGCGACCAGGCCTCGCCGACGCGGGCGATCAGGGGCGCGACGATGTCCTGGACAAAACTCGCCAGACCGCGCTTCGCCATCTCTCGGTAAAAAGCCCGCTGCAGGGCGTCGCTGTCGTGGGTTTTGACTAGGTGCATCCAGCCGTCGAGCTGCGGCACGGCAGCGCTCGCCGCCCGCTCGGTGCGCGTCTCGTCGAGCGCCCGCAGCCCCGTGTCATCGAGCGCCAGCAGCTTGCCCGGCCGGTATCCACGATCCATCAAGCGTTTGATTTGCAACAGCCTTTGCACCTGCGTCGGCGCGTACAGGCGCTCGCCGTTGGCGTCCCGCTCGGGGGTCGGAAAACCATAGCGGCGCTCCCACACCCGCAAGGTGTCCTTGGACAAACCGGTCTCGCGCTCGACCGATGCGATCGGCAGGCCGCCGACAGAAGAAGGCGTTTCATTACTCATAAGCTACTCACAAATTGTCTAGGACAAATGGTTGACATGCGCCAATTATTGGCTTAATTTGAGCATATGTCCAACATTTGACCAAGACAAAATGAGACCGTCTACACAATCCCTGGTTGTCTTGTCCGGCCTGGCCGGTGTCCTGCTCACTTGCCAGCCGGCTGCAGCGCAGCGCGCGCCGGCGTCTGCCCGCGCGGCATGCACCAGCCCGGTGGCGCCGGTGGCGGCGGTGCCCGATGCATATCTGTTCTATCACGCGCTGGCATCGCATCCAGGCCTGTACGAGCCGCGTACCCATTCTGTCCCCTGTCCATCCAGCAAGCGCATCCGCACATGAAAACCTTTTCCCTGCTTGCAGCGCTGCTGCTCACACTCAACGTCCATGCCGCCCCGGCCTGCCCGCCCCTGCTCGATGCGCGGCTCAAGGACATCGACGGCCACACCCGCAACCTGTGCGACTACGCCGGCAAGGTGGTGCTGGTGGTCAACACCGCCAGCCAGTGCGGCTACACCGGCCAGTACAAGGGCCTGCAGGCGCTGTCCGACAAATATGCCGCGCAGGGCCTGGTGGTGCTGGGCTTGCCGTCCAACGACTTCGCAGGCCAGGAGCCGGGCAGCGACACGCAGATCAAGAATTTCTGCGAATCCGGGTTTCAGGTCGATTTCCCGCTGTTCGCCAAGACCGGCGTCAGCGCCGCCAACGCCAACCCGCTGCACGCGGCGCTGACGCGCGCCACCGGCGAGCGGCCGGCGTGGAATTTCCACAAATACCTGATCGACCGCAGCGGTACGCGCGCGCTGTCGTTTCCCAGCCGGGTCGAGCCGCAGTCGAAACAGATGGTGCAGGCCATCGAATCGCTGCTCAAGGCCACAACAGCTGCGGCCACACTTTCCCGGGCGGAGAAATAACATGCGCATCGCAGTCGTCGGATCCGGCATTTCCGGCCTGTCGGCGGCCTGGCTGTTGAGCCAGCGCCACCAGGTCACGCTGTTCGAGGCGGAGAACCGTTTGGGTGGCCACACCCATACGGTGGACGTCACGCTCGACGGCCAGACCTTTCCGGTCGACACCGGTTTTCTGGTGTTCAACCATCGCACCTACCCCGAACTGACCCGGCTGTTCGACACGCTGGAGGTGGAAACCGTGGCCAGCGAAATGTCGTTCAGCGTGCGCCTCGACCGCCCCGATCTGGAGTGGGCCGGCACCTCGCTCGGCACCGTGTTCGGCCAGCGCGCCAATCTGGCGCGGCCGGCGTTCTGGTCGATGCTGCGCGACCTGCTGCGTTTCAACCGCGAGGCGGTGCGCGAGCCAGCACTCACCAGCAGCATGGCGCTGGGCGACTACCTCAAGGCACGCGGCTACGGCAAGCCCTTCATCGAGTGGTATCTGCTGCCGATGGCGGCGGCGATCTGGTCGTGCCCGGCGGCGCAGATGCTGGAATTTCCGCTGTCGTCCTTCGTCACCTTCTCCCACAACCACGGCCTGCTGCAGGTGACCAACCGGCCGCAGTGGCGCACCGTCAAGGGCGGTGGCCGCGAATACGTCAACAAGCTGGCCGCCGGCATCGGCGAGATTCATCTGGGTCAGCCGGTGGAGTCGCTGCGCCCGCGCGGCGGCCAGGTCGAGCTGGTGAGCGGCAGCGTGTCGGGGCTGTACGACCAGGTGGTCCTGGCGTGTCACAGCGACCAGTCGCGCGCCATTCTGGCACCGCACTATGCAACCCAGTCGCGCCTGCTGCGGCACCTGCCCTACCAGCCGAATCGTGCGGTGCTGCACAGCGATGCCAGCGTGCTGCCGCGCCGCAAGAACCTGTGGGCGGCGTGGAACTACCAGTCGGGCCACGGCACGCTGAGCGACCGGCCGGTGGCGGTTCACTACCTGATCAACCGCCTGCAGCCGCTGCCGACCAAGACCCCGGTGATCGTCTCGCTCAACCCGCTGCAGGACCCCGATCCAGCGCAGGTGCACGGCAGCTTCCATTACAGCCATCCGGTGTTCAACCGCCAATCCGTCGGCATCCAGCGCCAGATCGCCGCTGCCAACGGCCGCGACGGCATCTGGCTCGCCGGCGCCTGGCTCGGCTACGGCTTCCACGAAGACGGCCTCGCCTCTGCGCTGCGGGTGGCGCGCCAGCTCGATGCCGACCTGTCCTGGCAAGGCCTTGCCCATGCGGCCTGACACCGGCACCGGCGCACAGATCGGCTTTGGCCGCGTGATGCACGTGCGGCAGCAGCCGGTCACGCATCGCTTCGACTACCCGGTGTATTTCGTGCGCCTGCCGGTTCACGACCTGGCCCGGGTCGAGTCGCGCTGGTTCTCGCGCAACCACTTCAACCTGCTGAGTTTTCACGAGGCCGACCACGGCGACGGCGGCGACAGCCTGGCCTGGGCGCGCAGCCTGCTGCGCCAGCATGGCCTCGCTGCCGATGGCGAGATCTGGCTCACCACGTTTCCGCGCGTGCTCGGCTACGCCTTCAAGCCGGTGAGTTTTTGGCATTGCCACGCCGCAGCCGGCGGGCTGGTGGCGGTGCTGGCCGAGGTCAACAACACCTTCGGCGAGCGTCACGTCTACCTGCTGCGCACCGACGATCCCGGCGCCACGCTGCACGCCGAAAAGGTGTTCCACGTCTCGCCGTTCTTTCCGGTGCGCGGCGACTACACCTTTCATTTCCAGTTGCACGCCGACCTGTTCCGCGCGCGCATCGACTACGCCACCGGCAACGGCGAAACCCTGCGCACCGCCTGGTGGGGAAGGCTCGAACCCTTGACGCCGCAGGCTTGCCTGCACGCCTTTTTCCGCTACCCGCTGATGACCTGGGGCGTGATCGCGCGCATCCACCTGCAGGCACTGCGCCTGTTCATCAAGCGCGTGCCGTTTTTCCGCAAACCCCCGGCTCCACTCGAAGAGGTCACCGAATGAACACCGCCACACTAAACACTGCCCTGCAAGCCAGCAACACGCCCTGGTATGCCCGCCAGGTGATCCATTTGCTACAGGAAATCGAACACGGCTGCCTGCATCTGGAATTGCCCAATGGCATGCAACTCACGGTCGGCCACGGCACACCGGACGCCTATCTCAAGTTCGACCAGTGGCGCGCGTTCCGCGACGTGTTGAGCAAGGGCGACATCGGCTTTGCGGAAGGCTATATCGCCGGCACCTGGCACACCGCCGACCTCACCGGTGTATTGACCCTGTTGGCCAACAATCGCAACGCGCTCGACCGCGCCATCTATGGCCGCTGGTGGGGTCGCCTGTACAACCGTCTGCGTCATCTGCTAAACGCCAACACGCTACAGGGATCGCGCCGCAACATCGCCAGCCACTATGACCTCGGCAACGATTTTTATGCGCTGTGGCTCGACCCGTCGATGACCTATTCCAGCGCGCGCTTCGACGGCGACACCACG
>NCHD01000036.1 GCA_002257045.1 Hydrogenophilales bacterium 16-61-112 | reverse complement strand
CGACGCCGTATTCGGCATGGGCCAGCTCGACGCGCACCTCGAAGCCGTCAAGCAGGTGGCGGTGGCCGACCGCTTGCTGCTCACCAAGACCGATCTCGCCGCGCCCGAAACGCTTGCCGCGCTGCGCGCGCGGCTCGCCACACTGAACCCGGCGGCCGATCTCATCACGGTCACCCATGGCGAAGTCGACCCGGCGGCGATCCAGAACCTGGGTCTGTGGAATGCCGAAACGAAAACGCTGGAACTGACGCGCTGGCTCAAGCCGCAGCGCTACCAGCCTGCCCGCGCCGGCGCACTGGGCGGCAAACCCACGTTGAAGGACGCGCAACGCGAACTGCACGACGCGCGCATCCAGTCGTTCTCGGTGGTGCTCGACGCGCCGCTGGATCGTTACGGCCTGCAATCGGCGCTGTCGATGCTCACCTCGTTTCGCGCCGAAAACCTGCTGCGCTTCAAGGCCATCGTCAACCTGCAGGGCGAAACGCAGCCGGTGGTGCTGCATGGCGTGCAGCATGTGCTGTATCCCGAGGTGAAGCTCGACGCCTGGCCGGACGACGACCACCGCAGCCGCTTCGTCTTCATCGTGCGCGATCTCGATCCCGAATTCGTCGCCAGACTGCTGGCCGACTTCACCGGCGCAGCGCAAAGTCATGACGGAGCCGCCGCATGAATCTTGGGCAAAAACTGCTCGTTGGCGCGATTCGCGTCTACCAGCTGGTGCTGTCGCCCTGGCTCGGTCGCCAGTGCCGCTACCTGCCCACCTGCTCGGAATACGGCACGGAGGCCATCGAAAAACATGGCGCGTGGAAAGGCAGCTGGCTGGCCGCCAAGCGCATCGGCCGCTGTCGCCCGGGCTGCGACCATGGTTACGACCCGGTGCCGCCAGTCGAGCCAATACCGTAAAATCCAGCCCATGCTGCCACGCCATCTGCTTCCCTGGCTGTTTACGCTGACCCTGCTGTTCGGTCAGGCGGCGGCGTTCGCGCATGCACTGACGCACCTGCATGCCCCCGATCCCGGCTTGCCCGAGCAGAACTGCGAGCTCTGCATCGCCCAGGCGCAGTTGGGGTCGGCGATGCCGTCCACGCCTCCCGAGTTGCGGCTTTCACCGGCTACGCACTTCTTCGTCGCTGCCGACGCACCCTGCTGCGTCGATCTCGCGCCCCGTCCTGCCTGCGCCCGCGCACCACCTGGTTCCGTACACGCCTGATTTCCATTCGGCCTGCGCAGGATTTGCGCAGGCGCGTGTCATTGCGTTTACGGAGTAGAACCATGTACCGTCTCACCCTTTTGATGGCCGCACTTGCGGCTGCCTTTCCGGCGTATGCCGATCCCGACCTCGATGCCCTGCGCGCCGAGCTGAAAGAAATGAAATCCAGCTACGAGGCGCGTATCCAGTCGCTGGAAAAACGCCTGCAGCAAGCCGAGACGGAACCGGCCAATCCGCCCGCGTCCGCCACGGCATCCCCTGCCGCTGTGGTCGAACCGGGTCCTCAACAGGAAAACGCCAGCAACCGCTTCAATCCGGACATCTCGCTCATTCTGCAAGGCCGCTATGCCGAACTCGACGACATCGAGCACCGCCACATCAGTGGATTCTTCCCAGCAGGGCACGGTGACGCCGCCACCCGGGGTTTTTCGGTCGATGGCACAGAGCTGATTCTGTCGGCCAGTATCGACCCCTATTTCCGCGGCCAGACCATCCTCGCGCTGGTCGACGAGGAAGTCGAAATTGAGGAGGCTTGGGTTCAGACTACCAGCCTCGGCCACGGCGTGTCGCTCAAGGGCGGGCGTTTCCGTTCCAGCCTCGGTTACCAGAACGAGAAGCACCCGCACGCATGGGACTTCGCCGACGGCAGCCTGATGTACCGCGCGCTGTTCGGCGAGGGCTACGGCAACGACGGCCTTCAGCTGAAATGGGTGGCGCCGACCGACCTGTTCATGGAGCTCGGCGCCGAAGCCGGACGCGGTGCCAACTTCCCCGGCACCGACCGAAACAAGAACGGCGCCGGTAGCACGGTACTGTTCGGCCATCTCGGCGGCGACGTCGGCGTATCGCACAGCTGGCGCGCCGGATTGTCTTATCTGCAGACCCGCGCCAGTGATCGCAACAGCGAGCTTGACGATCTCAACGACGTGGCAGCCGAAACCCTGTTCTCCGGCGGCAGCAAGACATGGATCGCCGATTTCGTCTGGAAATGGGCGCCCAACGGCAACGCAACCGAACAGAACTTCAAGTTCGCGACTGAATATTTCAGCCGCAAGGAAGACGGCGACCTGCTGTGCGTCGACAACACGGCCGGCGGCGGCACGTGCACGGGCGTGACGGACCGGTACAAAGCGACCCAGTCGGGTTTCTATGCGCAAGGCGTCTACCAGTTCATGCCACGCTGGCGTACCGGCTACCGTTACGACCGCCTCGATTCCGGCTCGGTCGATTTCGGCCTCAACAACGCGTCTCTGCCGGTCACCGACTATGCGCCGACGCGCCATTCGCTGATGCTCGATTTCTCGCCATCGGAGTTTTCGCGCTTCCGCCTGCAAGTTTCGCAAGACAAATCGATGCAAAGCGTCAGCGAGAACCAGTGGTTCGTGCAATACATTCACAGCCTGGGCAGCCACGGCGCCCACAGCTTCTAGGAGAACGTGATGAAACAGTTTATTACTGCCGTGTTGTTGTGGCTGCCCTTGAGCGCCTACGCCGCGCTCAACGTATTCGCCTGCGAGCCCGAATGGGCCGCGCTGGCGCGCGAAATCGGCGGCGACGCGGTCAAGGTCTATACCGCCACCACCGCGATGCAGGACCCCCACCGCATCGAGGCGCGCCCCAGCCTGATCGCGCAAACGCGGCGCGCCGGGCTGGTGGTCTGTACCGGCGCCGAGCTCGAAGTGGGCTGGCTGCCCCTGCTGCTGCGCGAATCCGGCAACGCTGCGGTGCAGCCCGGGCGCTCCGGTTATTTCGAGGCGACGCGCTATGTGACGCTGCTGGACAAACCGGCGATCGTCGACCGCTCGCAGGGCGATGTGCACGCGGCGGGCAATCCGCACATCCAGACCGACCCGCGCAATCTCGCGCGGGTCGGCGCGGCGCTGACGCAACGCCTGACCGAGATCGATCCCGCCCACGCCGCCGCTTATCAGACGCGCTGGAAAGCCTTTTCCGCACGCTGGGAAATCGCCATCGCACGCTGGCAACAGCAGGCCGCGCCGCTCAAAGGGGTGCCGGTGGCGGTGCAGCACAAATCTTTCACCTACCTCATCAACTGGCTGGGGCTGCGTGAAGTCGCCACGCTCGAACCCAAGCCCGGGGTCGAGCCGTCGGTCGGCTATCTCGCCGAAGTGGCGGCACGTCTCAAAACCAGCCCGGCCAAGATGGTGCTGCGCGCGGCATATCAAAGTCCCCGCGCATCGGAATGGCTGGCGCAACGCGCGGGCATCCCCGCCGTCGCGCTGCCGTTTACCGTCGGCGGGGCACCGGGCGCGGACGACCTGTTCGACCTGTTCGACGTGACGCTGGCCGACCTGCTGAAAGCAGCGAAATGACTCTCAACCTGACCGCACTCGACCCGACGCTGCTGCTGCCGCCGCTGATCGCCGGCTGGCTGGTGCTGGCTACCCACGTGCCGCTGGGGCGACGGGTACTGGCGCGCGGCATCATTTTTCTCGATCTCGCCATCGCGCAGATTGCGGTGCTGGGGGTGATCGCGGCGCACACTTTCAATCTGGCCGACGATGGCTGGCCCACCCAGCTCGCCGCCGCCTCCGCCGCGCTGGCGGGGGCCGCGTTGCTGGCGTTTTGCGAACGCCGCTGGCCAGACATACAGGAAGCACTGATCGGCTCGACCTTCGTGGTGGCGGCCAGCCTCGGCGTGCTGCTGCTGACGGGCGACCCACACGGCGGCGAGCATTTGGCGGAGTTGCTGACCGGTCAGATCCTCTGGGTTGGGTCGGCGCAGATCGTGCAGATCGCCCTGCTGTATGCGGCGCTGCTCGGCCTCTGGTCGCTGCGCGGCAACCGGCTCGGCGCGCTTGGCTTCTACCTGATTTTCGCGCTGGCGATCACCGCCTCGGTGCAGCTGGTCGGTGTCTATCTGGTGTTCGCCAGCCTGATCCTGCCCGCGCTGGCCGTGCGGGCCTGGCCGTCGCGTAGCGGCGTCATCGTCGGCTGGATAGTTGGCGCACTGGCCTATGCCGGCGGATTAATCGCCTCGGCGCTGTTCGACCTGCCCGCCGGCCCCGCCATCGTGATCGCGCTTGCACTCTCCGCCCTGCTCGGCGGCTTGGTTTTACGGCACACGCGCGCACGTGTTGCCTGTGCAGATGCCGCGGCATCGGGTCACGGCGGCCTGCCGCCGCGTCGAGATTACGATACGGTAACAAAGCCGCCCCTCAATACAACGGCATGACACCCTCATCGAGTCGGTTGAAGTCTGTTTGCCCGTTCCGAACCCATCCCCTATGAAACCGTTCCTGTCCCGCCTTGGCGCCCTGCCTTTTCTGCCCTACGCCGTGCTGTTTCTCGGCATTGCCAGCCTGACGCGACTGGCACTCACGCTTTTCACCGGCGCGGACAAAACACCGCTGGCGCTGTGGCCGGGCATCTTCGTGCACGGCCTGGGCTTTGATCTGGCCACGCTGACCTGGCTGCTTGCACCGATGCTGCTGTGGGCGGCGCTGTGGCCAACGCGCTGGCGCAACACCCGCTGGCAGGGCGGGCTGCGGCTGGTGCTGTTCTGTGTGCTGGCGGCGCTGCTGCTGTTTGGCGCGCTATCGGAATGGACCTTCTGGGAAGAGTTCGCCACCCGCTTCAACTTCATCGCTGTCGATTATCTGGTCTACACCCACGAGGTCATCGGCAACATCGTCGAGTCCTACCCGGTTGTCCCGCTGCTGGGCGGCGTGGCCGCCCTTGCGGCCTGGCTGACCTGGCTGTTTCGCCGGCCCATCCGTGCCGCAGCGGCGCCTTCCACGCGCGCCCCCTGGCGGGTGGCGTATGCCGCCCTGGCATTTGTCCTGCCGTGGGGCGCGGGGCAGCTCAGCGACGTCGACCAGATGCAGTTTTCCGGCAACGCCTACGCCAATGAACTCGCCGGCAACGGCCTGATGACCTTCTTTGCCGCCTACCAGCGCAACGAGCTTGATTACGATCGCTTCTACGCCACCCTGCCGACCGCGCAAGCCGCGCAAATCCTCGGCGAACTCGGCGTCGAACGTGAACCGCTGTCGCACGCGCTGTACCCGGAGGAGAACGCAAGCGAGGCCTTTGATCCTGCGCATTCACCGTTCAAACGCCCGCCGCGCAACATCGTGCTGATCACGGTGGAAAGCCTGTCGGCCAAGTTTCTCGGCAGTTTCGGCAACCCGGATGGCCTGTCGCCGCGCCTCGATACGCTGGCCAAAGAAGGCGTGCTGTTCACCCATCTCTACGCGACCGGCACCCGCACCGTGCGCGGGCTGGAAGCGCTCTCGCTCGGCACCCCGCCGATCCCAGGCCAGGCGATCGTGCGCCGCCCCAATAACGAGCATCTGGCCACGCTGGGCGAAATCCTGCGCCGTCAAGGGTACGAGACGTTCTTCCTGTACGGTGGTTACGGCTATTTCGACAACATGAATACCTATTTTGCCGGCAACAATTATCAGGTGGTCGATCGCACCGACTTCCCCAAGGCCTCGGTCGGCTTCGCCAACGTGTGGGGGGTGGCGGACGAATTCCTGTTCGACAACAGCCTCGCCCAACTGGACAAAACCCATGCCGCCGGCAAGCCCTTCCTGGCGCAGATCATGACCACCTCCAACCATCGGCCCTTCACCTATCCGGATGGCCGCATCGACATTCCGTCACCGGGCAAGCGCGAAGGCGGGGTGAAATACACCGACTACGCCATCGGCCGTTTCATCGATCAGGCGCGCAGCAAGCCCTGGTTCAAGGACACGCTGTTCGTCATCGTCGCCGACCATTGCGCCTCGGCTGCGGGCAAGACCTCGCTGCCGCTGGAGGGCTACCACATCCCGCTGATCCTGTATGCGCCAGATCTGTTGAAGCCCGCTCGCAACACCATGCTGGCCAGCCAGATCGACATTCCGCCGACCCTGCTCGATGCGATGGGACTCCCGGGCGATGACCATTTCTTTGGCGTCTCGCTGTTCGAGCAGGACGAACCCGGCCGCCCACCAAATCACCGCGCCTTCATCAGCAATTATCAGGAATTGGGCTATTTAAAGGACGGCAAGCTGGTGGTGCTGGGCCCCAAGCAACGCGTCGACACCTTCCAGATCGACGCCCAGGGCGATGCCACGCCGACCCCACCCGAGCCCCGCCTGCGTGACGAAGCGATTGCTTACTACCAAACCGCCTTCAAGGCGTTCCGGGACGGCGGGCTGAAACTGGATGCCGCCCCACGCCAGTGAGCCTTGGCCGATACCCACCATTTGCTGCCAGACTGCCGAAAAACGTCAGTTGCTTGCCGCAAACGGTCGACAGCGCTAGTATCGAAGCCTAATTGTTGATTCAAGCACGCCTATTCCGTGGCCCTCTCGTTTTTCAAAAAAAACAAGGACAAAACCCCCAGCCCGGCCAACCAGCCGGCAGCTGCGACTGCGCCTGAAATAGACGACCTGTCGACCGAAACCCTGTTGACCATGAACATGGCAACCAGCGGAATCGTTGTGGAAGAAACCAGCGGCGCGCCGCAATCTCCCGTGGACGAAGCCGCCATTCTGTACGCGAGCGGCCAGATGGACATGACCGAGCAGCTGCTGAAGGGCGTCCTCGATACCGGCGATCTGCGCGCCTGGTACATGCTGTTCGACTTGTACGACATCCAGAACCGCGAGAAGGATTTCGAGCAACTTGCACTCGACTTTGCCGTGCGCTTCGAGTCATCGCCCCCGGTGTGGCAAAAATCACTCAGCTTGGCTGCAGCCGCGCCCAAGCAAGATCAGGCCACCAGTCTGGCGCTGCCGGGCCTGCTCGACAAAACCGCTGCAGCCGCGTTACGCGACTGCCTTGAAGCCGCAGCAAAAAACGCCTTGATCAGGATTGATTTTTCGCACATCGAGATGGTGGACGAAGCCGGCGCAAGCGAGTGCGCCAAAGTCCTGAACAGCGCTACCAAGGCCAAGCGCAAGCTGCAGGTCAGTGGCGTGGAGCGCTTCATTGCGCTGCTGCAGGATCTGAATCGCGCCACCCACAGCCGCGCGGTTCACTGGCTGTTGCTGCTGGAGCTGTACCAGACGCTGGGCCAGGAAGACAACTTCGACAACCTGGCGGTGGACTACGCCGTGCGCTTTGAAGTCTCGCCGCCTTCCTGGAACGAAGTGCAGGCTGCTGTGGTGGTCCAAGCCGCGCCCACCGAGCCCACCGACGATGCCTTGCGCCTCAGCGGTGAAATCACCCCGGCCAACGACAGCGCGCTGCAGGAAGTCGGCACCTATGCCGCCAGCCATGACGAAGTCCTGGTCGACCTGGCGCAGGTCACCCGCGTCGACTATGGCAGCGTCAGCCAGCTCATCAGCGTGCTGATGCAATGCCTGGGCAGCGGCAAATCCATCACCCTGCGCGGCCACAACGCGCTGATCCACGAACTCTTCCGCGTCATGGGCATCGACCAGCTGGCGCATCTCGTTCCGCTCCACCCAGCGTAATGTCCCATACCCTGATCGCTACACGCACGCGCTTGCCGCTGCCGTGGCGTGGGACCCAGGGCGGCGGCTTCAAACCTTGATACCTGCCGCGCGTTCCGCGAACGCCGTCGCCCCTGTCTGCGCCTCATTTATAATGGCAGGCATGGAACAATATCGCGGCACCACCATTCTTTCCGTCCGCCGGGGCAACGAAGTCGCCCTTGGTGGCGACGGCCAGGTCACGCTGGGCAATATCGTCATCAAGGCGACTGCGCGCAAGGTGCGTCGGCTGTACCAGGAAAAAGTCCTGGCCGGTTTTGCGGGCGGCACGGCCGACGCGTTCACTCTGTTCGAGCGCTTCGAGGCCAAGCTGGAAAAGCATCAGGGTCATCTGCTCAGGAGCGCGGTCGACCTCGCCAAGGACTGGCGCACCGATCGCATGCTGCGCCGGCTCGAGGCCATGCTGGCCGTCGCCGACCGCGACTACACGCTGATCCTCACCGGCAACGGCGACGTGCTGGAGCCCGAACTCGGCATCGCCGCCATCGGTTCCGGCGGCGCGTTTGCCCAGTCCGCCGCCCGCGCCCTGCTGGAAAATACCGAGCTGTCCCCTGTTGAAATCGTGAAAAAGAGCCTCACCATTGCGGGCGACATCTGCATTTACTCCAACCAGAATCATGTGATTGAAGTGCTGTGAGGGGTGAAGGGGAAGGGGTGAAGAAAATCCCGCTAATACCCCGCCTCGCCCCTGACGCCTTACCCCTCAGCCCTCACCCGCCAATGACTCCCAAAGAAATCGTCCACGAACTCGACAAGCACATCGTCGGGCAGGCCGCAGCCAAGCGTGCGGTGGCGGTCGCCCTGCGCAACCGCTGGCGGCGCCAGCAGGTCGCAGAGCCGCTGCGCCAGGAAATCACGCCCAAGAACATCCTGATGATCGGCCCGACCGGGGTCGGCAAGACCGAGATCGCGCGGCGCCTGGCACGGCTGGCCAACGCCCCTTTCATCAAGATCGAGGCGACCAAGTTCACCGAGGTCGGCTACGTCGGACGCGATGTCGACACCATCATCCGCGACCTGATGGAAACCGCGATCAAGGACCTGCGCGCGCAGGCGACGCAGAATGTGAGGTTTCGCGCTGAAGAAGCCGCCGAAGACCGCATCCTCGACGCGCTGCTGCCGCCCCCGCGCAATGTCGGTTTTGGTGAAACCGAAGCGCCGCGCGAAGAGGGCGCCGCACGCCAGCGCTTCCGCAAGATGCTGCGCGAAGGCGAACTCGACGACAAGGACATCGAAATCGAACTTGCTGCGCTCAATCCCGGCATGGACATCTATACCCCGCCGGGAATGGAAGACCTGTCGCAACAACTGCAGGGCATGTTCGCCAACCTGGGACAGAACCGCCGCCAGAGCCGCAAGCTGAAAGTGCGCGAAGCCTTCAAGCTGCTGATCGAGGAAGAAGCGGCCCGCCTGATCGGCGACGAGGACATCAAGCAGCAGGCGCTGGATGCGGTTGAGCAGAACGGCATCGTCTTTCTCGACGAGATCGACAAGATCGCCACCCGCAGCGACGCCCACGGCAGCGATGTGTCGCGTCAAGGCGTGCAGCGCGACCTGCTGCCGCTGATCGAGGGCACCACGGTGTCGACCAAGCACGGCATGGTGAAAACCGATCACATCCTGTTCATCGCCAGCGGCGCGTTTCACTTGTCCAAGCCGTCCGACCTCATCCCCGAGCTGCAGGGCCGGCTGCCAATTCGCGTCGAACTGCAGGCACTCTCGGTCGAAGACTTCGAGCGCATCCTCACTGGCACCGACGCCTGCCTGACGCGCCAGTACGAAGCCCTGCTGGCGACTGAAGGCGTCGCCCTGAAATTCACCGACGACGGCATCCGCCGCCTCGCCGAGATCGCCTTCGAGGTCAACGAGCGCACTGAAAATATCGGTGCGCGCCGCCTGCACACGGTGATGGAAAAGCTGCTGGAGGATATTTCCTTCGACGCCGGGAACGTCACCGGCGAGTACGTGGTCGATGCCGAAGCCGTCTCCAGCCGCCTGGCTGCGCTGGCCGCGCGCGAAGATCTCGCACGCTACGTCCTGTAACCCCTTCCCTGCATCCTGTTCACCGCTCACCCAATCATGAAACCGCCCAATACCCAGCCCATCAGCACCAGCAACAAAGTTCTCTCCTCCGTCCTGTTTGGCAGCCGCTGGCTGCAGGTGCCACTCTACCTGGGCCTGATCATCGCGCAACTGGTCTATGTGGTGCACTTTATGGTCGAGCTGGAACACCTGGTGTTCGGCACGTTCTCGCTGACCGAAGAAAAGATCATGCTCATCGTACTGGGCCTGATCGACGTGGTGATGATCTCCAACCTGCTCATCATGGTCATCGTCGGTGGCTATGAAACCTTCGTCTCGCGCTTGAACCTCGAAGGCCATCCCGACGAACCCGAGTGGCTGTCGCACGTCAATGCCAACGTGCTGAAGGTCAAGCTCGCGACCGCCATCATCGGCATCTCGTCGATTCACCTGCTGAAATCCTTCATTAATGCACCAAACCTGACCAACGAAGTGCTGCTGTGGCAAACCGTGATCCACATGGCGTTCATCGCATCTGCCGTGTCGATTGCCTACATCGACCGCCTGATGGTTCACCCGGCCAGGCATTGAACCCAACCGGGCAGGGCACGCTCGCGTCCCCGCCCGACACAGCCACCCCGCTCTCATGATCGTCTACCTGCACGGTTTCAATTCCTCGCCCGCTTCGAGCAAAGCCCGGCAACTGAACGAGTTCATGGCGCACAGCGGGCGCCTGGCGGACTACGCCTGCCCGGCCTTGCCCAACAGCCCGCGCGCGGCCATCGCAGCGATCGAGGCAACGCTGGCGCAATCCGACCCTGCCAAGATCACGCTGGTCGGCAGTTCGCTGGGCGGCTTTTATGCGACATCACTGGCGGAAAAGCACGGCTGCAAAGCGATTCTGGTCAACCCGGCGGTGCACGCTCACAACCTGCTGCGCGGCGCGCTCGGTCCGCAGCAAAACTGGCATAGCGGCGAGCAGTGGACGCTGACCGAGGCGCACCTCGACGAACTCGCCGCGCTCGATGTCGTGCGCATCAGCCGTCCCGAGCGCTATCTGTTGCTGGCGCAGACCGGCGACGAGGTGCTGGATTACCGTGATGCCGTAGCCTATTACGCCGGCGCAAAACAGATTATCGAAGACGGCGGCGACCACGGCTTTGCCGGGTTCGAGCGCCACTTTCAAACCCTCCTGGATTTCTGAGTTTCCATGCATCTGATTTTTGAAGAAGACGGCCACTTCAAGGCCGGTTCGATCCTGTCCGAGTCCGACGCCACCGCGCAGGTGGAGACCGCTTCCGGCAAACGCAGCAAGATCAAGGCGGCCAATATCCTGCTGCGCTTTGCAACGCCCGCGCCGAGCGAAGTGATGACCGAAGCAGAAACCCTGACGGCCGAGCTCGACGCCGATTTTTTGTGGGAGGCCGCCGGCACTGACGAATTTGGATTCGAGGCGCTGACGCAGGAGTATTACGGCCACGCGCCGCGCCCGGCAGAGTCCGTGGCGCTGCTGATGAAGCTGCACACCTCGCCGATTTACTTCCACAAAAAGGGCAAGGGGCGCTATCGCCCGGCCCCCGCCGAAACGCTGGCTGCGGCCAAGGCCGGGCTGGAGAAGAAACGCCTGGTCGCCGAGCGCCAGGCACATCTGGCGGCTGAACTCGCGGCGTTTCGGTTGCCGCCAGAATACACCTCGCTGGTGCCGCGCATTCTTATCGCACCCGACAAAAACACGCTGGAATACAAAGCGCTGGAAGACGCGGCCACCGCCAGCGGCTTGTCGCCATTGCGGCTGATCGAGCGCTGCGGCGCCATCCCGTCCACCCTTGACTTCCATCTGGCGAGTTTTCTGCTGGAACATTTTCCGCGCGGTACGGAATTCGCGCCCACCAGCGAACCCCTCGACCCGCCGGAACTGCCCAAGAGCAACGTGCGCGCCTTCTCGATGGACGACGAGGCCACCACCGAAATCGACGACGCGCTGTCGGTCGAATGGCGCGACGACGGCAGCATCCGCGTCGGCATCCATATCGCCGCCCCCGCGCTCGGCATCGCGCCCGGCTCGGAATTCGACCTGCTGGCGCGCGAACGGCTGTCGACGGTGTATTACCCCGGCGACAAGATCACCATGTTGCCGGAGACCCTGATCCACCATTACACCCTGGGCGAAACCCACGATTGCCCGGCGTTGTCGCTGTATGTCGACGTGGCGTCCGACCTGCGTGTGCTCGGCACCGAAACCAAACTGGAAATGGTGCACATCGCGGCCAACCTGCGCCACGAAACACTGGAAATCCAATTCAACGACGACACCCTGCGCAACCCGGACACGCCGGATTACCCCTATCGCCGCGAACTGGAATGGCTGCGCGACTTTGCCGCGGTACTCGAAGCCGGACGCGGCAAGGCTGATACGGTGGATCGCGTCGACTACAACTTCAAGCTCGATGGCGAACGCATCAGCATCGTGCCGCGCAAGCGTGGCAGCCCGATCGACAAGGTGGTGTCCGAGTTGATGATTTTTGCCAACGCGCACTGGGGTGGCTGGCTGGCGGAAAACCGCATCCCCGGCATTTACCGCGCGCAATCGGGCGGCAAGACGCGCATGACCACCTCGCCCGATCCCCACGTCGGGCTCGGCGTTGATCAATACGCGTGGTCATCGTCGCCGCTGCGGCGCTATGTCGATCTGGTCAACCAGCGCCAGCTGATTTCGCTAGTGCAGCAAACCGACCCGGCCTACCCGCCGCGCAGCGAGCAGCTGTTTTCAGTGGTGCGCGAATTCGAGCTGGCCTACGACGCCTACAACGAATTCCAGCGCAAGCTGGAACGCTACTGGATGCTGCGCTGGCTGCAGCAGGAAGCCATCAGCGAAGCCACCGCCAGCGTGATCCGCGAAGACCTGGTGCGCTTCGACTGCCTGCCGCTGGTCACCCGCGCACCCTCGGTCATGGGAACCGCACCCGGCGCGAAAGTACGGCTTGCGATTTCCAGCATCGACCTGCTCGACATCACGTTTCACGCCGAATTGCTGGAAGTGCTGACGCCCCCGATTGCAACGCCCCCTGACAGCGACCCTGCCGTCTCGTAAAATCCAGTCAGTCAATCCCTATTTCCGGTCCACGCGGTGTCCACCTCGCCCCACACGCTCGCAGCACCCTCCAGGCAAGGCACACGCATGGCGCTGGCCATGCTGGCGTCGGCTGCGGTGCACGGCATGGTGCTGTCGACCCAGTTCGTGCAGGTCAACCCGCGCCTGTTCGACGACCCCAACCTGCCGATGGATGTGGTGCTGGTCAATGCCAAAAGCATGGAATCGCCGCTTAACCCGGATGCGCTGGCGCAGGTCAATCTGGCCGGCGGCGGCAATACCGACGACGAGCGGCGGCTGAAAAGCCCGCTGCCTGCCAGCGCACAAACCCAGACCGGGGCGGAAGAAACGGCCATGCAAACCCGCGTGGCCGATCTGGAACAGCAGGCCCGTGCGCTGCTCAGCCAGCTGAAAACCGACGCCCGCCTGCAAGCCCGTGCGCCCTCCCCCGCACCGCGCCCCGACCAGCCCGCCATCGACGCCAGCCAGATCAACCAGCAGGCACGCGAGATGGCGCAGTTGCAGGCCCGCATTTCGCAGCAGTGGGACACCTATCAAAAACGTCCGAAACGCACCTTTGTCGGCGCGAACGTCAAGGAATATGCGTTTGCGCGCTATGTGGAAGACTGGGTCGCCAAGGTGGAGCGGGTCGGCAACGTCAACTACCCGGAAGCCGCGCGACGCCAGGGTGTCTATGGCAGCCTCAAGCTCACGGTTTCGATCCGCACCGATGGCAGCCTGGAAGGCGTCGTCGTCGACAGCCCCTCCGGCTCCAAAATCCTCGACGCTGCCGCAGTCAAGATTGTCGAACTTGCATCACCCTATGCGGCATTTCCGGCAGACATGCGGAAAAAAACCGACATCCTGTCGATCACCCGCACCTGGACGTTTACCCGCTCCGATCAGCTGGTCGGTACCGACTAAGCCGGTCCAAATAAAATATCCCATTTGATTCAAACGGTTGCGATTTCAGCCGAATCGCATCCTGCGCCCGCATGCGCGCCGATCCCACCGCCCTTTCGGCTCAGGGACATTGCCGTCTCCACCTGGAATGCAATTTGCAACGATGGAAGCAAAGCCTTCCTGGCGTGCCTTCCTCTCCACTGGAGTTGTTATGTCTTTCACCCTGCGTTCCATCCTGCTCGCAACTATCCTGTACTCAACCCAGGCGGCGGCAGCCGAGTTTTCCTTTGTCTCCGGCAACCCGGCAGACGCATTCGGCAACAGCTATAGCCAAACCCTGGATGGCCTGACCACCACCGCAACCGCCTGGTCGACCACGGGAAAAGGCAGCCGTTTCGAAACTGCCGAACTGGAAATCTTCAGCGGCTTCGGCATGGGCGTGTGCAACCGCGACAAAGGTCTCAACTGCTCGAATGCGAACACCATGCACGCGCTCGACAACAAGGGCTCCACCGACCTTGTCCTGTTCAGCTTTTCCAGCGCGGTGACACTCGGCAACCTGAGGCTGCAGCAATTTGGCGGCGACTCCGACCTCAGCCTGTGGGCCGGTAGCGGCAGCCTTGCGCTTGCCGGGCAGAAACCCAACGATCTCGGTCAAGCATTGACCGCAGTTAACGTCAGCCGTATCGACACCATCAAAACGGTGGACTTAGCCGCCTTTACCGGCGCATATGACTGGCTTGCCGTATCGGCGCGCCTGTCGAATGCCAACGATTTTGCCAAGCTGCACACCCTTACGGTTCAGGCTGCGGTCACCCCGGTGCCCGAAGCGAACTCCTGGACCATGCTGCTGGCGGGCCTGGGTCTGGTCGGGTTTGCAGTGCATCGCCGCAACGGACTGGCTTCGCGCTGCCGCGCCTGAGCGACGGCACAGCCCCGTCGAACCGGGCTGCCCCCAAACCCGCCCGCAAGGCGGGTTTTTCATGCCCGCTATTCCCGCGTTACCGGCAGCGATCGAGTGTCTTTATCACGTGATAAAATGTTTGATTGTTCGAATATTTTTACTTATTTAGTCCTTTTGGAGATTGCCATGCATTCCGGTACCACCCTTACCCAGTTCATCATCGAAGAACAACGCCGTACCGCTGGCGCCACCGGCGATTTCACCTCGCTGCTGAACGACGTCGTCATCGCCTGCAAGGCCATTTCCAACGCGGTCAACAAGGGCGCGCTGCTGGGCGTGATGGGTTCGCTGGAATCCGAAAACGTGCAGGGCGAAACGCAGAAGAAGCTCGACGTCATCACCAACGAAATCATGATCGGCGCCAACGAATGGGCCGGTCACCTGGCCGGCATGGCGTCCGAAGAGATGGACGACTGCTACGCGATCCCCAGCCAGTACCCGCTCGGCAAATACCTGCTGGTGTTCGATCCGCTCGACGGCTCGAGCAACGTTGACGTGAACATCTCCGTCGGCACCATCTTCTCGATCCTGAAAGCACCGGTCGCCGGCCGCGCCGCCACCACCGAAGACTTCCTGCAGCCCGGCGTCCAGCAGGTCTGCGCCGGTTATGCGATCTACGGTTCGTCCACCATGCTGGTGCTGACTTTCGGCCATGGAACCAACGGCTTCACGCTCGACCGCGATATCGGCGAATTCGTGCTGACCCACCCCAGCATGAAAATCCCGACCGAAACCAAGGAGTTCGCGATCAACGCGTCCAACCAGCGTTTCTGGGAAAAGCCCGTCCAGCGTTATGTGGACGAGTGCCTGGCTGGCAAGACCGGTCCGCGCGGCAAGGACTTCAACATGCGCTGGGTGGCCTCGATGGTGGCTGAAGTGCACCGCAGGCAAGCTGCGCCTGCTGTACGAAGCCAACCCGATGGCTTTCCTGGTCGAGCAGGCTGGCGGTGCCGCCACCACCGGCCGCGAGCGCATCCTCGACCTGACGCCCGAAGGCCTGCACCAGCGCGTGCCGGTGATCCTTGGCTCCAAGACTGAAGTCGACACCGTGACCGGCTACCACCACGAGAAGGCCGCGTAAACAGTTGTTCGCTAGACCGATAAAAAAGCCGGGTTCGCCCGGCTTTTTTATCGGTGTTTGAATCCTGTTTGGGAAAGTCCTAGAGGGAGTGGCTGAGTTCGGCCACAAGAAGTCATTGAGTGTTTCTTCCGAAAGCAGACATTCAGGCACTTAGGTTGTATGCGATTCGCCTACGACATCGACTTCCAACGAATTTTGAAGTCAACACCAGCCGGGCCTTAGAGCATG
>NCHD01000035.1 GCA_002257045.1 Hydrogenophilales bacterium 16-61-112 | reverse complement strand
CACCCTCTCCGCCAACCATCATTAACCTACTGAAAAGCAATAGCAAAATTCAGCAGGCCATCATACGGGTGGTACAAAGTAGTGGTCCAAACCTGGAGTTTGGACATGCTGCATATACCTTCATATCTGTTCACCCGTGGTGGAATCTTCTATTTCCGCATAGCCATCCCTGCACGACTGCGTCCGGCCCTTTCAGGATTAACGGAGCTCCGCTGCTCACTCTTTACCCGCGACAAGAAAACAGCCCTAACGAAAAGCCGGATTTTGTCGATACAGGCAGAGAGAATCCTACATCTGGCTGAGCCTCCCCACTTCACTCATTTCACGGCGCCAAACACCTGTCGCAGCAAATCACTCCCCGCCTGTATCGGGTTGGCGCGGATGGCCTGTTCTTTCTCGCCGATCAGGCGGTACAGACGGTCGAGGGATTGCTGGGTGACGTACTGCTCGACGCTGGCCTGGTTTTTGTCGACCAGATTGAACTGCGCAGCCTGCCCGGCGTAGCGGTTGTATTGCTGCGCGAGGCTGGTTTTGTCGGTGACGTTCTTGACGATGGGGCCAAAGCGTTCGGTCAGTTGCGCTTCGGTTTTGGCGCGGAAAAAATCGGTGGCCGAGGTCGAACCGCCGGTCAGGATGCCGCGGGCATCTTGCAGCGACATATTCCTGACTGCGTCCACCAGCAAGGTTTTGGCCTGGGGCACAGCTGCCTCGGCGGCACGGTTCATCGCCAGGACCAGTTCGTCGGCCTGTTTGCCCATGCCGAACATGCGCATGGCCTTGTCGATTTTTTGCAGGCTTTGCGGTAGCGGGATCTTGAGCGCGGGGTTGCCGTAAAAACCGTCCTTGATGCCAAGTTGCGCGACGGCCGAATCGGCGCCACGCGTCAGCGCCTCTTTCAGGCCGGCGTTGATGTCGGCATTAGACAGCGCATCGACGCCGGATGAGGCCGGGCTGCCGGCAGGCTCGCCGCTGGCTTTGCCCATTGCGTCTTTCAGGGCGCCGCTCCAGTCGAAGGCCATGGCGGGCGGAGTAAAGACCAGTGCGGCGACGAACAAAAGGGTTCCGTTTTTCATGGTGCGCTCCTGTGTTGAGTCGTGTGGGTTTAATCGGACTGGGGCTTGGGTTTTTCCATCCGCTTGCTGTGGCGATTCAGGCTGCTGGAAAGCTGGGCAATGATTTCGGACGAGGCCTGGATGATCTGACTGGTGCTGAAGCCGGTTGGCGCGGGCCTCGCGCACCAGCGCCATCTGCGCAAAGCGCGACGACAGCACGTTTTGCAGTTGCACCACCTGCATCGATTTGCCAACCATCATGCCGATCATGCCCAGCCATTCCAGGTCGCGCTGGTCCAGCGGGCGCCCCGACTTGTGTCCGCTGGCGCTGAGAAGGCCGACAACCCTGCTGTTGATGTGAATAGGCGCGGCGATCAGGCTGTTGAAACGGTCCGTCTGTGGGTGCCTGAGATTCGCAAAGTCGGCGTCCTGCAGATTGCCGATCAGTTCCGGCGCGTCCGCAGCAACGACCCGGTCGAACACCAGCGCATGCCGGCTCTGCGGATCGTTGCTGATGCGGATGATCTGGTCTGCGCCGATGGCGAACACCTTGAGCATGGGGACGTCGTCGTCCGCTGCGGCCTCGCCGAACAGCAAAATAACGCTGCCATGGACGTCCAGCAATTCGGCCGTCATCTTTACGCACTGCAGCAGGCTGTCCTCCAGATTGGTGGCGCGTTCGGGCTGGGCGGCCAGATGCTGCAAACGATTCAAGAGCGTGTCCATGGCCTGGTTCCTGTCTGATTAAAGCCAGCCTATCCAAATACCCAGTTGCGCTAACCCCTGATTCACGCCTTGCGCGACCATCGGCACTGCCCAGATCCAGGCCGCCATCAGGCCCAGCGCGGCGATGCCCAGCCCGACCGACAGCATGTCGAGCGCGGGCGTGGTGCGCGCGACGATGCCGAAAGCCAGCTGGATCAGCAGCGCCAGCGCCAGCAGCGGCACGGCCAGCTGCACGCCAGTGGCGAACAGCCAGCTGGCCGATTCTGCCAGCTGGCGCAAATCCGCGGCAGCGGGCAAAACCGCAACCGGCATGGCGACAAAGCTGGTGCGCAAGGCGTCGACCACCAGCAGATGGCCGCTGCCGCCCAGAAACGCCAGTGCGGCGAGCCATCCCGCCAGGGCGCGCCAGGGGGCGTCTGCCATGACGGCCTGTTCGGACGTCAGGTTCAACAGGCCGGCGGTAGCGGTGTGGCCGGTCCACAGCAAGGCTGCGCTCATCGCCGCGAACACCAGCCACACGCACAGGGCCAGGGCTGCGCCCCACGCGGTTTCCATGATTAAGCCTAGTCCACCCTGAACGGTAAATGGATCGCCTGTCTGGGTTTCGAGACCCGGGGTCAGCACGGCGGCCAGCACGGCGGCGAGCAGCAGGCGCAACAGCAAGGGCAGGCGCCCAGTCAGCGGATCGAATAAGGTCCACCCGGCCAGGCGGGCAAAGGCGAACATCCAGGTCGCCAGGCTCGCTTCGGCCAGGGGCAGAGCCGTCATTCGATCAGGCCGGGAAAATCGGTCAGCATGCTGCGCGCGAATTCGACCAGTTGGGCGCCCATCCAGCTACCCAGCAAGGCCAGCACCAGCAGCATGACGATGAGCTTGGGCACAAAGGACAGGGTCGGTTCGAGGATTTTGGTGGCAGCCTGAAACACGCTGATGGCGAACGCGGTGAACAGGCCGGCCAGCAAGACGGGTGCCGCCAGCAAGACCACCAGCCAGAGCGCGTCGCGGGCGAGGCCTTCCATTAGCGGTGGCGGCCCATCAGAAACTTCCGATCAGCGAACCGACCAGCAGATGCCAGCCGTCCACGGTGACGAACAGCAGCAGCTTGAGCGGCAGCGACACCAGTTGCGGCGGCAGCATGATCATGCCGAGCGCGGTCAGCACGGCGGCGACCACCAGGTCGATCACCAGGAACGGCAGGATCACCATGAATCCGATCTGGAACGCGGTCTTGAGTTCGCTGGTGAGAAAGGCCGGCGCCAGCGCGGCGAGCGGCACCGACTCTGCCTGTTTTGGATCAAGGGTGGAGGGGTTGAGGCTTGGGTCGCCCTCGGTAAACAGGCTCAGGTCTTCGGCACGCGTTTGCCGCAGCATGAAGCTTTTGAGCGGCGTGGCGGCCTGTTCGGCAGCGGCGTTGAAGCTGAGCGAGCCGGCCAGATACGGCTGGTACGCCTCAGCGTTGATGGTTTTGAGCGCGGGCGACATGACAAATATAGTCAGCAGCACCGCCAGCCCCATCAGCACCAGGTTGGGCGGCGCGGTCTGGCTGCCCAACCCCTGCCGCAGCAGGAACAGCACCACGGCGATGCGGGTAAACGCGGTGAAGGCCAGCAACAAGGCGGGTAAAAAAGGAAACAGCAGCAACCAGGGCAGGCTGGCACCCGGCACGCCGATCACCTGCCCGCCCGCGCCGGGTGTCACGCTCAACAGCGGCACGCTGGTTTCGGCGGCAAAGGCCGGCAGGCTTGCGGCCAGCGCCAGCAGATTCAATCCCAATACAAGCAGTATGGCTGGCAGCTTCATTGCACAGGCTCCGTTGCCGCAAGCGACGTGCCGGGCCTGGGCAGGGTATGCAGCAAGCGCACGTTGCCGCCACCCACGCCCAGCAACAGCCGGGTGTCCTCGACCTCGATCAGCACCACGCGCTCGCGGCTGCCGACTGCGGTGCTGGACACGACTTTGACCGTGCCTTGCGTGCCCATGCCCGGCAGAAAGCGGCGGGCGAACCAGGCAACAGCGACGAAGCCGCCCAGTATCAGGCCCAGGCTCAGCAGCACGGTGACCAGGCTGCCCGCCGTGTCAGGCGCGGCCCATGCCCAGCCGGGAGCCAGCAGCGCGCCCGTTGCTTCGATGCGGGGGATCAGGTTGCGGTGTGCACTTGAATGCACGGACTTAACGAACATGCTGGATGACCTCGCGCGCCCAGCGCGTCATGGTGGGGGGTTGCAGCGGCAACTGCAGGACAAGCTCTGCCTCGCCGAGCGGGGAAGCAATCTGCCACGCGAGGGCAGCCGGCAACGCAGGCACGGGGGCGTCAAGCCAGCACTCTGCCAGCGCCGCGTTCAACGTCTGCAGCAGACTCCTGGGCACAAACGACGCCGCTCCGCTGATGCGCTTGCCGCCGAGCCGGCGCACCAGCCACAAGGTGGACAGCGCGCCATCGGGCTGCCAGCCGGGCAGACCGGGCGCCGAATCAAACCGGGTTGCGGCGTCCTGTGGGCAGGCCCTGACTGGAACGCGCAGGCTCGCCGTCAAGGTTGCCGCCAGTTTCTGGCTGAAACGCGCGTGCAGGCCTTCGGGAACGGCATCGGGCACGCTCAGAAAAGCGATTTCTGCGGGGGTAAGGGCAAGCAACTGCATCAGCTGAGGTGTCTCGATTCGCGATGGTGAGCCAGCTCGACCAGTTCATCGTGCTGGCGTTGCTCGATGCGCCGCTGCTGGACGGCAATCTGCGCCAGGTGGCGCTGTTCCAGCAGCCGCAGCGCCTTGACCCGCTGGTCGAGCTTGATCCACTCGGCCAGCTGCGCCTGCCAGTCGCGGTAGGCGACATCGATGGCGGCCTGTGCGGCCTGCATTTCGGCCAGCTGCGCAATCTGCAGCCGGTTTTTTTCCTGCAGCTGCGCGGCCGCAATGCCATCGCGCAGCTCACCCGACAGCTGCGCGATGTGCGCGTCGCGCAGCGCGGTCAACTGTACTAGCCGGCCGCGCGCGCGCAGCCAGATGCCGTGCGCCAGCTTGACGGTGCGCGCCTGCGTTTCGCTGCGCCCGGTCGCCAGCTGCAGCACCCGCGCCAGGGCAAACGGTTTCATCCGACCACCTCCTCGAGGCCGCTGCGGGCAGCGTCCATCGACGCGCGCTCGCGCATGCCCTGCATCAGGTAGCCCTGCATGCGGGGATACAGGCGCACGCCTTCGTCCAGCACCACGTCGGCGCCCGGCACGTAGGCACCGACGGCCAGCAGGTCGCGGCTGCGCATGTAGCGCGAGTAGAGATACTTGAACCGGCGCGTCCGCTCCAGCGCCTCGTCGTTCAGCAGATCGGGCTGCACCCGGCTGATCGAGGCTTCAATGTCGATCGCGGGGTAATGTCCGGCATCCGCCAGATCGCGGCTCAATACGATGTGGCCGTCGAGAATCGCGCGCGCCGCGTCGGCGATCGGGTCCTGCTGGTCGTCGCCCTCCATCAGCACGGTGAAAAACGCGGTGATCGAGCCGCTGCCATTGCGGCCGTTGCCCGCGCGTTCGGCCAGTTGCGGCAGCTTGGCGAACACCGACGGTGGATAGCCCTTGGTCGCGGGCGGCTCGCCGATCGCCAGCGCCACTTCGCGCTGCGCCATCGCATAGCGTGTGAGCGAATCCATGATGAGCAAAACATGCTTGCCCTGGTCGCGGAAATATTCGGCAATCGCCATCGCATACGCCGCGCCATTGAGGCGCATCAGCGGCGGATGGTCGGCGGGCGCGGCCACCACAACGGCGCGCGCCATGCCTTCGGCGCCTAGAATGGTGTCGATGAATTCCTTGACCTCGCGGCCGCGTTCGCCGATCAAGCCGACCACCACGACGTCGGCCTCGGTGTAGCGCGCCATCATGCCGAGCAGCACGCTCTTGCCGACGCCGCTGCCGGCAAACAGGCCGAGCCGCTGGCCGCGCCCCACCGTCAGCAGGCCGTTGATCGCGCGCACACCGACGTCCAGGGTTTGCCGGATCGGTGCGCGCTCGAGCGGATTAATCGGCCGGCTGTACAGCGGCACGCGGCGTTCCAGCAGCAGCGAACCGAGACCATCGAGCGGCCGGCCAGCGCCGTCGAGCACGCGTCCCAGCAGATGCTCGCCCACCGGCACCTGGCGCACGCGGTCCTGCGCCCGGCGCCGCATGATGTAGCGCACGCCGAGGCGCGGCGGCTGCACCGCCATCGGATTATCGGGAACCACCCGCGCGCCCGGCATCACGCCGTAAATATCGGACGCCGGCATGATGAACAAATGGTCGCCGGAAAACCCTGCCACTTCGGCCTCGATGTTCTGTCCGCCCGGTACCTGGATCTGGCACTGGCTGCCGACCGGCATGCGCAGGCCCACGGCTTCCATCACCAGGCCAGACACGCGGGTAAGCCGCCCGCTGCCCGAAATCGGCGTTGCGCCACTGACGGCACGCCGGCATGCCGCCAGGTATTCACGTAAACGAACGGTGCGATCCATGGTTTATTCGAGCCAGTTCTGGTTGGACCCCAGCACCTGCACCACCTGGCGCCAGCGCGACGGCAGGGTGGCATCGAGGTCGCCCTGCGGGGTTTCGATCAGACAGCCGCCACGCACGATACGAATATCCTCAACGATGCGCAGCCGGTTCTTGTCGAGTACCTGATCGAGGTGCGGCCGCACCAGGGCGGCGTCTTCGGGATTCAGCAGCAGGCGGGCGCTGCGGCTCGATTCGGCCATCTGCCTGAGCGCCTGATTCACCACATCGAGAATGTGCTGCGGGCGCACCGCCAGTTCACCCGCCACCACCTGCCGCGCCACGTCCAGCGCCAGGTCGAGCACCATGTCGGCGATGTGAAAATCGAGGTTGTCGAGCGTGTTGTCGAAGCTTTCGGCCAGCTGTTTCATCTGCCCGCAGGCCTGTTCGGCCTTCGCGCGTCCGGCAGCCAGGCCTTCGGCGTAGCCTTCCGCGCGGGCGGTTTCGCGCAGCTGGATCAACTCGGCCGCAGGGTGATCCGGCGCGGGTTCGTTCACCTGCGCAACCAGCTCGACCACTTCCCATTGTTCGAATGCGGTGGCTTCCTTTTGCCGGCTTTCCGTCGAGCCGCTGTCGTCCTGTGTGCTCATGCAGCCTCCTCTTGCGGAAACAGGATCGCCCCCTCCGCCGCCAACCGCCGCAGGGTCGCGCTGGCGTCTTCCTGCGCAGCCTGAATGGCGGTGACCGGCACCGCGCCCAGCGTATCGAGGTCATCGCGCATGCGTTGCGCGGCGGTCGGGCTCATCACGGCGGTGAGCGCGTCGAGCACCCGGCCGTCGCTGCCTTTCAAGGCCAGCAACAGCACGCGCGCGCCGATGTTGCGCAAAAAGGTTTTGCGGCTGGCCTCGGGCAAGCGGGCCAGATCCTCGAACGCGAGATGGCGCACGCGCAGCCGCGCCGCCAGTTCCGCGTCGTCGTGATTGATCAGGTTCAAGGCGGCGGCTGCGCTGCCCTCGCTCATCTGTCCCAGCAGGCCGGCGACCGCGGCTTCGCCCTGCGACGTATCGGCTGCATCGAGACTCGCCAGCCAGTCGTCGAGTTCGGCCAGCATCTCGGAATGCGGCGCGTCACTGTGCGCCAGACTCATCAGGGTCTCGGCCCGCACGCTGCCCGGCAGCACGTCCAGCACCGCGGCTGCGATATCGCGCGGCAACTGCGCCAGCACCATGGCAATCAATTGCGGCGGCTGCTCGGCCAGCAGGCCGGCGATCTCCGCCGGATCGCGCCCGGCCAGTTTGTCCCCTGCCTGAAGACCCGCTGCGCCCAGCCGTTGCAGCATCGCCTGCGCGCGCTCCGGGCTCCAGGCCAGCTTGAGGCTGTCATCGAGAAACCGTCCGGCATCGGTGGCAAATCCGGTCTGCTCGGCCGCCTCGGCTGCGTAGTCGCGCAGAATCAGCCGCACCCGCTCGCGCGGCAGCACACCCATCTCGCGCATGGCGGCGCCCAGGCGGCTGACCTCGAGCGGGCTCAGGTAACGGAACACCGCTGCACTCGCCTCTTCGCCGAGCGCCAGCAACAGGGCAGCTGATTTTTCGATGCCGGCCTGGCTCATGCGCGCATCCACAACTTGATGACATCGGCCGTCACGCGGGGGTCGCTCACCACCTGATTGCGCACTGTGTCGAGCTCGCCGTCAAAATCGTCGACCGCCCGTTCGGCCGGTTGCGGTCGACGCCCCTTCCGCCAGCCGATTACGCCCAGCAACACGATGCCGCCCACCGCGGCTGCCAGCCACTCCATTGGCCAGGGGAACGCGGAGCGGGTCGACGTGGATGGCACCAGTCGTGGCTGCACCTGCGGGATCGAGTCGGGCCGGCTTGAAACGGCAGGCACAGCGGGCGGTGCACGGGTTTCAGTCTGCGCAGGCGCGGCAGGCTGCTCACCGGCTTTGCGCGGCAAGGCGTAGACCATCACGCTGTCGCCGCGCCCAGGCATCAGCCCCAGCGCCAGGCGGGTCAGTTGCCCGGCGCGTTTCAATTCGGCTGTACTGGCGTCAAAACCCAGAATCACGATGGCGTTGACCCGCCGGATCCGGCCTTCGGGCAGCCGGGTAGTGAGCACCGTTTTTTCCTGCGCCCGCCCGCCTGATCCCGTATTGCTCATGCGCTCGACAGTCTGCCGGGTTTCGCTGTCTTCGAGAAAAGCGGTGATCTGCACGCTGACGCGGTCCGGCCCCAGCCACGGCGAAAGCACCGCCAGCGCGCGGCGCGCCATGTCCTGCTCCAGCGCTGCTTGCGGCGACTCGGTGCGTTCGGGCGGGTTGGCACCGAGCACGATCCCGTCCTGATCCAGCACCTGCACTTCGGCGCGCTTGAGGCGCGGCACGCTGGCCGCGACCATGGTCTGGATGCTGCCCACCTGCGCGGCCGACAGCCGGGCGCCCGGGCGCAGGCGCAGTAGCACGGCGGCGGTGGCCGGCGGCGCGTCGCGCAAAAACGGCGACACCCTGGGCAGGGCGAGGTGCACCCGCGCAAGCTCGATGCCATGCAGCTTCTGCATCGATCGCGCCAGATCGACTTCCAGCATGTGCTGATAGCGTTGCTGTTCCTGCAGCGACGAGGCGCCAAAACTGGGCGCGCGATCGATGGCATCCTCGGCATTGGCGTCGGATCGCGGCAGGCCCATTGCGGCCAGGCGGTAGCGCGCCAGATGCAGCTGATCGGCCGCAACCTCGATGCGGCCATTGGCGGCAGACAGGCGGTAGGGAATGTCGAGTTGTTCGAGGGCGCTGATGACTTCGCCGCCCGCGCGGTCGGACAGCTGCGCGTACAGCACGCGATAAGCCGGCGGATTCAACCACCAGTAGGCGCTGGACAAGGCGACCAGCGGCACCAGTACCAGCAAGGCCAGCATGAAGCGGCGCAACGGCGTCGCCTCGACGACCAGATCACGCAGTGCAATCATCCCGGCTGGCATGGCGGCGGCGTCACCGGCAGGGCCGGATGGGGCAAATGGGCCTCGCAAACGGAGGCTTCATACGGAATGCGTTGAATAATCACATGGCGATTATAACCAGTCAGGCCCGGCCACTGCGCGCAAAACCACCTGCAATTCGCCCGCGCGTTCGCGGCTTGTAAACCACCAGATGCCGGCTTTTTTCACCGGCAGATCGCCTTGCTGGTTCGCCAGCAGCAGCATGGCCACCTGACCCAGGGTGGGTTGGTGCCCGACGATCAAAATCGGATGAACCGAATCCGGCCAGTCGGCCACGCGCAGCAGGTTGGCCGCGCTGGCGCCCGGTTCCAGCTCCGGCACCAGGTCGTAATCCCGGCCCAGCGCCTGCGCCGTCTGCCAGGCGCGCGTGGCCGGGCTGGCTAGCACGCGGATGTCCGGCGGCAACCGCGGGTTCAGCCAGTCGGCCATGCGCGACGCCTGTTTGCGCCCGCGCCCCGTCAGTTTGCGTTCCATGTCCGGGCTGGTGTCTTCCGCCTCGGCGTGTCGCCACAAAATCAAATCCATCCTGCGTCCTCAAAAATTCGGGTTTGTGCAACCCATTGCGCCATTGTCCGGCAGGCGTGGGACCGGAATATGACAGCCGGATTTCTGCGCCCACCCTTCGACCCACTACGGCTTGAGCTTGCGCAGCGCCTGCAGCAAGGCCTGTACCGATTGCTCGTTTTCCCTGGGCGCACCTTCCGCCTGCAGGGCTGCCAGCCATCCGCGCACGAACATCGCCGCCGCCCGCGCGCTGGCCGGGGTGGTGTCCAACAAGTGGTTCGCCACCTGCGCATCATTGCTGCGCCCGAGGCTGTCCTGCGCATTGCGTAAGGCAGTCTGGGCGCGCGCGAGCCGACGCCCGCCGACCAGGCTCTGAAAAAACTCGACGGCATAGCGCTGGCGCTTGATGACAATGCGCAAACGATGCCGCTGCTCCGCATCCATCCCGGCAAAGGCTTCCGCCCCGCGTAGCACCTGGCGCCGCCCTTTGTGCAAGGCCTGGCGCGCCCAGGGTGCCAGCGGCGACAACTGCACAAAGCGCTGCGCTTCGGGTGCCGCGCCGCCGGCCGGGCTCCTGCGCCAGCCGCGCTGCAGCAGCCAGCGCTGAAACGCCAGCATCCAGGCGCCTGGATGCGCCTGCAGCAGCGTTGCCCGCATGCTGGCGCGCGCATCGGCACGCTGCGCCTGCCACGCGTCCAGCCCGCGCTGCCAATCCGCCGCATCGGGACAATGCGCCCCTACGGCGGGCACCCATTCGCTGCACAGCACATCCCAGTCGCGTGCCGGCCCCAATGCGGCGACCAGCGCGCGCAGGGTTTGCAACAAGTCCGGTGGCACTTCGCACACCCGGCGAAACAGGCGCAGCGCCGCGCGCAAGCGCCGCAACGCCACGCGCGCCTGATGCACATACTCGATGTCGTCCGCATCCAGAACGCCGGGCAGGTTCGCCTGAAACTGCGTCAGGCAGGCCTGGCACACTGCGGCAAACCCAGCTTCCACACTAAGAGTTTTGTCCAACACCAGCGGCAGGGATTTCACCGGCTCGGCGGCCAGTCGGTGCGCCAGCCGCACGCCGCGCTCCGCCTTGCTGATGTCCAGCGGCAGGGCGTCGAGCTGCGCCGCCCAGTCCAGCGCCAGCGCGAACAGCGCATCCGGCTGGCCACTTTTGAGTTCGAGTTCGATTTCGCACAGCGGCTGGCTTTGCGCGGCGGCGTCTTTGCGCTTGGGCACGCGCACTTCGCCGATGTCCAGCGCCACTTCGATTGCGGTTCCGTGTTCGCCCACCAGCAGCCAGCTGGTGCGCGTGAAGTCGGTCTCGAAGACCGGGACCAGCTGCGCGCGCAGGGCTTCCGCTACCCGCGCCTGCGCCTCGGCGGGAAAACGGCTCCAGTCCAGCGTGCGGCCGCCGCTCGCGACTTCATATTCCGCCCGGCGCGACAAGCCGCCGCTGCGTTCGCCTTCGGTCTTCAGCGTTTGCAGCCAGCGGCGACCGATGCGCCGCACCCGCAGCGCGATCCCCTGCTCACTCAGCGCAAAATCCGGCGTGTCGTAATAGCGGGTGAGCAAGGCCTGCTCCACTGCGGGAATGCGCCGCCGCGCCATCAGCTTGATGAAACGCGTGGCCTGTTGCGGCGGCAGTGCCAGTTTGAGTTCGACTTCGACGGGAGAGGGGCTATTCATATAATTGTCACATTCGGGATTGGGCTGCCGTTTATCATGGCAAGTCATCCCGGATACTAGACCATGAATCTCCCCAGTCCCGACACCCTGATCAATCGCGAACTCGGCATCCTCGCCTTCCATCGCCGCGTGCTGGCGCAGGCCGACGATCCCGAGGTGCCGCTGCTGGAACGCCTGAAATTCCTCTGCATCGTGTCCAGCAACATGGACGAGTTTTTCGAGGTGCGGATGGCCGGGCTCAAGGAACAGCTGCGCGCCAACTCCACCCAGCGCTCGGATGACGGCCTCACGCCGCGCCAGCAATATCGCGCCGTGGCCGACATGGCGCACGCTTTGGTTGACAAGCAATACGAGCTGCTCAACCGCGACGTGATTCCCGCGCTGGCCAGGCGCGACATCCACTTTTTTCGCCGCACCCACTGGACCGAAACCCAGGCGGCATGGATCCGCGAGTATTTTTTGCGCGAGCTGATGCCGGTTCTCACGCCGGTGGGGCTCGACCCATCGCATCCCTTCCCGCTGGTGCTCAACAAGAGCCTGAATTTTGCGGTCGAGCTGTCCGGCCGCGATGCCTTTGGCCGCAATTCGGGTGCCGCCGTGGTGCAGGCGCCGCGCGCGCTGCCGCGTTTCATCCACATGCCCGAAGAAATCGCCGGCTGCGAATACGGCTTCGTGTTCCTGTCGTCGATTTTGCACGCCCACGTCGGCGAACTGTTTGCCGGGATGACAGTGGAAGGCTGCTACCAGTTTCGCGTCACCCGCAATTCAGACCTGTTTGTCGACGACGAGGAAACCAAGAACCTGCGCCAGGCGCTGCAGGGCGAGCTGCCGCAGCGGCACTTCGGCGCAGCGGTGCGGCTGGAAGTGGCGGACAACTGCTCGGAATCGATGGCGGCTTTTTTGCTCGAACAGTTCGAACTGGAGCGCGACGACCTGTATCAGGTCAACGGCCCGGTCAACCTGGTGCGCCTGATGCAGGTGCCCGACTGGGTCGACCGCCCCGAGCTCAAGTTCACCCCGTTCACCCCCGCCCTGCCCGCCCGGCTCGCCAACAAGGAAGATATCTTTGCCCAGATCAAGAAGGGCGACATCCTGTTGCACCACCCGTTCGAATCGTTCCAGCCGGTGATCCATTTCATCGAGCAGGCGGCGGCCGATCCCCATGTCGTCGCCATCCGCCAGACGGTTTACCGCACCGGCACCGATTCCAAGCTGATGATGGCGCTGATCCGCGCAGCGCAGTCGGGCAAGGAAGTCACGGTCGTGGTCGAACTGATGGCGCGCTTCGACGAGGAAGCCAATATCAACTGGGCGGCCAAGCTGGAAGAAGTCGGCGCGCACGTGATCTACGGCGTGGTCGGCTACAAAACCCACGCCAAGCTGGCGCTCGTCATCCGCCGTGAAGACGGCGAACTCAAACGCTATGCGCATCTGGGCACGGGTAATTACCATGCCCGCACCGCGCGTATGTACACCGACTTCGGGCTGATGACCTGCGATGACGCCATTACCGCCGATGCCAACAGCCTGTTCACCCAGATCACCGGGCTCGGCAAGGCCGGCAAGCTAAAGCGCCTGTGGCAGGCGCCGTTCACCCTGCACAGCGAAGTCCTCGCGGCGATCCAGCGCGAAACCGACCTGGCCGCCGCCGGTAAACCTGCAGCCATCGTCGCCAAGATGAATTCGCTGCTGGAGCCGCAGGTCATTGCCGCCCTCTACGCCGCTTCGCAGGCCGGAGTGAAGATCGACCTCATCGTGCGCGGCGTGTGCGCCCTGCGCCCCGGTATCACCGGGCTGTCGGAAAACATCCGGGTGCGCTCGATCGTCGGCCGTTTCCTCGAGCACACGCGGATTTTCTACTTCAAGAACGGAGGCGACGAGCTGGTCTATCTGTCATCGGCCGACTGGATGGACCGCAACTTCTTCCGCCGCATCGAGACAGGCTTTCCCATCCTCAACCCCAAGCTCAAGAAACGCGTCATCGCCGAAGGCCTCAAGCCCTATCTTCGCGACAACGTGCAGGCCTGGGAAATGCAGTCCGACGGCAGCTATCGCTGCAAGAAGCCGGGCCGCTCCAAGCCCTACCAGGCACAAGGTGTGCTGCTGGAGCTGATTTCGCGCTGACGCGCACGCACTCCGCACTCAGACCCGCGCGTCAACAAAGCTTCACCCGCCTGCCACGCCGCTGTCATCTGGGCGTGGCCTCATGGCGACATGCTGAATCGCGTCACGAACCGGCTCCGCGCACGCCCGGATGCCCTGCCCCAACCGCCAGCGAGCGCCGCGCCCTGGTCTCCCAGCCGCTCTGACGCCCCGCCTGCGGCTGACGCGCCCGCCCGCCACTACCGCACCTTGTGGATATCCGACATCCACCTCGGCACCGCGGGCTGCCAGGCACGCTACCTGCTCGACTTTCTGAAGCACAACGAATCCGACACGCTGTATCTGGTAGGCGACATCATCGACGGCTGGCAGCTGCGCAAGGGCTGGTACTGGCCGCGCTCGCACAACGATGTGGTGCAAAAGCTGCTGCGCAAGGCGCGCAAGGGCACGCGCGTGATCTACGTGCCGGGCAATCACGATTCGATGGCGCGGCAGTTCATGGGCCTGGCGTTCGGCGACATCGAGGTGGCCGATGAGGTGATCCACGTCACCGCCGACGGCCGGCGTTTCCTCGTCACCCACGGCGACCTGTTCGACGGCGTGATGCAGCACGCGCGCTGGCTCGCCTATCTGGGCGACAGCGGCTACACCCTGATCCTCACGCTCAACCGCTGGTTCAACGGCATGCGCACGCGCATGGGCTACCCTTACTGGTCGCTGTCGCAATACATCAAGCACAAGGTCAAGAACGCGGTCAGCTTCATCACCGCGTTCGAGAAAGTAATGACCGACGAAGCGCGCCGGCGCGACTGCGATGGCGTCATCTGCGGTCACATCCACAAGGCCGAGATCCGCATGCTAGACGGCCTGCTGTACTGCAACGACGGCGACTGGGTGGAAAGCCTCACCGCGCTGGCCGAGAACGCCGATGGCACACTCGAGATCCTCCACTGGACGCACTGCCTGGAAACGCCAGCCAGCAGCACTGACAAGACCATCGCAACCGTTCTGGAAACCGCATGAAAGTCATGATCGTGACCGACGCCTGGTCGCCCCAGGTCAACGGCGTGGTGCGCACGCTCACCACCACGCGCCGCGAAATGCAGGCCATGGGGCATCAGGTGGACATCCTCACCCCGCTCGAATTCCGCACCCTGCCCTGTCCCACCTACCCGGACATCCGCCTGTCGGTGCTGGCCGGCAACGCAGTGCAGCGGCGCATCCAGGACTACGCTCCGCACGCGCTGCATATCGCCACCGAAGGGCCGCTTGGCCTCGCCGCGCGCCGCTACGCGATCAAGCACAAGCTGCCATTCACCACCGCCTACCACACGCGCTTTCCCGAATACGTCCAGGCCCGCACCGGCATCCCGCTGGCCTGGACCTACCGCTTTCTGCGCTGGTTTCATGGCCCGGCCAGCGCGGTGATGACGCCCACCCAGGCAGTCAAGACCGATCTCGAAGCCTTCGGCTTCGACAACGTGGTGCTGTGGTCGCGCGGCGTGGATCTCGACGTGTTCAAACTACAGACCTCGCATCGTCTGGACAGCGAGCACCCGATCTTTCTGTACGTCGGCCGGGTGGCGGTCGAGAAAAACGTCGAGGCCTTTTTGCAGCTGGATTTGCCCGGCTCCAAATGGGTGGTGGGCGACGGCCCGGCGCTGGCCGGCCTGCGCGCGCAGTATCCCGACGCCCACTACCTCGGCGTGATGAAACAGCCCGAGCTGGCCGAAGTCTATGCCGCCGCCGACGTGTTTGTGTTCCCCAGCAAGACCGACACCTTCGGTCTGGTGCTGCTGGAAGCCATGGCCTGCGGCCTGCCGGTCGCCGCCTACCCGGTCAGCGGCCCGATCGATGTGCTGGGCAACTCGACCGCCGGCGTGATGCACGAAGACCTGCGCACCGCCTGCCTCGCCGCGCTCGACATCGACCGCAGCCACGCCCGCGCCCACGCCGAAACCTTCTCCTGGCGCGCCGCCACCGAGCAGTTCGTCGGCCATTTGCGGCCGTTTGGAATGGGCGCCCGACAAGGCGAAGCCGTATCGGCCTGAAAGAAATTTCTACGCGGCAACGCGCGCCTTGAAATGCTGTCGCATCGCCCCAATCTGACGTGCCATCGTTCAACCATGGAGATATGGCATGTCCGCCACGACAAAAGAAACCCTGGGCTTTCAGGCCGAAGTCAAACAACTGCTGCAATTGATGATCCATTCCTTGTATTCCAACAAGGACATTTTCCTGCGCGAACTCATTTCCAACGCCTCCGACGCCGCCGACAAGCTGCGCTTCGAAGCGCTGTCCGACCCCGCCCTGTTTGAAGGCGACTCCGAGCTGAAAATCCGCGTCGCCTTCGACCGCGACGCGCGCACGCTGACCATCAGCGACAACGGCATCGGCATGAGCCGGCTGGAAGTCATCGACCACATCGGCACCATCGCCAAATCCGGCACCCACGAATTCTTCTCGCAACTGTCCGGCGACCAGCAAAAGGACGCCGCGCTGATCGGCAAGTTTGGCGTCGGCTTCTACTCCGCCTTCATCGTTGCCGACCGCGTCACGCTCACCACCCGTCGCGCCGGCCTCACGGCTGAGCACGGCGTGCGCTGGGAATCCGAAGGTGCCGGCGACTACACCCTGGAAACCGTCGACAAGCCCGGCCGCGGCACCGAGATCGTGCTGCACCTGCGCGAAGGCGAAGACGAATTCCTGTCGGACTACAAGATCAAGTCGGTCATCCGCACCTATTCCGACCACATCACCCTGCCCATCGTGATGAAGCAGACCGAATGGAAAGACGGCGTCGAAACCCCGACCGACGAGGATGAAACCGTCAACCGTGCCTCGGCCCTGTGGGCGCGCGCCAAGAAGGATGTGTCGGAAGACGAATACAACGAGTTCTACAAACACGTCGCGCACGATGCCGAAGCGCCGCTGGCGTGGTCGCACAATCGCGTGGAAGGCAAGCAGGAATACATCTCGCTGCTGTATCTGCCGGCGCGCGCGCCGTTCGACCTCTACGACCGCGACCACCGCCACGGCATCAAGCTCTACGTGCGCCGTGTCTTCATCATGGACGACGCCGAACAGCTGATGCCGCAATACCTGCGCTTCGTGCGCGGCGTGATCGACTCGGCCGATTTGCCCTTGAACGTGTCGCGTGAAATCCTGCAGTCGAGCCGCGACATCGACGCCATCAAGGCCGGCTCGGTGAAAAAGGTGCTGGGCCTGCTGGAAGACCTGGCCGAAAACCAGCCGGAAAAATACGCCGCATTCTGGAGCGCCTTCGGCAAGGTGCTGAAAGAAGGCCCCGGCGAGGACTACGCCAACAAGGACCGCATCGCCGGCCTGCTGCGCTTTGCCTCCACCCACACCGACAGCGACGCGCAGATCGTCTCGCTCAAGGATTACGTGGCGCGGATGAAAGAAGGCCAGAGCGCCATCTACTACATCACCGCCGACAGCTTTGCCGCCGCCCAGCACAGCCCGCACCTCGAAATCTTCCGCAAGAAAGGCATCGAAGTTCTGCTGCTGTCCGACCGCGTCGACGAATGGCTGAGTGGCAACCTGCACGAGTTCGACGGCAAGCCGCTGAAATCCGTCGCCAAGGGCGGCCTCGACCTCGGCGCGCTAGAAGACGAAGCTGAGAAGACCGCGCAGAACGCATCACCCACCGCCTCACCGACTCGCCCGCCTGCCTCGTCACCGGCGAAGCCGACATGAGCGCCAACCTCGAGCGCCTGCTCAAGGCCGCCGGCCAGGCTGCGCCCACGGTGAAGCCGACGCTGGAGATCAACCCGTCACATGCACTGGTCACGCGGCTCAACAACGAGTCTGACGAAGACCGCTTCGCCGACTGGGCCAACCTGCTGTTTGAACAGGCGTTGCTAGCGGAGGGTGGCCAGTTGGATGACCCGGCGAGCTTTGTACGGCGCTTGAATGGGTTGCTGGCGATGTTGCCAAGCTAAAGCTTGATCCCTTCGCACTGAAAAACGCCCCGGTGATTCCTGGAATCACCGGGGCGTTTCTACTTGTCTCTGCGCCATTGCCCACTTTTCGCGTTGACGCAGGTTAGCACTATTGCTAACCTTCACTCATGGCATTTTCCATTGAGTACTTCCATGAGCGGGTACTGGCCGAGATCGAATCCTGGCCCGCAGACGTTCTCGCGGACTACGCTCGAATCGCCGAATTGCTCATCGAGCATGGCCCCAATCTAAAATTGCCTTATTCGCGTGCTTTTGGTGATGGATTGTTTGAATTACGGCCACGCGGCCGCTCAGGCATCGGCCGCGCGTTTTATTGTTTTCTCGTGGGCCGGCGCGTCATCGTGCTGCACGCCTTCATCAAGAAGTCGCAGCAAACGCCCGACCGCGAAATCAAACTTGCTCGAAAGCGACTGAAGGAGACTCAAAATGGCTGATCTGAAATTCCAACCCGTGCGCCACGACCACAAGGCGTTCCTTGAAAAGGCCTCCAAACGCCGCGGCTTCAACCAAGCCTACGAAGCGCTAGAGGTCGAATACGCCCTCGCCCACGAAATGCTTGCTGCCCGCACCCGCGCCGGCCTCACTCAAGAGGCAGTCGCCACGCTTATGGGCACCACCAAAAGCGCAATATCGCGCCTGGAATCCGCCGGCAAGCATGCGCCCTCGGTGGCGTCACTCAAGCGCTATGCCGAGGCTGTCGGGTGTACGCTCAAAATCGAACTGGTTCCTGCTGATCGCAAGCGGCGAAAGAACGTGAAGCAAGAAAAGATATCCGACCTTTTATCAGCGCACCATTCACTAGCAAAAGGTGCGCTGAAGACCGCCCTAGCTCTGCTCTGTACCCCTGAAATGAGAAACCGACGGCTCGCTTACCTCGCAAGTGTTTCGCAAGTGAAAACGATTTGGCAAGTTGATATTCCCGTAGATGTCGAGGAGTTCTACTACACCCAACGCATCCAGACCGACTCCAAAACTGAACGCTTCGATTCTGCACCGCCGCTAGTTCAGAATGGGCCCGTAGTTGTTGAAGGAATCGCAGGCCAAGGAAAATCGATTCTTCTCCGCTATCTTGCGCTACGTGCTGCAGCGTCTGGCCAGCATGTGCCTGTGTTCCTTCAACTTAGGCACATCGACAAAACTGCCACACTTACCAAACTCGTTCAACAAGCGATAGAGGCTAGCATCGGCCCAATCGAACCTCTTGCCTTAGAGTATCTACTGCGCCGCCGATTGATAATCTTCATGCTTGACGGATTCGACGAGATCGACACCACCCATAGAAGCGCCACCATCAAAGAAATACATGACTTTATGGGCAGGTACCAAGCGTACCCAATTCTTGTAACTGCGAGGCCAAACTCAGATATTCAAAACTCTCCGATGTTCGGTGTGGCCAAAATCAAGCCACTCACAAGCCATGAGCAGGGAGCCCTAATCGAACATCTGGTCGAAGACGTTGACACCAAGATGCGCCTGACAAATGCATTGCATAACAAAGAGCACATCGCAGGCGTATTAACTACGCCGCTTCTTGTGACTCTTCTGATCATCACCTACAAATCCGCCGGAGAGATTCCCGATCAACTCTCCGCTTTCTATAAATCCCTGTTTGCAACACTTCTCAAGCGGCACGACAAGATGAAGCCTGGGTTTGTGCGAGAAAGGAACGTCAGCCTTGGCGACGTGGATTTCGAAAGAGTTTTTGAAACCCTGTGCTTTCTTGCACTAAACGACTACAAGCTAAGTTTGGATGATCGCGAACTGCATTCCTACCTTCGTACCTCACTAGCTTCGCTTAATCTCGAGCCAGTTAGTGAACAGGACTACGCCACCGACCTTGCGAGAGTGACTTGTCTCCTAATTCAGGATGGCGATCGGTATCACTTTCTGCACAAGAGCATTCCAGAATACTTCGCCGCGCAAAAGGTAGCTGAAGAACGCGACACGGTCGCCAAGGATGAGTTTTATCGTCAGCTTGCAACAAGTCAGATTCCAGAGAACTGGTATCAGAGCATCTTCTTCCTGAGCGAGATTGACCACCTTAGCTACGTTGAACTGCTGCTCATCCCCAAGCTGAGGGAGCTATTTTTGGAGGAAGCGGAAGGGAATATCCCACGGGAAATGCCCAGGCTTACCAGGGAGATAATCATGAAAATGGTCGGCTCACAGGCATCGCTCAACGTAAAACAGGCTGGGCGGGATAAGTTCAATTCTCGGCTACAGACTTCTAGTGAGAATTGGTTTTCGAATGCTTTTCTTCGCCAACCGCTAGAACTTTCGATCCAGCGTTTCGTTGACGACCTACCCGATGACCTTGCCGCGCGCTTGTATACCAAGGCAAGTTTCGGACTTTCGTTTGATGCGGTACTTGACGAGATTTCATGCTGGCAGAAATTTCTGACCCACGTCAACGCTGACCCACTACTAAAACAGGCGTATGAGAAGCCACTGCTGATGCAACAAGATATTTCAAAAAGAGTACGTAAGACACGCCCGCTGTTTACGCTGAATACTCGCCGTCATTAAACGCCTTCCAAAGTCTTGCGCTGTCAAAACAACCTGAACTCGCCAGAAGGAGTGAACATGTTCGTAAGGTCTTTAGCTACTGCTCGCCAATACGCTCTAGTGGGTCTAGTACTACTCGGTAGCCTCGTCGGGGTTATCCTAGCACTCTATTTTTATCGTTTTCACACAGAGCTAAGTCTCGACAATGCGACATGGGGACAGTTTGGCGATTACGTGGGTGGTGTAATAAATCCGATACTCGGATTCTTCTCCTTCATCACCTTATTGCTTGCGCTCCAAGTGCAAGCATCACAGTCCGAGACGGCAGTCGCAGCATTCGCGCAGGCCCAGCGAGACTCTGTCAGGGCCGGCGAAGACGCCCTTCGCGGATCGGAGATCATACAATCAATCGCGCGCACCCTAAGTGTGCAGTCGGATGCAGCGCGCACAACTGCTGAGCTACTTGCACTGACACACTCGCTTGTCATCGTAAACGAGTCGATCAAAGAAGATGAGGCATACGGAGGCGTGCTCGAGACAAAACGCCTCACTCAGCTACGCGATCAGCGTGTTCAGCTTACCTCTCGAATACTTCAGTTAGCCCAACTACAGGAGCCGAGAAATGAGAGAAGACAATAGGGGACAGACTGAGCTAGCCCGGATTTGAACGGCCCTGGATTTTTCGGACACTTTCAATTGGCGCTCAATGCCATGAGCGCCTTGTAAACGGCCATAGCATGCAAACACTTTTCTCCCTGATCGAATCCCCCTTCCCTCCCGACTTCAGTGCGCTGTACCAGAAGCTGGACATCGTGGCGGAGCGCTTCGACACGGCCCGCAATCTCCATCGGGCGTTGCAGAAGCAGCCGCCCGATTTCTTCGTCGGGGAGTTTGTCTACGGCTGGGGCAACAACTACGCCGGCGCAAACGTCTCTAACCTGGACGTCACGATCCGGACCCTGCAACGCTTTGCGCCGCAGGCGAAGGTGATCGTGTTCATGCAGGCCCGCGAGGAACCCCATATCGGCAAGCTGCTGGAACTGTTTCCCATCCATGCCGTGTTGACCTACCCAGTGACAGAGCAGGCGATGCAGGCAGCATTGCAAACCCCGGCGTAAATCCGCTATCTGTCATGCATTCATGCGTCTTCTTTTTGCCTTCTGACAATAGAGGGAAGACCGCTGTTTTTGCGCCACGCTTGCGGTGCTACTTGAGCTCGCCGACAGCTTACCGCCTCGGTTTGTTGCACGTTGCATGCACCTCGCTCAAACCCGCTCGCAGGCAATAACTCGCACGAGGATTTCATCCTGGCGGAAGATTTGCTCGAGCTCGGTGCGGTACGCTGACCACCACTCCCGGTCTACCGCATCGACCATCACTTCGATCAAGATCACGTCATCGCGGGCTGTCTCACCCCGCTGCGTATCCTTCCATAAGCCTAGCGCCGGCGACTGGACAAAAGCTGTCATGCCTCCGAAGCGCTCCACCAACTGCCTCCTGATACCATCGAAGTTGCTCTGGCTGAACCGTTGCCCCTCGTTGTCAAAGATGGGGATGAAGATTTGTATCAGCTGCATATTCGCCCCTCGCGTTCCCCTCGGCTGCGCGGGATCCGGAAGCCCCGCCCGGCTGCATTTTCCAACATATTCGACTTCCTTTGTGGCAGATAGGACCGATGCAAGCCGCCCAATCCCGGAAGCACTGAGTGGGCATAGCTGCAATTTAGCAGATGAAACCGGGGGCCAAACGAATTCGCAAGACGTGTCGCACGCTTGTCTTGCTCGGGACTTAGCACCGATCTCGGCTAGTCGCCGGCACGAAACGGAACTACTGTTAGACATACCGCAAACTGGGGGCCGGCGGCACGGCTTCGCTCATGCTGAATGTGACGACCGCGGGTTCTGTGCCTGATATGTGGCTGGCAACGGCTTACCATATGGCATTTTCAATATCCGGTCGTGCGGTGAACCAGTCAATGAGCATTACCCCATTCCAGGCGCTCGCCTGCCCGCTGGACGGCCTGCCTTTGCATTGCAACGACTCCGCCTGGCGCTGCGCTTCTGGCCACAGTTTTGACATCGCCAGCCAGGGCTATACGCATCTATTACCGGTGCAAAACAAACGCTCGCGCGATCCGGGCGACAGCAAGGAGATGATCGCGGCGCGACGGCGTTTTCTCACGGCTGGTTTTTACCAGCCGATTGCTGCTGCGGTCAGCCGGAGTGTGCTGGCCGATTTGCCCCCTCACGCAAGCAGCAGTTGCCTCGATGCCGGGTGTGGCGAGGGGTACTACCTGCGCCAACTGGCCGCTGCGGTGGGGGAAGAACAAACCCTCGCCGTGCTGGGGCTGGATATTTCCAAATGGGCGGTGTTGTCGGCCGCGAAGCAGGACAAGCGACCCAACTGGGTGGTGGGCAGCAACGCCAACCTGCCGGTGCTGCCGGGCACGCTGGATCGGGTGCTGTGCATGTTCGGCTTTCCCGTGTATCCCGAGTTTGCGCGGGTGCTGAAACCGGGCGGGCGGCTGCTGCAGGTCGATGCCGGGCCCGACCATCTGCGCGAACTGCGCGAAATCATCTACCCCAGCCTGAAGCCGGAGCGCACCGACGAGATGCCCACGCCAGCAGGCTTCAGCCGTCTGTCGACGGAAACGGTCCGCTTCTCGATCGAGCTGACCAGCGCCGGGCAGATTGCCGATCTGCTGACGATGACGCCGCACCTCTACCGCGCCAAGGCAGAGGGCCGCGCGGAAGCCGCTGCGTTGACGGCCCTGTCGCTCAGCGTGGAGGTTCGGCTGACGTGTTTTGAACGGAACCGGGATTAGTTAGCCTATGCATGACAAGTGCTTCCCGCCCATCGCCGACGCACACGCGCGGGTTCTGATCCTCGGCAGCCTGCCCGGACAGGTATCGCTCCAGCGGCAGCAGTACTACGCCCATCCCCATAACGCCTTCTGGAAAATTATGGGCCGGCTGTTCGGCGCAGGCCCGGAATTGGTCTACGCCGAACGCACGCAACGCCTGATTGAAAACGGGATTGCGCTATGGGATGTCTGCGCGTCGGCACAGCGGCCGGGCAGCCTCGACGCCGCGATCGTGCATTCGAGCGTGGTGCCGAATGCGTTTGCCGCGTTCATCGAATCCCATCCGGACATCGGCTTGATCTGCTTCAACGGCGGCAAAGCGGCCGAGCTCTACCGGCGACAGGTGCTGCCCGGCCTGCCGGCCGCCGCACAGGCCATACGCACCGCCACGCTGCCATCCACCAGCCCGGCCCATGCGGCCATGCCGTTTGAAGAAAAGCTGACACGCTGGGCGGCGTTGCTGCAAACTTCGCATTAATCCGGCGCTGACGTTCCTGCCTTGGCATTTCACAGCCGCGCGGCGCTCAAGCTGCATACCCCCTTGAACCGCACGCACACCCCGGCACGGCGCCAGGCGCATCAAGAAAGGACACCCCGATGGGCTTGGAATACCTGTTTTTCAACACGGTGCTGCGCGACCGCTTTGTGGCATTCGCAGCGGCGCGCGACATTGCCAGCAGGACGCGATTGCAGGCTTTATGGTCGAACTGCCGGCCCCCTCGCCGATGCGAAAATAGCGGGCATCGACGCTGAATACGAGCGGATCATGGATGAACAGATGCTGCTCGCCGAATCGGGCGCGGAACTGGTCAGCCACCCCGCGGTCGGAATCAGGGTGACGCTTGCGGATGGCTCGACACGCGCCATCCGGATTCCGCCGGCCATCGCGCGTCGTTTGTTCGAGCATTTCTCATGCGACGAAATCCACGAGATCGCCTCTGCGATTGCGCACCGCGTCGAGAATCCGGTCGATGGACCGATTTGCCGCAAGCCGTCCAAATAGGCACTGGCCGGGGTTCGCGGCCGGCCGGAGCCATTTTTCATCCTTGCAACCGAGTCCTTGATATGACCCTCAACGAAATGCAGATCGCCCAACCCGATATCAGCCGCGTCGCTGACGAAATGGACCTGCTCGACGAACTGCTGACCCTGCCGGGCACAAGCGTGCTCGAGCTCGGCTGCGGCAAGGCTGACAAGACCCGCCAGGTTGCCCAAAAGGCGGCCTCGGTGCTGGCGCTGGAAGTCGACACCCTCCAGCTCGCCCGCAATCAGGCAGCGGATGTGCCCGCCAACGTCCACTTCGCGTTCGGCGCCGCCGAGGCCATCCCGGCGGCGGACGCCAGCTTCGACATCGTGATGATGTTCAAGTCGCTACACCATGTGCCGACCGGGATGATGGATGACGCGCTGGCTGAAATTTGGCGCGTACTCAAGCCGAACGGCGTGGCCTACCTTTCAGAACCCGTTTATGCCGGCGATTTCAACGACATCCTGCGCCTGTTCCATGACGAAAAAGCGGTGCGCGAAGCGGCTTTTATTGCGGAGAAAAAAGCGGTTTCCAGCGGAAAATTGTCGCTGCTAAAACAGACGTTTTTTCTGCAGCCGATGCACTTTGCGGATTTCAGCCAGTACCAAGACCGCGTCCTCAACGTAACGCACACCGACCACCAGCTGACGCCCGCGCTAATCGAGGCGATCCGCTCGGCATTCAACCGCCACATGACGCCGGACGGGGCGATGTTCCACATGCCGATCCGGGTTGACCTGCTCGCAAAAAACCAGGGCTGAATCTGGCCGAACGCATCAAGCATCAGGCGTTTCACCCCGCCACGCCTTGAGCTTGCGCCACAAGGAGGCGCGGTTGATGCCGAGAATCTGCGCCGCCACGGTCTGGTTGCCTTTCACTTCATCGAGCACGTGGTTGATGTAGGTCTGCTCCTGCTCCTCCAGCGTGGGCAGCCGCCCCTGGATTTTTTCCACGCCGTGCGCCAGCGGCTGCTGGAAGTTTTCTGGCAGGTGCACGAGTTCGATGGTGTCGCCCTGCGCCATGGCGGTGCCGCGCTCGATCAAGTTTTCCAGTTCGCGTACATTGCCAGGAAACGGGTATTCCATCAGCCGCGTCAACACCTCGCCGGAAATCCGCGTCACCGGCTTCTTCATGCGGCTCGCATATTTCTGCAGGAAATGCTGCGCCAGCAGCGGGATATCGCCCGTGCGCCGCGCCAGCGGCGGGATGCGCAGGTTCACCACGTTGAGCCTAAAGTACAGATCCTCGCGCAAGCTGCCATGCTTGATCGCCTCGGCGACGTCGCGGTTGGTGGCCGCCAGCACGCGGACGTCGGACTTGATTGCGCGCGTGCCGCCGACCCGCAGCACTTCCTTTTCCTGCAGCACGCGCAGCAGCTTGACCTGCATCGCCGGCGCCATTTCCGTCACTTCGTCGAGGAACAGGGTGCCGCCTGCGCTTGCCTCGATCAGGCCTTTTTTCAGGTTGCCGGCGCCGGTGAACGCGCCTTTTTCATGGCCGAACAGTTCGTTGGTCAGCAGCTGTTCGCTGAACGCGCCGCAGTTGATCGCGGTGTAGGGGCCGTCGGCGCGACGGCTCTGCTTGTGCAGGTATTTGGCGAACAGTTCCTTGCCGGTTCCGCTTTCGCCGGTGATCAGCACGCTGCAGTCGGTGGGGGCGATCTGCTTCGCCATATCGAGCAGGCGCTGCATCTCGACATCCTGGGTGACGATGCCGTCGCCGTCTCGGTACTGCTCGACCTCGCGCCGCAAGTCTGCGTTCTCGCGCCGCAGGTGCACCTTCGCCAGCGCCTCGGCCACCACCTTGCGCACTTCATCGAGGCGGAACGGCTTGGCGATGTAGTAAAACGCGCCGTGCTTGAGTGCTTGCACCGCCGATTCCGCCGTGGCGAAGCCGGTGATGAAAATGACTTCCGCCTCCGGCTGCCGTTCACGGCTCGCCTTCAACACGTCCATGCCGTCGACGCCTTGCATGCGCAAATCGGTCAGCACGACATCGAAAGGCTGCTTGCCCAGGAGTGCCACCGCCGCCGCACCACTCTGGGTGGCGGTCACCTGGTAGCCCTCTTTCTCCATCACATGCTGGAGATTGCCGAGGGCGATCGCCTCGTCGTCCACGATCAGCAGGCGTGCGTCCATCAGCGGGCTCCCTTGGGCGTGTCGGCAGCAGCCAGCGGCAGCCGGATGATGAAGGTCGCGCCCTGCCCCGGCGTGCTCTGCACGGCGATGCAGCCGCCGTGCTCGTCAACGATTTCATAGACGACGAACAGCCCCAGCCCCATGCCGTGACCGACATCCTTGGTGGTGAAAAAAGGATCGAAGATGCGCGGCAGGATGTCCGGCGCGATGCCCGGCCCGTTGTCGGCGACGCGGATTTCCACCATCGCCCCCTTGAAGCCGCAGCCCTGGCCCAGCGCGGTGCCAGCGGGCGGCTCGCTGGCCTGCACGCGCTGCGCCGACACCTCGATCCGGCCCTGCGGCCCCAGGCCTTCCATCGCGTTGCGGATCAGGTTGACGAACACCTGCTGCAGGCGCTGGGCATCCGCCGCCACGCTCAGATCGTCGGGGATATCCAGCTGCACCACCGACTTGGCGGATATCTCGCAGCGCACGAAGCCGACCGTCTGCGCCACCAGCGGCCGCAGCACTACCGCTTCCTTGCGGAACGCCCGCTCGCGTGAAAAATCCAGCAGCGAACGGACGATGCTGCGCGCCCGTTCGGTCTGCTGGTCGATCTGCTGCAGATAACGCTGTTGCGCCGCAGTGTCGCTGTCGCCCACTTCTTCGAGCAGGATCTGGCACGAGGTCGAGATGTTCGACAGCGGGTTGTTCAGCTCGTGCGCCACGCCCGACAGCATGGTGCCGAGCGAGACCATGCGCTCCGACCGCATCAGCGACTTCTGCCGCCGGTCCAGCTCTTGCAGCATATGGTTAAAGGCTGCGGTGATGGACAGGATTTCGCGGTCGTTCGACGGCGCCGACAGGGTTTCGCGGTAGTTCGCGGAAAGCGCCGCGACGCTGGATTCCATTTCCTTCAGCGGCTTCACCACGCGTTGCGACAGCGCACGGCCGATCACCACGATCAGCAGCGTCATGCTCAGGATGACGCCCAGCAGCAGCGTGCGAAACGATGCCAGGGTAGACTGGATCTGCCGCCGCTCGGTGCCCGCCATGTCCTCGGCGATCGCCACCACCGCCTGCCCGAGCGGCCGCACCTGCGGCTCCATGGCGTCGAGTTGGCGTGGATCGGCCTGCGCCAGCGCGGCCATCTGGCGCGCGTAGGCGTCCAGCCGCTCACGCAACTGCTGCAGCCGCTGCTGGCCGGCCATGGCGGCGAAATCCGACCGGTTCTCCCGGAGCATCTTCTGCGCCAGCGCAATGTAACGGCTGTTTTCCGCGCGGTCGGCGGCCTGATGGTGAAGAAAGTAGTTGCGCTCGAAACGGCGAATTTCGAGCGTGGTGTTGAACAGGTCAGTGGCGCGCTGCCCCAGTACCACCCGCGCCTCCAGCGTGCGCAGCTCGCCGACGAAAAACAGCGAGGCCACCAGAATGATCGCCGCCACGGCGGTATAGCCGAGAGTGATTTTTCCGCGCAGGGAATGCAGCGACAGGGCGTGTGGACGAGCGTCTTGAACAGAAGGCATCAACTTGCATCAACCGGAATACTGTGATTGCATTTTGCAACACATGATGCACAAAATCAACATCCACCAGAATATCTAAATAATGCTTGTTTTTCATCAAGATGAATCAAACTCATCACAACGCTAAAGTTACTTTATGCAACACATGCAATCCGCCCAAAAAGAGAAAATAAACAGTTAATCATTCAATAACAATGGGTTATTGAAATGGCACGCATCCTGCATATAGAAAGCCATCGCAACCACAGGAATCCCGGCCATGAACACGTTCACCCAGACCCTTTTCAACGCTTTGTCCTTCGCCAACGTCAGCAATCTGCATGAGCTTGAGACCCGCTTGCGCCAGCTCGATATCCGTCGCGTTGCCGGCCAGCCAGAACAGGCCCGTACACCCTCGCCATTGAGCGCCCGTACAGCGATGGTCGGCCCGATGCAGGGTGCGGCATAAAGCATGATGAGCTTCGCAGACTTCCTGACCGACCTGATCGCGCTCGCTCTCAGCACGGCCATCGTGGCCGCTTATTACGGTTTTCTGAACATGAAGGTGCGGGTCAACCCGACCTATACCATTCATGGCGTCAACGCCCTGGCGCGCAGCCTGTGGGTTGAGCACATCATGAACAACCCGGGCAAGGATGTGATGGCGGTGCAAACCCTGCGCAACTTCATCATGGGCTCCTCGCTGATGGCGTCGACCGCCGCACTGCTCATCATCGGCACGCTCACGCTGTCGGGCCAGGCACAGAATATCTCTCAAAGCTGGCATGTGTTGAGCGGGCATGGTTCCTATGCCACCGAGCTGTGGATCATCAAGGTGATGTTCCTGCTGTTCGATTTCATCGTGGCGTTCTTCGCCTTCGCCATGTCGGTGCGACTGGCCAACCATGTCGTATTCATGGTCAACGTGCCGGACCACGATGCGCACCACAACCTGTCGCCCAGGGCCGTCGCGCGGCGGCTGCAACGCTCGGGCAACATGTTCGCCATCGGCATGCGGGCGTTCTTCTTCGCCGTACCGCTGGTGTTCTGGCTGTTTGGCCCGGGCTTCCTGCTGGTGTCGTCGATTGGCCTGGTCGTCGCGCTGTATCAACTCGACCGCAGCGAGCCGGAAGATGTGCTCATCGCCCGCGCCCGGCTTGGCGCAACAGAACCGGCTTCGGCCGCGATACAGGCGAAATTCGCCAAGTAAGGCCGCGCAAACCAGCTCGCATACCCGCTTCATGCTGCGGCCGTTTCAGCCGCGCAGCCACCCGATTGGCAAAAAGAAAGACGCCTGATGCGGCCGGCAACGGCTGCATCAGGCGTCTTTGATTGACGACTTGAAAAAGCGGCCCGACCGCCCGGCTCAGGCGAACAGGAACTTGATCCCTACCGCGTGCCAATGCACCGACTCGTCTTCCAGCGCGCGGCGCGTCAGCGGCCGGCGTTCCAGCCAGCCTTCGGGCAGGGTGAGGCGGAAACGCTTGCCGGTGGCTTCCACCTTGATATCGGGCAGACACGGTTCGGCGCGGTTACGGCAGAGGATCACGGCCTGGCGCAGCAGCCACACCAGCAGGCGGTCGTTGTCCGACAGGCCACCGTCGGCGGCAAATTCCGGCAGCTTGTTCAGCGCGCCGCGTTGGGCGCGCGCCAGCAGGGCCAGCCGAGACTGGTCCGAGCGCGAAAAGCCGGGCATGTCGGCGTTTTCCAGGATATAGGCCGAATGGCGGTGATAGCCGCCGTGCGACACCGACAGGCCGATTTCATGCAGGCGCGCGGTCCAGTCGAGAAACTGCACGTCGTTTTCGCTCGCCGCCTCGCTCCCCGCTGCGGCAAGCAGCTTGAGCGCCACGCGGTTGACGCGCGCGGCCTGCTGGTTGTCGATGTGGTAGCGGCGCATGAATTCGTCCACCGTCGCCTCGCGCATGTCCTGCTTGTGAAAGCGCCCCAGGAGGTCGTACAGGATGCCTTCGCGCATCGCGGTTTCGGCCACCTCCATCTGCTCGATGCCGAGCTCGGCAAACAGACCCATCATGATGGCAAAGCCGCCGGCGATCACCGGACGGCGGTCGCGCGTCAGTCCAACCAGATCGAGCGCATCGATATGCCCCGCCTTGATCATCAGACTGCGCAGTTGCGCCAGGCCCTGCGCGGTGATGCCGTTTTCAGACAGGCCGTTGAGCTCGAGCAGTTCGCGCAGCGCGCGCGCGGTGCCGGACGAGCCGATCGCCTGCTGCCAGTTGCCGTGGAAAAATGCCTGGGTGATGCGCTCGACTTCGGCGCGCGCCGCCATCTCGGCGGCTTTCATCGAGGTCTTGTCGATCACGCCGTCGGCGAAAAAACGTCGCGAAAAATTGACGCAGCCCATGTGCAGGCTTTCACGGGCCAGCGGCTTCAGGCCCTGGCCGATGATGAATTCGGTGGAGCCGCCGCCGATGTCGACCACCAGCCGCCTGTCGGGCGAGGGCGCCAGCGAATGCGCAACGCCGAGATAAATCAGTCGCGCTTCCTCGCGCCCGGCGACGATTTCAATCGGATGCCCGAGCGCAATTTCCGCCTTGGGGATGAATATGTCCGCATTTTTGGCGATGCGCAGCGCAGAGGTGCCGACGCAGCGGATGGCTTCCGGCGACAGGCCGCGCAGGCGCTCGCCAAAGCGGTGCAGGCAGGCCAGCGCGCGCGTCTGGGTGGCATCGTCGAGCTGCTTGTCGTCGGTCAGGCCGCCGGCGAGACGCACGGTTTCCTTCAGCGAATCGAGCGGGTAGAGCTGGTCGCCCGACACCCGGACCACTTCGAGACGGAAGGAGTTGGAGCCGAGGTCAACGGCGGCAAGGGTGTCGTAGGTTTTCATTGGGTGTAACCAAAAAACAGATAAGCCATGCCGATGGCGGCAAGGATGCCGGCAACGTCGGCGATCAATCCGCAGGTGACGGCGTGGCGCACGCGACGGATGCCGACCGCGCCAAAATACACCGCCAGCACGTAAAACGTGGTTTCGGTGCTGCCCTGCACAATGGAGGCGAGGCGCCCGGCAAAAGAGTCGGCGCCGTGGGTTTGCATGGTGTCAATCATCATCGCGCGCGCACCGCTGCCGGAAAAGGGTTTCATCAGTGCAGTCGGCAGGGCATCGACCCAGCGTGTATCGAAGCCCAGCGCCAGCACGCCGCTGCGCACTGCGTTCATCAGCAGATCGAGTGCGCCGCTGGCGCGAAACACGGCAATTGCCACCAGCATCGCAACAAGATAGGGAATGATCGTGACCGCCGTGTGAAATCCTTCCTTCGCACCTTCGATGAACGCCTCGTAGGCGTTGATCCGGCGCCGCACCGCCATCAGCAAAAAGGTGACGATCAGGCCGAACAGCAACACATTGCTGAGGATAGACGACTGCCGCGTCATTTCGGCCGCGTCGAGGCTGCCAAAATACGCCACCAGCCCGCCGATCAGCGCGGTCGCGCCGCCCAGATATGCCAGGGTGACGCGATTCCACAAGTGCAGGCGCTGATACATCCCGGTCACCAGCAGCCCGCACAGCGTGCCGATGTAGGTGGTGATCAGCAGCGGCACGAACACGTCGGTCGGATCGGCCGCGCCGAGCTGGGCACGATAGGTGAAGATGGTCACCGGCAGCAGGGTCACCGAGGCGGTGTTGATCACCAGAAACAGGATCTGCGCGTCGCTGGCGGTGTCGGGCGTGGGGTTGAGTTTTTGCAGTTCCTGCATCGCCTTGATGCCGAGCGGCGTGGCGGCATTGTCCAGCCCCAGCATGTTGGCGCCCATGTTCATGGTCATGGCCCCCAGCGCCGGATGGTTGGGCGGAACATCGGGAAACAGACGCTTGAACAGCGGCGCCAGGCCGCGTGTCAGCAGTTCCAGCATGCCGGCGCGCTCGCCTACTTTCATCACACCGAGCCACAGCGTCATCACGCCGGTCAGGCCCAGCGCGATTTCAAATGCCGACTTGCTGCTGTCGAAGAGCGCCTTGACCAAGCCGGCGAATACGCCGGCGTCCCCCAGTACCAGCAGTTTGAACAGGGCGATGACAAAGGCGGCGACAAAAAAGCCCACCCATAACGCGTTCAACATGGCCGGTTCAGGTGACCCAGCCCGCGATCACCACCAGCAAGCCCGCCACCATCCAGATCACCAGTCCGCGCCAGATCATGCTGACAGCGCTGTCGATGCTGTCGGCATCCGGCTCGGTCTGGGCGCTGCCCAGCTCGGGGCGCCAGACGCTTTGCCCGCCGACATTGATCGACTGCCCGAGGCGGATACCCATTGCGCCGGCACCGGCGGCCAGCACCACGCCGTCTTCCGGCTCGGGCCAGCCGTCGGCCTGAGTCCGCCAGCAAAACGTGGCGTCCTCGAAATTGCCGGCGATGGCGTAGGTCAGCCCGGTCAGCCGCACCGGCAGCCAGTTGATCGCATGAAACGCGCGCTGCGCGAACACCCCGAAATGACCCCGGGTCGAAGCCCAGCGCCGCGCCAGAATCGAGGCGGTGCGGAACAGCACCGCGCCGACGGGCCCGAACGGCATCAGCAGCACAAACCAGATCAGCACGCCGAACATCTGGCGGTGGCTCGCCGCCATCACCTGCTCGATGGTGACGCGTGCGATTTCGTCGGCATTGAGCTGGCTGGCGTCGCCGCCGCGGCTGGCGATGAGCTGCGCGCGCGCGCCGTCCAGATCGCCTGCGCGGAGCAGGCGCGCGACGCGCTCGGCATCGTCGCTGAAATACTTGAAACCCAGCGTGAGGTACAGCACCGCCACGCTCCATGCCCAGCTCAAAAACGGACTGACACCTCCAAGCAGATGATCAATCAGCCACACGCCCAGCAGCAGCGGCACCACCGCCAACCCCCAGGCGATGGCGCCGTGACTGAATGCATTCGCGTTGAAGCGGTGTTCCAGCCATTGCGTGAAGCGCGCGTATTGCTGGTAGTGCGGTAGCGGTTGCCGCAACGGGCGCAGATGTTCAAGGGCGACAGCAGTGAGGACGGTAAAGAAGGCCATGCGGATCAGCGATTCATTTCCAGCGTGAAATGACCGACCCGATTGCTCTGGCCGGCCGGTCGGTACAGCTCGACGGTCGGCATTGCGAGGGTCTTGCCCTGCGATTCCAGCGCATCGGCCAGCTTTTGATACGCCTTGGACGGCGCCAGCAATACCACCGCATGAACCTGGGCAGCATACACCGGGCGCGCGGCGATGCGGCCTTCCTTCAAGCCCGCCGGGATCGGCGCGGATTCGCTCAGGGTATAGCCGACATGCGCACGCACCTTGCCGTGAGTCGCTCGCGGATCGGTCAGGATCACGTTGATGGTGTCGCCGGCTTCCACCTTGGCGAGATTGAACTTTTCGAGCACGCTGCGCTGGGGTTTGCGCATATTGCTGATCGGCCCCTCGTAATCCACATAGGCATAGCGATAAGGCCCGGCTTCGATTTCGCTCACGCTCACCGGACTGAACCCGCCCCACCACCAGAACACCGCCACGAGCGGCAATACGAATGCCAGCACAAACGCCGGCCACTGTTTTTTGAACACGCTT
>NCHD01000034.1 GCA_002257045.1 Hydrogenophilales bacterium 16-61-112 | reverse complement strand
CTTTCTGCGCGCGCTGATGCGCCAGCCCACCGATTACACCCCGCTCTGGCTGATGCGCCAGGCCGGCCGCTATCTGCCGGAATACAACGCCACCCGCGCCCGCGCCGGCGATTTTCTGACCCTGTGCAAATCGCCCGACCTGGCGACCGAAGTCACGCTGCAGCCGCTGGCGCGCTACCCGCTCGACGCCGCCATCCTGTTCTCCGACATTCTCACCGTGCCCGACGCGATGGGTCTGGGCCTCTACTTTTCCCAAGGCGAAGGCCCGCGTTTCGAGCGCCCGCTGCGCGACGAATGGGAAATTCGCGACCTCACCGCGCCCGACCCGACCGACAAGCTTGGTTACGTGATGGATGCGGTCAAAAGCATACGCCGCGCACTTGACGGCTCGGTACCGCTGATCGGCTTTTCCGGCAGCCCATACACGCTGGCGTGCTACATGGTCGAGGGCGGCAGTTCGGACGACTACCGCCATATCAAGACCATGCTGTATAGCCGCCCCGACTTGCTGCACCGCATTCTCGAAATCAACACCCGCGCGGTGATCGACTACCTGAACGCGCAAATCGAAGCCGGCGCGCAGGCGGTGATGATCTTCGACTCCTGGGGCGGCAGCCTCACCCCGCACGCCTACAAGGAATTCTCGCTCGACTACATGGAGCGCATCGTCGCCGGCCTGATCAAGGAGCGCGACGGCCGCCGCGTGCCGAGCATCGTCTTCACCAAGGGCGGCGGCAACTGGCTGGAAGCCATCGCGGCAATCGGCGCTGACGCCGTAGGACTCGACTGGAGCACCGACATCGGCCAGGCCCGTCTCCGCGTCGGCAGCCAGGTCGCGCTGCAGGGCAACCTCGACCCCAACGTGCTGCACGGCACGCCGGACATCATTCGCAGTGAAGTCGGGCACATTCTGAATGCCTACGGCAACCATCCCGGCCATGTATTCAACCTCGGCCACGGCATTTCGCAGTTCACCGACCCCGAAAAAGTGAGCGTGCTGGTGGATGCCGTGCACAGCCAGAGCCGCGCGATTCGCAGCTGAACCCGAACTTTTTCACGCCACACCGCCCTAACTCCCGTTCAACTTCTCTGGATTGACCATGAAACGTATCCTTATCAGCCTGTTTGCCCTCTTCATCAGCGTCGGCTTTGCCGTCGACCAAGCCGAAGCCAAACGCTTTGGCGGCGGCAAGTCCTTCGGCATGCAGCGCACTGCGCCCACCAAGCAAACTGCCGCCCCCACTCCGCAGCAGCAAGGGGCGGCGGCCCCTGCAGCGGCGCCGAAGAAAAATAGCTGGATGGGCCCGATCGCCGGCCTTGCCGCCGGCCTCGGTCTGGCCGCGCTGTTTTCCCATCTGGGGATGGGCGAAGGCATGGCCAACTTCATGATGATGGTCCTGCTGGCTCTGGGCGCGTTCATGCTGTTCCGCTGGTTCATGCGCCGTAACGCGCCAGCCACACCCGCCATACAATACGCCGGCCTGCCCAACAACGGCGCAGCCACGTTTGACCAGACACCCGCGTTCGGGGGGAGCAGCCCGGCCCTTTCCGGCTCATTCCCGCCCGGTTTTGATGCAGACGCTTTCGCGCGCGAAGCCAAGCTCAACTTCATACGGCTGCAGGCTGCGTTTGATTCCCGCAATCTGGACGATGTGCGCGCCTTTACCGCGCCCGAGGTATTCGCAGAAATCAGCATGCAGCTGGCAGAACGTGGCGACGCGCCTCAGACGACCGACGTGCTGATGCTGAACGCCGACGTGCTGGAAGCAGTCGACGAAGGCAATCGCCATGTCGTCAGCGTGCGGTTCACGGGCCAGGTGCGCGAAGAAGAAGGCGCCGCGCCGGTCGCAATCGACGAAGTGTGGCACCTGAGCAAGCCCATCAATGGACAGGGCGGCTGGGTGATTGCCGGCATCCAACAACAATAATCCATAAAAACAGGGTCTTACGCACCATAAAGATGCGCAAGACCCCCTGCAGGACTGCTAAGTGACAACTCACTTATGCACAGCAGTGGTGCAAACCCTCTTTTTTTGCATCAAATCCTTGACAGTCGCCACCTGTTTATAACTCTATGATAAATATCGGTTTATCAGTTTGCCTGATTTTTAGCCAATTGCCCGCACCCGCCTGAACACGGGGGTTAGGGAGGCTTCAAACCAAATCACCCACATAATTATCCACAGACTTCGTGGACAAAACAGAATAAAACTTGTTAAACAGCCACTTAGCCGGCTTTCCCCGACTTTAAACCAAGAAACGCCGTAAAGTTATGTCGCCCATCCTCCAGGTCGCGCTCGATACGCCGTTGCACCGGTTATTCGACTATCGCCTGCTGCCGGATCATCTGGGCAAGGTGCCGCCCGGCAGCCTGGTCGAAGTTCCGTTTGGCCGCAAGCATCTGATTGGCGTTGCGCTTGGCCACTCAACTGATAGTGATATTCCATCCAGCAAGTTGCGCGACGTGGTCAGGGTGTTCGATGACCGCCCTGCGCTCTCACCGGAGATCCTGCGTCTGGCACAGTTTTGCTCCGACTACTACCACTACCCGCTGGGTGCAATTCTGCTTGCCACGCTGCCCCCGCGTCTGCGCAACGCTGCGCCGTTTGAAGCGGCTACGCCCTGGTTGATGCTGACCGGGGCCGGGCAGACCGCCATGCCGGCTGCACGTGCCAAAGCCCAGCTTGCGCTGCTCGAGTCCCTGAGAACGGGTCCGCAAACGCGCGAGACTATCCGCGCAAACAAGCAGGGGCGGCACGCAACGGCACTGATCGCAGCGGGCTGGGCCGAATGGGTGCGGCGTCCCCCAGCCAGCAACAGGATTCCTACAGCGGCAGCCCCGTCCGCAACCGCGGAGCAACACGCAGCCCTTGACCGCCTGCTGCCCAAACTCGGGCAATTTGGCGTTCACCTGATTCACGGCGTGACCGGTAGCGGAAAAACCGAACTCTACCTGCGCTTGATCGACGTTGTGCTGCTGCACGGCCAGCAAGCCCTGGTGCTCATCCCGGAGATTTCACTTACTCCGCAGCTGGAACAACATTTTCGGCGCCGCTTTCCGGGTCGGCGCATCGCCACGCTTCACAGCGGCCTGAGCGAAGGGGCGCGCACCGAGAACTGGCTTGCAGCGCCCGATGCCGACTTGCTGCTCGGTACCCGGCTATCGGTGTTTACCCCGCTGCCTCGACTCGGCCTGATCGTAGTCGACGAAGAGCACGATCTGTCGTTCAAGCAGCAGGATGGCCTGCGCTATTCCGCACGCGACGTGGCGATCGCACGCGCGCAACAGGCCGGCATCCCGGTTCTGCTGGGTTCGGCCACACCCTCGCTCGAAAGCTACGCAAACGCGCTGAGCGGCCGCTATCAGTTGATCGAGCTGAAGCAGCGAGCCATCAGCCAGGCAACGCTTCCCAGCATCGAGCTGGTCGATCTCAAGCACATCCCACTCGACAACGGTCTGACCCGGCCGGCTCTGCAGGCACTGGAAACCACGCTGGCGCGCGGCGAACAAAGCCTGGTTTTTCTCAACCGGCGTGGTTATGCCCCCGCGCTGTATTGTCCGAGTTGCGCATGGGTATCGCCCTGCCCCCGTTGTTCGGCCCGGTTGGTCTTGCACCAGTCCGCGCGCCGCCTGAAATGTCATCACTGCGGGTTTGAGTCGCGTATCCCGGCCGAATGCCCTGGCTGCGGCAATCCCGACCTGAAGGCGCTCGGCCAGGGCACCCAGCGGCTGGAAGAAACCCTGACGTCCTTGTTGCCCGCTGCACGCATCCGCCGCATCGACCGCGACAGCATGCGTCCGCGCGCCTGGAGCGAACTGGGCGAAGCAGTCCATGGCGGAGCGGTCGACATTCTGGTGGGCACGCAAATGCTGGCCAAAGGCCACGACTTCCCCAACATGACGCTGGCGCTGATTCTCGATACCGATGGTGCGCTTTACAGCCCGGACTTTCGCGCGACCGAACGCCTGTTTGCGCAGCTAATGCAGGTAGCCGGACGCGCGGGACGCGCCGACAAACCCGGTCGCGTATTGATCCAGACGGCCTTCCCCGATCACCCCTTGTTCCGATATTTGCAGCAGCACGATTATTCCGGCTACGCCCGCTTGTTGCTGGCCGAGCGCAAGCAACTGGATTTGCCGCCCCTCACGCGACAGGTCCTGCTACGCGCCGAAGCAGAATCCATGACAGCCGCCTTGATCTTCCTGCAGCAGGCTGCGCGTATCGCGCCGGCACATCCACAAGTCAGCATGTTTGCGGCAGTGCCCGCGCCCATGGCGCGCGTCGCCAACCTGGAGCGCGCACAACTTCTGATTCAATCGAGCTCTCGGCAGTCGTTACAAGCTGTCGTGAACGAATGGCGGGGTCGACTCGGCTCCATCAAGCCCCGCATCACTCGCTGGTCGCTCGATATCGACCCGCTGGTGTTCTGAGGTTGCACAGCTATCCGCCTGGCTGAAACGGGATCGGTAGCGGATGTGATTTCTGTTTGTGGGCTGGATGAGATAAGCAAATTGAGCAAGTACCCGACTGAATCAGAGACGCGATATTCAGACGCAGATATTTAGGCAAAAAAAACGGGAGCGGAAGCTCCCGTTTTAACAGCTTGCGTACGATTACTTGCCGGGATACATCTCGACGCGGCGATTCTGCGCGCGGCCTTCTTTGGTCGCGTTGCTGGCAATCGGATTGGATTCGCCGTAACCCTTGGCAACGATACGATCAGCAGGTGCACCCTTTTTGATCATCGCGTTACGCACTGCGTCAGCGCGGCGCTGCGACAGTTTCAGGTTATAGGCTTCCGAGCCAATGCTGTCTGCATAACCACGCAATTCAAATTTCTCGACATTACGCTCCAGGACATAGGCAACTGCCTGGTCAATTTTTGCATCTGCAGTTGGGCGCAGCGTAGCTTTGTCGAAGTCGAAATTGACATCTTCAAAGGACATGATGGGCTGGTCAGCTACAGGAGCCGGGGCCGGGGCCGGGGCCGGTTCAACAACAGGTGCGGGTGCAGCAACAGGCGCCTCTTGCACGACGGCCACTTCAGGCTCGCAACCAAGGGCGTTCACTTTGGCGCCAGCCGGTGTGTTGGGGCACTTGTCGGTCCAGTCTTCGACTGTGTCCTTGTCCGCATCTTCAATCGCACAGCCCTTGTCCAGAATTTGCTTGCCGGGGCAACCGATTGTGCGGTTGATATCTTTTCCGGTTGTGGACGGGACCTGGATCGCATCCGGGGAATGCTTGACTTCAGGTTTGTAAACGCCGGCGCCCACATTAGAAGGGTCATAAAAATAACCGTCAGCTGCATTGGCATTCATTGCACCAACGGAAACAAGGGCTGCACTGATCAGGCTGAGAACGAGAGGGGTACGCATATGGGTAGACTCCTGAGATTGATATAAAAAATTTAAATCGTTGAATGTTGCAAAACGCACAACAACATTAGAACTTATAGCCTATAGCGTTATGCCTGTAAACCGTACCGGATTCCAAGCCTAATTTTGCCTCAACCATGCGCGCCTGTTGGCCGTATCGCAACAATCAACTCTTATTGTTACTTTAATACCACATGAGATCGGTTATGAGCGTGCGTTACAGCACATAGCGGCTCAAGTTAACAATGCTGCACCATCTCCTTGAACCCACCTACCGTTTCAGCGCAACTGATCTGGCGATTCAAGCGGGGAACGGCGGGTCTGATCGCTGTGCAGTTCTGGCTGATACCAGCCAAGCTTCTCACGCAATTTGACTACATTCCCGACGATGATCAACGTGGGCGCCTTCAATCCTGCAGCTGCGGCCAGTTCGGGCAAAGTAGCCAATGTTCCGGTGACGACGCGCTGCGTAGGCAATGTTCCCTGCTGAATGATTGCAGCAGGGGTGGTCTGATCGAGACCATGCTTGACCAAGGCTTCGCACAATAGCGGCAGCCCCTTCAAACCCATGTAAATCACGATGGTCTGGTCATGACGCGCAATGCCATCCCAGTTCATGTTGAAGGTATTGTCCTTGAGATGCCCGGTCACGAATGCAACAGACTGTGCATAGTCTCGGTGAGTCAAGGGTATACCGGCATAGGAGGCCACGCCGGCAGCTGCTGTAATACCTGGCACCACCTGGAATGGCACGCCATGCTCGACCAGTGTTTCGATTTCCTCACCGCCGCGGCCGAAGATGAACGGATCGCCCCCCTTGAGTCGCAGGGTTCGCTTGCCTTCTTTTGCCAAGCGAACGAGCAACAGGTTTATTTCCTCTTGCGGCACGGCATGATCATCGCGTTCCTTGCCCACGTATATCCGCTCCGCATCACGCCGGCACATGTCAAGAATCGGCTGCGAAACCAGACGATCATGCACGATCACGTCCGCTTGCTGCATCAACCGAAGCGCACGGAAAGTCAGAAGATCAGGATTGCCAGGACCGGCTCCAACCAGGTAAACCTCGCCGCGGCTGATGTCATGGGTTGCCGCATCCGAGATCAGGCCTTCAAGCTGCTTTTCCGCTTCCGCATCGCGCCCAGAAAACACCATTTCCGCTACGGGAGATAAAAATACTTTTTCCCAGAAAGCCCGCCGTTGTTCGGGTTTGATGGCGATGCGAACCCGGTCTTTCCATTTAGAAGCCAAAGCACCAAGTCGACCATAAGCTGCAGGAACCAGTGTTTCCAGACGTGCGCGCAGCATGCGTGCCAGAACGGGTGACTCACCGCCGCTGGACACAGCAATCATGATAGGCGACCGGTCGATAATCGATGGCAGTATGAAGCTGCAGAGTTCGGGCTTGTCTGCGACGTTTACAGGGATTTGGCGGGAACGCGCTGCCTCAGAAATAACCCTGGCTCGAGCCAGATCCTCTTCCACCACGATAACGGCATCTTTGCCATCCAGAAGCAAAGCTTGAAAGTTGTCGGCGACGCGGTGGACCCGCTCTGCGTTTGGCAAGCGTGCCCATGCCTCGTGAAGCTCGGATGCGGCAACATCCACACGGGCGCCAGCGCGCAAAAACAACTCCGCCTTGCGCGCGGCCGCTTCCGACCCGCCGACAACCAGACACTGGCGATCCCGCAAATCGAGGAAAATGGGCAAATAATTCATGGCTTACTCAGTCGGTGAGGATTCAGTAGTCTCTTCTGCGGAATAAGGCGGGATGAAAATAAAACGCAAATCGCCTGGCTGCATCTCGACGAAGTCCAATGTAACTCCCTGAAGATAAGGCGTGCTCGATGCTGCGATCAGCAACTGGATACCGTTGACAACCACATGCTCGTCAGCCTCACGCTCGATATCGAAACCCATACCGTAATTAACGGTACCATCATCTTCCTGATAAGCGGCAACGCGCAGGATAAGATCAAACACATCAGGATTGTTGTTGGCAACGCGAATCTGGGCTGCCGCACTGTCAGTAATTTTGATCATTCGAATCCCTCTTATTAATTAAGTCGCCTCATGCGCCTTGTGCGCACGAACCTGTTGTAGAAACGGCCCAATCCAGCCCCGAGCACCCGAGCCCCGGCGATGAACATACCCTGCGAGCAGGTTATGTAATTGGTAGCCATCGTGATGTCCATCAATTCCATGGCCACGTTTGACTCTGTATGCGTATATGGAGTCAGCTGGCAGGTTTTCCAAGCTCGAATAATGAAATTCATGCGCTGGAATGTTTTCGCTTTCCTGCCATTTATCGCTACCGGTTGGATGCAAAATGGCATAACCACGCCCTACTGGTCGTTCATGCATGACCGTGTCGCCCGGCACCAGTCCCACCATCTGCCGCGTTTGCCCTTTCCAGTTAAGGCTTCGGGACAGATACATCAAACCACCGCACTCGGCATATGTTGGTAACCCATCGGAAATCGCTTGCCTGACCTGGGAGCGCAACGACTCATTTGATTCGAGTTGATCCATGAAGACCTCTGGAAACCCTCCCCCAATGATCAAGCCGTCCAGCGGGGGAAGATTCGCTTCATTCAAGGTATCAATGTGAATCAAGTCAACATTGGCAGCCCGCAAGCTATCAATGTCTTCGCTGTAATAAAAACCGAAAGCCTGGTCGTAAGCGATGCCAATCCTTAAACGCTTACCCGATTGAAGACTGACTGGCGGGAGAGAACAAGCGCAAGTCGCCGCGCCATCAGCAATAGCCAAAAACCGATGCAAATCCACTTGATCGGCTACTCGCCTACCCACATGCTGTATACGTTTGAGCGCAGCATTCTGCTCATTTGCTGGAACCAGTCCCAGATGACGCTCTGAAATGTGCATGCTTGCGTCATGCTGAACCGCGCCAATCACAACAAGATCCGTGTAATGCTCGATTACGGCTCGTAACTTAGACTCATGGCGGCTTCCGCCAAGATTGTTGAGGATCACTCCGGCAATATTGATCTCAGGATCAAAGGCCTGATACCCCAGGATCAGTGGCGCAACGCCACGCGTCATGCCTCGCGCATCGATAACAAGAACCACAGGCGCGCCAAGTAATTTGGCCAAGGCAGCATTACTGTTGCTGCCATCAAGATCAAGGCCGTCATACAGGCCCTTGTTACCTTCTATCAAGCTAATGCGATTATTGCAGGATGACTGGAAAAATAGCGTCTCAATTTCAGCACGCGTCATCATGTGAAAATCAAGGTTATAACAAGGCCTGTCGGCTGCCATTCCCAACCACAAAGGGTCGATGTAATCAGGACCTTTTTTGAAAGGCTGAACGGCATAGCCAAGTTTGGACAGGGCTGCGCACAAGCCAATCGAAAGCGTAGTTTTACCTGAGGATTTGTGTGCGGCTGAAATAAAGACGCGGGGCATATTAACCCCGCGTTGAGACGCATCTTTATTCGTCATAAGTTGCTTGGATAAACATTCGCAGGCAAGGCTTCAAGCCATGCCCAGCGAAGTTTTAGTGTTCCAGTTTGGCAACCGTAACGTCGTCAAGGCTGGCGGGAAGCAAACGCAAGACCTTCACGCCGAACAGAGTGGCTATCAAAGCAATTGCAACGCCGCCAAGACCAAGGAATAACTCCGGGATACTGGGCGAGTAATGATGAATCTGGCCATCGGCAAAGGAACTGTTTTCAATCAGACCAGGAAACATGTCAAGCGGGAAGGCTTGCGCACCAATGATCGTTACATACATTTGAGCAAGTCCACCGAGAATGATCAAGCTGCATGCCGCCATTATCCAGATCCGGCTCTTACCCAAGTTGGTCAGCAGAATCAGTAATGGAATCACGCATCCAATCAGAATCTGGCCGAACCAAAACAGCAAGGTAATGAATCCGCCGTCACGCAGAATGAAAGCTTCAATGCCCTCCATTTTGGCGAAATAGAGATTGGTCAGGTGATACACCACTGTGAAGTACAGGGCAGCGGCGACGAACACTGCGAGTAACTTCTTAAGACGCAAGATGACCGCGTCACCCAATACGCGACCTGACCAGGCATAGGCCGCTGCAAGAACCATCAAAAATATCGCAAGGCCATATGCAAAAGACAGGATGATGAACATCGGAGCAAGCATCGATGTGCCATACAGCTCACGTGCAATCAAGAAGCCGAACAAAGAACCTGTACCCGTTGTAAGAATCAGCCTCCAGATAAAAGCTGCGGTACCTGCTGTTTTCGCGTAGGAAGCAACCGAGCGATCGAGCATCGTCCATAGATAAATTCCAACCAGGCCGAAGAAACCGGAATAGAGAAAGACGTTCCAGGTAAACATTGATTTGAAGTTGAAATGCGTCATTGCAACAATCAAGCGATCGGAACGACCAAGATCAAGCACCAGAACCAGCAACCCACCAAGCATCAGTGCCAGGGCAAGCACCGCGGAAAGCGGTGCAAGCGGTTTGTACATTTTCTGATTGAATACAGAAGCAATCGATGCAACGTTCAGGGCACCAGATGCCGCAACAATCAGGAAAACAGCAAATACATGCGGCAACCCCCAAACGATCTGATTATCCATGCCAGTCACTACATGCCCGTGGTGATGCATGTAATTCCAGGACAGCGCGCCAAACAAAACAAACAGGGCTAATCCAGCAAACAGCAGCCAGTACTTCATGCTGCCACCCTCAACTTCGCGGAAAGTGATACTTGCCATTTTTTTAGATTCCGTGATATCGAACGCCGAGATCGAGATTTAAGTCGGCACGAACCTGCTTGGTCGGCAATTGGCGCAAACGTTTTGAAATCTCACTCTCCGGATCATTCATGTCGCCAAACATCAGGGCGTTATGTCCTGAAGCGGTACAGGCCTCTACGCAAGCGGTGGTCCCGTCACCCCGGTCAATTTTTTGGACGCAAAGCGTACAGGATTCGACACAACCAATTCCGCGCGGGACATCTGGCTTTTGCGTATCGTTTAGAGACTCATGCACTAACGATCGAGCTTTGTAAGGACAGGCCATCATGCAATAACGGCAACCAATGCAGGTATGACGATTGACCAACACAATGCCATCTGCTCGCTTAAATGAGGCGCCAGTTGGGCAAACATCAACACAGGGCGCATCGGCACAGTGCTGGCACATCATAGGCAGATTGGTTTCCATCTGAGTCAACGGATCTTGCAATTCCAACTTGCGTATCCATTGCGGAGCTTGACTTTTGTGCGGGCTGCTTTCAACAGGCGTCCAGCCATTCTCAGTACTGCAGGCTGTCACACAATCATCGCAACCCGTGCTGCACTTGGTAGCATCGACCAGCATGCCCCAACGCACTGCACTGCTCGCAGCCTGCTCTTCAGGGCGTCCGTGTGCAACCTCCATCAACAGAATCCCTGGTGCAAGAGTCACACCGGCAAATGCTGTAGCTGCACCCACGAACTTCCGTCTATCAGGCGAAGCGGGCACATCAACAGTTTTATTTGTGTCGCTCATTGTGTTACCCCAGCCATAGCTTCAACACTGATGTTGCCTTTCGCTTGAGTCGCCAGCTTATGCGAATAATGTGCTGTTTCAGCGCTTAAAGGGTGCATAGCCATGGAGCCTTGTGGCTTTGTTGAATGGCATTCAAAACAATCAATTTTGACTGCTGCGTAACTATGACAACTTACGCAAAAATCATCCTTGTCCTTGGCCACACTCCCTGTTTTTTCACTAGCATGGCAGTTGATGCATTCCTTGAGGCTGTACTTTTTAGTTCGAATCCCTTCAATGACGGTTTTGTCACGATGATGATCCAGTACATCCATGTGATTCCGCCGCATGTAGTCTGTGTCTTCTACACACTGCTCGCCCTTAACTGCCTTAGTGATTACAGGCACAGCAGCAACACCCGTTTTAGGGGCAGGTGCCGATTCAACACCAGCCCATGCAATTGCGGCTGTAGTCAAAATCACGGCACCGACGCCCAACAAACGCTTCATCATGCCTGTCACGCTCAGTCACCCATGCCCATTACGATATAACCGGTCGGACACACATCAGCACAAATGTGGCAACCAATGCACTTGCTATAGTCGGTGTCAACGTAACGACCCACAGTTGGGTTGTCCTTCTTCTTGACTTTGAACACGGCGACCTGTGGGCAATACACTACGCAGTTGTCACATTCGAAACACTGACCGCATGACATGCAGCGTTTTGCTTCATCGACGGTGTCCTTATCGGACAGTGCATGCAGACGCTCTTCGAAGTTGCCCAGTGCGCCAGTCTTGTCGAGCACAGTCACATCGCGAATGTGACGCTCCACTGCCGGGAAATGACCCAGGAACAATTCAGTATGCGACGTTATATGGCGCGCCGATGCGTCTTCAAAGTTGTGCAGGCCAATTTTGCTGGAGTCGGAACCACGAATCTGGCCGTCCGGCGTTTCAATTTCATGGCCGGTTTCTAGCCATTTACGAATTTGGTCAAAGTGGTGAACGTCTACCTTCGGACGCTTGCTGAGCTCTTTCTTGCCGCTCAGGAAGTCGTTGATACCTTCAACGGCGATAGAGGCATGGCCGATAGCGGTGGTCAGCAGGTGCGGGCGAATGACGTCACCACCGACGAACACTTTTTCGCTGCCGGGGAAGCGGTAGTTCTTGTCCGCTTTCATCAGGCCATTGTTGTTGTTGAACTGCTCCAGACCAGTGAAATCCACGCCCTGACCAATTGCCGAGACAATCAAATCAGCAGGCAGGTCACGTTCAGTGCCCTCAACCAACTTTGTTTCCTTGCCTTCCATCACGAAATCAGACACCCGCAATGCGGTTGCACGACCACGTTCGTCGAGGATGACTGCGATCGGGGTGACGCCACCGAGGATCTCGATGCCTTCTTGCTGCGCATGTTCGATTTCGTGCTTGCTAGCGTTCATTTTATCGACAGTGGCACGCGACACCAGCACCACTTCAGCACCTTCGCGTGCCGAAACCGAGGCGACGTCGTGCGCCATGTGCCCGGATATCACATTCTCAGCGCTCGGGCGCTCGTCAGTCGTGCCGGCTTTGGTCACATTACCCAGACGACGGGCAACCGTCACCACGTCAATCGAGGTGTCACCGCCGCCGATCACCACCACACGGTTGCCGACGTGCTGCAGACGGCCTTCGTTAAATGCACGCAAAAATGCTACTGCGGTCACGCAGTTAGGGGCTTCAGCACCCGGAACAGGCAGCGGACGGCCAGCCTGAGCGCCCATTGCCATGAAGATGGCGTCGAATTCCTTGTCGATCTCGTCGTAGCTCACATCCGAGCCAACGCGTGTTTTGAGGCGGGTTTCAACACCCATCTCAATGATCCGGCCAATTTCAGAGTCGAGCATTTCACGCGGGGTGCGGAAGCCCGGAATGCCATAGCGCATCATGCCGCCAAGCTCTTCGTGCTCGTCGAAAATGGTCACGCCGTGGCCACGCAGACGCAACTGGTAGGCGGCAGCGAGGCCAGCCGGACCGGCACCGATGATGGCCACTTTCTTGCCGGTCGACGCTGCCGCCGGGGTGAAAGCCATCTTGTTTTCGATACCCCAGTCGCCGATGAAATGCTCAACCGAGTTAATGCCGACGTGATCTTCTACCATGTTGCGGTTACAGCCGGATTCGCACGGTGCCGGGCACACACGACCCATCACAGCAGGGAAGGGGTTGGCCGAGGTGACACGCTCAAACGCGTATTGCTGCCACGTCACACCTGCGGGCGGCTTCTCAATACCGCGCACGATGTTCAGATAACCGCGGATATCTTCACCAGCCGGGCACGAGCCCTGGCAAGGCGGCGTAGCAAGCATGTACTCCGGGCACTTGTGCGTCCAGCTGGACTGGAAAATCTTGTCTTGGGAAGAGCGGAATTGACCCTCTTTCTCGCCTTCCTTATAACGACGCCATGAAACGCCTTCGGTTTTTGCTTGATTCGTCGTGACAGCCATGCTGGTTCTCCTAACGCTTACGTTACTAAAGATAGATAAATCGCAATCAATGCTGGATTTAATCCAGGATGATCGCCTTGGCAACCAATTGATGCACCCCGCCCACCATGCTCATGTCAAAGCCATATTTGGGCAACACCTTGGTGAATTGCGCCTTGCATATAGCACAGATGGTGGCCATAAAATTGACCTGGTGTTCCTTGACTACATTATTTAGCGCTGTGGCGCGCGGCAATGCGCCTTTAACGCGGACTTCCATCAAGTCGTCGGTCAGCAGACCGCCGCCGCCGCCGCAGCAGAAGGTGGATTCGTAAATGGTGTCATCCGCCATGTTGTGGAAGTTGTTCACCACCGACTTGATCAGTTCACGTGGAATGATGAACTGACCGCCCGGCTCGGTTCCCATGCGCGACGCACGCGCCACGTTGCACGAGTCGTGATAGGTCACAATCAGATCGTCGTTCTTCGACGGATCAACCTTGATCTTGCCCGACTTGATCAGATCATTCGTCAGCTCACAAATATGCTGCGGCTGTGGATAGTTTGGATCAAGCTGCTTCTGCAATTCGATGGAGAAGGGGTCGTCTGCTCCATATCCAATGCCTGTCAAAGTATTCCAGAAGCTATAGGCAACACGCCATGCGTGTCCACACTCGCCGACCACGATTCGCTTGACACCCAACTCGAGCGCAGCGTCCCGAATCCGCATCGCCACCTTGCGCATCGTTTCGTAATTACCATTGAACAGGCCGAAGTTGCCGGCCTCTGATGCATGGGTGGAAAGCGTCCAGCTTGTACCTGCCGCGTGGAAAACCTTGGCATAACCGATCAGCGATTCAACGTGTGGCTCAGAAAAAAAGTCGGCCGACGGGGTGACCAATAAAACTTCCGCACCCTTCACATCAATTGGCAACTTTACTGCCACGCCGGTATCAGCCTCGATATCCTCTTCCAAACCTTCCAAGGTATCGAGTAGGGCCGGGCCAGGTAGGCCGAGGTTGTTGCCAATCTTCTGAACCTTCCCCAAAATCTCATTGGAGTATTTCTGCCCCATACCAATGTGATTGAGAATCTCGCGACCGGCCATGGTGATTTCAGCCGTGTCGATGCCATATGGACAAAATACCGAGCAGCGGCGACATTCCGAACACTGGTGATAATAGTTGTACCAGTCGTTAAGCACGTCCTTGGTCAGGTCTTTAGCGCCCACCAATTTGGGGAACAGTTTGCCAGCCGTAGTGAAATAACGGCGATAAACCTGACGCATCAAATCCTGACGCGCAACCGGCATGTTCTTGGGATCCGAAGTCCCCAGGTAATAATGGCATTTATCGGTACACGCGCCGCAATGTACACAGGCGTCAAGGAAGACCTTCAGTGAGCGATACTTGCCCAGCAAGTCGCCCATCTTTTCAAGTGCGCTTTCTTTCCAGTCATCGGCCAACTCGTGCGGATAACCCATAAAGTCCTGGACAGGTTTAGGCGCCAGAAAGGTTTTGGCATGCGCCATGGCACCTTCCCTGAGCTTGGGTACTTCGATGTAGTCCTTGATTTCTGGAATATCAAATTCAGCAGCAGCCACTTGCGAGTCCTTTGTCCGTTCTTATGTGTTCGTTTATTGATGCAAACGAATCAGTTTTTCTGATCAAGCCGAGCCGCCCACGCCGCCACATGGCGATGTTCACGTGGGTTATCCACCTGATTACGTGTTGGGCTGAAGAACAATCCCGGTGCGTGTAGTAGCTTGCTTATCGGAAAAATCAGCATCAGCAGCGCAACCAATGCCAGATGGATCAGCAGAATGGGGTCTTGTGGCACGGGTTGAACATCAAAATACATCAAACCCATAAAGAAGGTCTTTAGCGCAACAATGTCGGTATGCGCCACAAATGTCATCAACATACCCGAACTTCCGATGACAATGAGCAGCACCAGCATCAAGTAGTCGGACGGCGTTGAAATGTAACGCACCCGATCAACCAAAAAACGGCGCGCAAGCAAGCCTGCAAGGCCAACCACCATCATGATGCTGGCATACTTGCCAAACGGCTGAACGATATTGACCCAGAACCAAACCGGTTCGGTGAAATAGCGGAGGTGTCGCGCCAACACCAGCAGGAGGCCGAAGTGGAACAACCAGCCGAAAATCCAGGTCCACTTGCTGGACTTAAACAGCGACTCAAACAGCACCACTTCCTTCGCCATCCGATACACCACGCCTGTTTGCGTAACCGGCGCAGGTGTAGTCGGGATTTTCAGCGGCGCAGGTGTGCGGCTGTAATCAAATATCTTGTATGCCAAGCCCACCACCAGCAACAAAGTTGCTATGTAGAACAAACCGGCATAAATAATCGTCAAAGTAGACAAAACAACTCCCTTAACCACGCATCTGTTTTCGAATTAAACGTTTTGCCATTCAATTTGGAAACACACTCGCACAATCGAAGTCGCCCCGAAAATTCCGGGGCGACCCGAATGCATTCAATCTTAGATACAGCCAGTCGGCTTGGGCAGACCCGCAATCTTACAAGCCTGTTTTGCAGGACCGTAAGGGAACAACTCATACAAGTACTTGTTGTTGCCTTTATCGGGACCAAGCTTTTTGCCAATCGCCTTGGTCAGAACGCGCACTGCAGGTGCAATCTGATATTCAGCGTAATATTCACGCAGGAAGTTCACTACTTCCCAGTGACCCTCCGTCAGTTCAACCTTTTCTTCAACAGCCTCGTAGTCCTTACCGGCGATGTTCACCATGGGCATAGCATTACTCCTTTAAATTAAATTACAGCCAAGACTGGCAGCTTTTGTGCTCTGCAACCAGATCAACAAAACCAGCGTAATCCACGACATTGACCCCGTCCAGCACGCGCGCAGCCATGCCACGCGCAGCCAGATCAGGACCGAGTGCGTAAATCTTGAGGTCGGCCGCCGCTGCCTGGATTTTCGCTGCTGCCGCGCCGCCAGTCGTAGCCGCGTAAACCGCGTCTTCAATCAGCAATACAGCAGAACCTTTGGTGGCCATAGCGAGACAGCTTTCCAGCGATCCGCGATCTGTGGCCGATTTATTAACAATATGCAGCATGTTCAGTCCCCTTAAAAGCTGATTACAACGTCTTGCTCAGCCATGAGATTTGCCATCTCACTGACGGAGAGCACCGTCACATCAACAATCAGGTCATCCTCGGTCAAGCCACGCGCATCTATTGACGATTGATCGACGTACAGCTTTTCAATGTCGTAACCATCCAGAGCGCGATAGGTTTTGGAAAAGTCCTTAACCTCAATACCCTTGGTGTCGATACCCTTCAGCAACTGATACACGCCGTCGTCGGTAAACACCATGCTCACGTCCTGATCGAAAGCCGCCGTAATCAGCACGACTTCCAGACCTTCCAGCGCATACACTGTTCCGTGCGGCGCCTTGCGGTTCAGAAACATGAACTTCTTGACGATTCCAGAACCGTCTTCCATCTCATCCATATCACTCATCTCGCATTTCCTTAATCACCGAACGTCACGAGACGGTCGTACTGAATACCCATTTCGACCAACTGACCCAAGCCCGAGATGCGGAAGTTGTCGCCCAGAACACCATCGGTGATGCCACGGCGCTGAGCGGCCGCAACGCACACCACCAGGTCAACACCATAATCCGCAGCGAGCTTGGACCAGCGAGCACCTACGTTACGATCATCCTGCGGCGGCGTAGCCAGACGTGATGCGTTGTATACGCCATCGTGGTAGAAAAAAATACGCGGGACTTTATAACCCTTTTCGAGCGCGGTGCGCGCAAAAAGGTAGGCCGAATCGCTGGCTTGGTGGCTGTAAGGCCCTTCGTTAACAAGAATACCGAATTGCATGTAACCACTCCGAAAAAACTATGCTCAACTTGGAAACCCCTCCCGCAGTATTTAGCGGAAGAGGCCTGCTTGATTAGAAGCGGATGTGCGCAGATGCATTCAGATTGGCTCGACCACCACGCCAGTTATCGATGTGATATTTGGTAAAGGGCAGGCCGGTCTTTTCGAAGAATGCGGGCCAGCCAATCCGGTCGATCCAGTCAATCATGCGCTCCCAAGGTTTGCCGTCTTCCTTGTAGGTTGCAAGAATCTTTTTGACCACTTCGTTCACTTCCGGCCAACGCGGTGCATTGTTCGGCAGGCCAGACGCAACCAGCTTGTGGAAGGTCGGCTTGGAGCGGGCATTGGAGTTCTTGCCACCCACCCAGATCGCAATCTTGGAGTGCTCGGGATCATTGATCTGCATCGGCGGGCAGGGCGGGAAACACGCTCCGCAGCAAATGCATTTCTTCTCATCCACTTCCAGTGAGGGCTTGCCATTCACCAGCGCGGGACGGATTGCTGCAACCGGGCAGCGAGCAACGACGGAGGGACGCTCACATACGTTGGCAACGAGATCGTGGTTGATCTTCGGCGGCTTAGTGTGCTGAACGATGATAGCGATGTCAGCCTGGCCACCGCAGTTAATTTCGCAGCAGGAGGTTGACAGCTTAACGCGGTTAGGCATCTCGCACTTGACAAAATCATCATACAATTCGTCCATCAGCGCCTTGACTACGCCAGAAGCATCGGTGCCGGGAATGTCACAGTGCAACCAGCCCTGCGTGTGAGCAATCATGGACACCGAGTTGGCGGTTCCGCCAATTGGATAACCCTTGTCGTTCAGCGCCTTGATCAGAGGCTCAACCTTGGCTCCATCAGCAACCATGTACTCGATGTTGGAACGAGCGGTAAACCGCACGAAGCCATCACCATACTGGTCTGCAATGTCTGCCAGTTCGCGAATCGTGTAGTGATCCATCTGACGAGCAGTGCCGGCCTTGACCGTCCACACTTCGTCGCCAGACTCGGCGCGGTGATACAAAACACCCGGCTTAGGATGGCTATGGAAAGACCATTTGCCATAATTTTTGACCATCACGGGGTGCATATAGGGCATCGGATCCGGTGCTCCGGACTCGATAGGCGGACGCAATTCTGCCATTTTATTTCTCCGACTTAATTAATGCATGAAGCTGATTCGAACCACGAGCCCCGAACAAACAAGGCTCGCGACAAGTAATACTTAAGCAGCAGACTGCTTGTACTCGTTCCACTTTTCAACCTGCTCGTCCCAATCATCTGAGCGGAAGTATGGGTTGGAACGCGGCGAGCTGATCATGTTCGGGTCAACCGGGATATCCAGACCTTCCAGGAAGTTGGTCAGACCAATACGTTCAATCATTTCACCGGTACGCTCGTGCTCCAGCGCATTTTCAGCAAAGAAGTCGAGAATGTTACGGGCCAGCTCGTTCAGCTTTTCGAAGTCTTCGTCGGACTCGAGCTTCATGAACGGAATCACCACGGTACCCATCGAAGCGCCGATCTTCAGCACGCCCTTGCCACCAACCAGGATCGACACGCCTTTATCAACGCCAGGCAACAGACCACCCGGGATAACATTCAGGCAATGCATGCAGCGCACACAGTTTTTATTGTCGATGCACATTGCATTGCCGTCGCCAAGATTGGCAACCGACATGTTTGCAGCAGCCTTAACATCGCTTGCCTTAACCAGGGTGATTGCCTTGGTCGGGCACTTGCTGACCACGTCGTTGACCAGATCGGTCATGCCGTGCGCCTTGTAATAATCCTGTACCTGCGCCTCATTGACGCGAATGTTGTCGCGCCAGGTGCCGATGGTCGCCATGTCGGAACGTTGAATGGCGTTCATACAGTCGTTCGGGCAACCCGAGAACTTGAATTTGAACTTGTAGGGCAACGAAGGACGGTGCATATCGTCCAGGTTGTTGTTAATCACGGTGCGCAGCGCTTTGGCCTCGTCGTAGCAGGACATTTCGCAACGCGAAGCACCCACGCAGGACATCGATGTGCGCAGCGCAGGCCCCGCACCGCCCAAGTCAAAACCCATCTCATTGAATGCATCGAAAGCGCCTTGCACATCGGCGGTCTTGATGCCCTGGAACATGATGTCGCCAGACTGTCCATGGAACGCGATCAAGCCCGAACCACCGGTTGCCGACCAGACGTCACACATTTTTCGAAGCAGATCTGAGCTGTAATGCATGCCTGCAGGCGGCTGAACGCGCAGGGTGTGGAATTCTGCAGCCTCAGGGAACAATGGCTTGTGATCAGCATCCTTCAACTCAGTGAAGCGGGGAATCACGCCACCACCGTAGCCAAACACACCAACCGTGCCACCCTTCCAGTAACCAAATTTGGTTTGGTATGACGTCTCCAGCTGACCCATCAGGTCAACCATCATGTCATTGTCTTTTGCCAATCGCTTCAGGCCAGTCACGAAGCTGGGCCACGGGCCGCTTTCGAGTTGGTCCAGATTGGGCGTATCAATCATTTGCTTTGCCATGGTCTTCTCTCCTAAG
>NCHD01000033.1 GCA_002257045.1 Hydrogenophilales bacterium 16-61-112 | reverse complement strand
CGCCTGCTCGTCCTTGTACATCTGCTCCGCAAGCTTGTGGCTGGCGGTGGCAAGCGCGTTGGTCTTGGCTTCGATGATGTCCTTGTCGCCTTCGCGCACGGCGTCTTCGCACTCTTGCAAAGCTGTTTCGATCGCGGATTTTTCATCGGCTGACACCTTGTCGCCATGCTCGGTGAGCGATTTCTTCACCGAGTGGATCATGCTGTCGGCCGCATTGCGTGCCGTCGCCAGTTCCACTGCCTTGTGGTCTTCGGCGGCGTTGGCTTCGGCGTCTTTCACCATGCGCTGGATTTCTTCTTCGCTTAAGCCTGAGGACGCCTGGATCTTGATCTTGTTTTCCTTGCCGCTGGCCTTGTCTTTGGCCGACACGTGCAGGATGCCGTTGGCGTCGATGTCGAAAGTGACCTCGATCTGCGGCATGCCGCGCGGCGCAGGCGGAATTTCGCTCAGGTTGAACTGGCCCAGGCTCTTGTTGCCCGAGGCGACTTCACGTTCGCCTTGCAGCACGTGCACGGTCACTGCGCTCTGGTTGTCGTCAGCGGTCGAGAACACCTGGCTCGCCTTGGTCGGGATCGTGGTGTTCTTCGGGATCAGCTTGGTCATCACGCCGCCCAGGGTTTCGATACCCAGCGACAGCGGGGTCACGTCGAGCAGCAGCACATCCTTGACCTCACCCTGCAGCACGCCACCCTGAATCGCAGCGCCGACCGCCACGGCTTCATCCGGGTTGACGTCGCGGCGCGCTTCCTTGCCGAAGAATTCCTTCACCGCATCCATCACTTTGGGCATGCGGGTCTGGCCGCCGACCAGAATCACGTCGTCGATTTGCGAGGTGGTCAGGCCGGCATCTTTCAGTGCCATCTTGCATGGGTCGATGGTGCGCTTGATCAGTTCCTCGACCAGGCTCTCGAACTTGGCACGGGTGATTTTCACGGCCAGGTGCTTGGGACCGGAGGCGTCAGCGGTGATGTAGGGCAGGTTGACTTCGGTCTGCTGTGCGGACGACAGCTCGATCTTGGCCTTTTCTGCCGCTTCCTTCAGGCGCTGCAGCGCAAGCACGTCCTTCTTCAGATCGACGCCCTGTTCTTTCTTGAATTCGTCAGCGATGTAGTCAATCAGGCGCTGGTCGAAGTCTTCGCCGCCGAGGAAGGTGTCGCCGTTGGTCGACAGCACTTCAAACTGGTGCTCACCGTCCATCTCGGCAATTTCGATGATCGAGATGTCAAAAGTGCCGCCGCCGAGGTCATACACCGCAATCTTGCGGTCGCCTTCCTTCTTGTCCATGCCGAAAGCGAGCGCGGCCGCAGTCGGCTCGTTGATGATGCGCTTGACTTCGAGGCCGGCGATGCGGCCGGCGTCTTTGGTGGCCTGACGCTGGCTGTCGTTGAAGTAAGCCGGCACGGTGATGACGGCTTCGGTGACTTCTTCGCCCAGATAATCCTCGGCGGTCTTCTTCATCTTGCGCAGGGTTTCGGCCGAGACCTGTTGCGCCGCCATTTTTTGGCCGCGCACTTCAACCCAGGCGTCGCCGTTGTCGGCCTTGACGATCTTGTAGGGCATCAGGCCGATGTCCTTCTGTACTTCCTTCTCTTCGAAGCGGCGGCCGATCAGGCGCTTGACTGCGTACAGCGTGTTCTTCGGATTGGTGACCGCCTGACGCTTGGCCGGTGCGCCAACCAGGATATCGCCGTCTTCGGTGTACGCGACGATGGACGGCGTGGTGCGCGCGCCTTCCACGTTTTCGATGACTTTAGGCGTGCCGTTTTCCATGACGGCGACGCAGGAGTTGGTGGTGCCGAGGTCAATACCGATGATGCGTCCCATGATGCGTTCCTTCTAATAGTGTTTGAATGGGGTGATATGTGGGGAGCGCCGTGCCGGTTTCAATAGCTGCGGCGCATCCCGGTGGTCAATCTTTGTTTTTTGACACCATGACCAGGGCCGGTCGCAGCGTGCGCTCGTGCAGGCGATAGCCTTTTTGCAGGACCGTGACCACCGTATTGGCTGGCTGATCGGATTCGATCATCTGGATGGCCTGGTGCTGGTGCGGGTCGAATTTCTCGCCCATGGGGTTGATCTCGTTCAGGCTGAATTTTGCGAACGCCGCAACCAGTTGTTTCAGCGTCAGTTCGACGCCGTCCTTCATGTTCTCCACGCTGGGGGATTCGACCGTGAGCGCGGCTTCCAGGCTATCTTTTACTGCCATCAATTCGCTGGCGAAGTTTTCTACCGCGAACTTGCGCGCCTTGTCGACATCGTCAGCAGCGCGTCGGCGCATATTTTCAGTTTCTGCCTTGGCGCGCAGCCAGGCATCGTGATGTTCTGCCGCAACGAGCTCCGAAGCTTTCAGCATCTCTTCCAGGCTGGGCATGGTTTCCTTGACGTGCTCTGCCGGCGCTGCGGCTTCTTCTGCGTTGTTTTCGATGTTGTCCTGCATATGAACTCCCAATTGATTCTGGCCAGCAAATGGGGGTGGTCGACAAGGATTCAAGAGGGTAGAGGAGAATTTTTTATGTATGGGGCAGGCACAATCAAGCGCAAGTTCAGATTGCTGCGGGTGAGGGGTTCCGGTATGATGCCCGGCTCCCGGAGAGGTGGATGAGCGGTTTAAGTCGCACGCCTGGAAAGCGTGTTTAGGATAATATCCTAACGCGGGTTCGAATCCCGCCCTCTCCGCCACAGATACGCATGCTATTGAGTTCTCAATAGCTTCCCTTGTGTTTTCCTGCTGCAGCTTGCTCGATCTTCGGGGCGCTGGGCAGAAAACAATCCCCTTTACGTCAAAGCCAGAACTCAGAGGGTCTTTTTGTGCAGTATTTCATTTAATCCTGCACTATTGTCTGCGGTCGCGATCAAGTTCATATCTGTTTGGTCGCTAAAATGAGGCGGGGCAAAGCCATGTCTCCGTCTACTGTTGGCTGACCTGCAGCCTCCATTGTGTTCAGCATTAAACCTTTCTGAAGGAGCTTTTATGTCGCGTGGAGCCGCGCCGTCTATCCATGCCACTCAGCCTGCCTGTGGCAGGCACTGGCTCACGCTGGGAAGCCTGGTCATCGGGCTGTCCGTCGGGGGGTGTGCGACGATTCCGCAGGATCAACGTGATCCGGACGATACGCTCGAGGTCATCAACCGGCCGGTTTACGATTTCAATGATGGACTTGATCGGGCAGTACTGGAGCCTGTTTCCAGTGCATACACAAATCATCTCCCACAATGGCTGCGTACCGGGGTCGGCCATTTTTACGACAACATCCAGTATCTGAATACGGTGTTTAACAGCTTTTTGCAGGGCAAACTCGCGCAGGGCTTTTCCGACCTCGCGCGCTTCGGCATCAATAGTACCGTGGGTGTGCTGGGCGTGTTTGACGTTGCTACGCCGATGGGACTGGAACAGCACGATGAGGACTTCGGCCAGACGCTCGCAGTCTGGCAAGCCGGCAATGGCGCGTATATGGTCTATCCACTGCTCGGCCCCAGCAGCGTGCGCGACACCGGCGGGATTGTGTTCGGCATGCTGACCAATCCCCTCTTTTATGCGGCTTCACCCGTTGCCATCCCGTTAAGCATATTGGGGGTGATCGACTTGCGCGCGCGCAATGACCGTCTTGTGCGTTTGCGTGACGAGGCGGCACTAAACCTCGACCCTTATACCTTCACGCGTGAGTCCTACCTGCAACATCGGCAATACGAGATTTACGATGGCAATCCGCCGCGACAGAAACTCGAGTTGTTCGACGAGCCTGCTGCTGAACCCCAGGTGGAAAACATAGTGTCCGAGCCAGACTTGCAGGGCGACAAAACGGGGGGGGGAGCCGACGCGGCAAGTAACTGACATGGCGCCAGAAACGACGCCTGCACCGCAGGAGTGACACATGCCGGGCTGCACTTGCGGCAAGATGGCCGCTTCATTGCGCTTTATTTTAGCTCATCGTTGATGCTGAGCCACGCTGGACAATGGCATTTCGGGGAAGCCCGGGAGAACAGGGCGTGCGCAACCCGGGAAACCCCTTTAAAGTGTTGGCCTGCATAATTCGAAATTGAGCGCAATTGAGCGCATGTTTCCCTCCAGGGTCGGGTCTTAAGTGAAAATTAATTCCTCTTCTGTATTCTCTGTCTGTCGCATGCCTGACGTGAGTCCGGCCGGCTAAACCCCATCATCAAAGAACCGAGCAATGCCTAAATATGCCTATCACGGCAGGCTATCCGTGGTTGTACCCGTCAAGAATGAACAGGACAACGTCGAGCCGCTGGTGCGTGAAATCGCAGCGGCGCTGTCTGGCAACACCGAGTTCGAAATCATCTACATCAACGACGGCAGCACCGACGCCACGCAAGCGCGATTGACGGCGCTTAAGACGGAATTCCCGATGTTGCGGGTGATTCGTCATCTCGCTTCATGTGGCCAGAGTCGTGCAGTGACGACGGGTGTGAATGCTGCGCGATACGAGTGGATCGCAACGCTCGATGGCGACGGGCAGAATGATCCGGCCGATATACCCGCCATGCTGGCCAAACTGGCCAATTCCGCGCAGCCTGCCAATCTTGAATTGCTGGCGGGATGGCGCGCCAAGCGGAACGACACTTTCCTGCGCCGTCTGTCATCAAAAATCGCCAACGGCGTGCGTTCGCGCATGCTCAAAGACAACACGCCGGACACCGGTTGCGGCCTCAAGGTGTTTGCACGCGAGACCTTTTTGCAGTTACCCAACTTCGACCACTTGCACCGGTTTTTACCTGCGCTCGTCATGCGCAACGGCGGCGCGGTGGTCTCGGTGCCGGTTCACCATCGCGCACGCGAGCGAGGCACGTCTAAATATGGCGTGCACAATCGTCTGTGGGTGGGGATCGTCGATTTGTTCGGTGTGGCCTGGCTGCAACGGCGGGTGCGCTTGCCGCAGATCGAGCCGGACTCCGACCTTTGAAATGAAGTCACGCGTCATTTTCAAAGGCATGGCGCTGATATTGAGCCTGGCGTTGCTGGGCTATCTTTTCAAGACCAGTGGTCTCGGCAACAGCGTAAACGAAGCCTGGATCGATTCGCGAGTGCGTGACCATGGCGTCAACGGCGCGCTGCTGTTCCTTCTGATGGGCGGGGTGTTCACGGCCATTGGGCTGCCGCGCCAGATCATTGCCTTCCTCGGCGGCTATGCCTTCGGCGTCAGTCTGGGTACATTGCTCGGCGCCCTGGCAGCCTTGCTGGGATGCCTGCTGAGCTTCTTCTACGCACGTTTTTTCGGCAAGGGATTGCTGCGGGCTCGGCTCGGTGAACGTGCCGGTCGCTTCGACCGCTTCATTCACGATCATCCGTTTTCCATGACGGTGCTGATTCGCCTGTTGCCGGTGGGCAGCAACCTGCTGACCAATCTGGCGGCAGGCATTTCCAGTATCCGGCCAGCCAGTTTTTTTGCGGGAACCTTGCTCGGCTATCTGCCGCAGACGCTGGTATTTTCTCTGGTTGGCAGTGGCGCGCATATCGCTCCGGCCCTGAAACTGACGCTGGCGATTGGCCTGTTCTTGATATCCGGACTGCTGGGCGCTTATCTCTATCGGCGCTTCCGGCATGGTCAAAGCCTTGACGCGCAGGTGGATGCCGCGCTGGACGAACCCATTATTTCCCCTCATGACTCTTCCACGCCACGCTGAACCTTCCGGTCGCAACCTGCTCCTGCTCAGCCTGCTGTTTTTAGTGGCGTTGACCGCCGTAGCGTTATGGGCGCGGCCCCTGACTCCTATCGACGAGACGCGCTATGTCAGTGCTGCCTGGGAAATGTGGCTGCGCGCCGACTTTTTGGTTCCCTACAAAAATGGTGAACCCTATAGCCACAAGCCGCCGTTCATGTTCTGGATGATTCATGCTGGCTGGTCAGCGTTCGGCGTCAATGACTGGTGGCCGCGTCTGGTGTTGCCGCTTTTTTCTGCTGCGTCCCTGGTCCTGACCTATCTGCTGGCGCGCCGCTTGTGGCCGACGCAGCCCGGCTTGGGTGGACAGGCATCGTTGGTGCTGGTGAGCGCCCTGTTGTGGATATTCTTTTCCACCACGGTCATGTTTGACGTGATGCTGGCGTTCTGGGTGCTGCTCGGTATGCATGGCATATTGGCTGCCGCCGACGGCAAGCGACGCGGTTTCGTTTTGCTGGGGATCGCTATCGGCATGGGTGTGTTAACCAAGGGACCGGTCATTTTGCTTAATCTGCTGCCGATTACCGTGCTGGCGCCCTGGTGGAACCCCGGACTCAAATGGGGGCGCTGGTTCGGCGGCGTGGTGGCGGCGATCCTGCTGGGGGCCATTGTTGCGCTGGCCTGGGCCATTCCTGCCGGGATGGCGGGCGGCGAAGCGTATCGCAACGCAATTTTCTGGGGGCAGACTGCCAATCGCATGGTGGAGTCTTTTGCGCACCGGCGTCCCGTCTGGTGGTATGTGCCGCTGCTGCCACTCATGTTGTTTCCCTGGTTTGTCTGGCCAGGTTGGTGGCGCGCGTTGGCGCGGTACCGGCGCGAAGGGCTGGATCGCGGCACGCGTTTTTGCCTTGCCTGGATGTTGCCGGTCTTCATTGCGTTTTCCTTCATCAGCGGAAAACAGCCTCATTATCTGGTGCCGTTGTTTCCTGCGTTTGCGCTCCTGACTGCACGCATGCTCGGCCATCGTCCGGATTCGCGCGCCGGTTTGCCTGCCTTGCTGGCGGCAGCGCTGGGAGTTGCATTGATGCTCGCAGCCGGCGGGCAGATTGCTTCGCTGCGCGATCAGGTTGCGGCATTGCCGCCGATGTGGCCAGGCGCAGTGCTGGTGGTGCTGGCACTGGTCGTGTGGCAAGGCGGTCGGCGCGGCATATCGCCGACGCTTAATCTGGCCGTGCTCGGCGTTGGCATGCTGATCCTGGTGCAGTTTGCTGCCATGCGCTCGATCGAGCCCTTGTACGATGTCAAGTCCATGGCGCTGGCGGTCAAGCAGGTGCAAAACGAAGGAGTGACCGTGGCGAATGCCGCGAGATACCACGCGCAGTATCAATTTCTGGGGCGCCTGACCGAACCGCTGGTCGAACTGCGTGGCGATGCGCTTTCACCCTGGCTGGCAACGCATCCGAATGCGTATGTCGTGGTTTATCTCAAGGACGCGCAACGACTGGGCGCAATAAAGGCCCGCTACAAACAGATGTATCGGGGCGGGGCGGTCGTTCTGGTGGACGCAAAAACGGCGGCCAGTCTCCTGGCCGCCCATGTCGAATAGCGGGGGGGGCTTAAGCCTCGGCGTCGCGCTGCGGTAACACCACTTCGCGCGATGGCGATATGGTGGAGATGGCGTGCTTGAAAATCATCTGAGCAGCCTGGTCGTTGCCTTTCAGCAGCACCACGAACTGGTCGAATGACTCGATTCGCCCCATCAGTTTGATGCCGTTGACAAGAAAAACGGACACAGGGATGCGCTCCTTGCGCAGCGTGTTGAGAAAAACGTCTTGCAGGTGGTTATATTCTTTTCCGGCCATGATGGCTCCCTGTCTGAGTTTGGCGGGGCGACGCCCCGCTTGATTTTACGTGTGATTATTCGATTTTTGCGCCGGCACGAACAGCCTCGATGGCCTGACGCACGCGTTGCTGCTGCAATTGCTGGGTGATCTGGCCACGCACGGTTTCAAGCGCTGGAACCTGCGGCTTGCGCGTATCGTCGAGCCGGATGATGTGATAGCCGAATTGGGTCTTGACCGGGGTCTGCGTGGTTTGGCCTTTTTTCAGTTCAGCCAGTGCTTTGGAAAACTCGGGCACATAGGCACGGCGGTCTGACCAGTCCAGTGCGCCACCGTTCTTGGCCGAGCCGGGATCCTTCGAGTATTTTTTTGCCAGGTCGTCGAACTTGGCTTTTTTGCCGTTGAGGCTGGCAATCAGTTTTATGGCCTCGGCTTCGGTGGGCACCAGAATGTGGTGGGCCAGATACTCCGGTTCGACCGCCTCGGCTTTGACCTTGTCATAGGTGGATTTGATCTCGGCATCGGTGATGGGATGCGCCTTGACGTAGTCTTCCAGATAAGCTTTGGCCAACTGGTCCATGCGGCCAATGCTCAGCGTGGCGGCTACACGAGGATCCTTATCCAGGCTTTTCTGGGTGGCCGCATTGGACAGCAGTTCCAGATTGATGAGCGAGTCGCGCACGCGGGCATCCAGTTGCGGCGAATCGGGCTGGCCTTGGGCCATCTGGTTTTTGACCAGATCGCCATACAGCGCCGGGATGGCCTTGCCGTTGACAACGGCCAGCGGCTTGCTGGCAGCGGTTGCTGCGGGTTTTGCATCAGGCGTTTGCGCCTGCGCGAGCGGGGACAGCGACAGCAGGATCAGGGCAGTAAGGGGAGCAATACGCATCAGGTTTCCTTTCAGAGTTCTTCCGGGGTTAAGGCCGTGATCGAAAGCGCGTGGATTTCGCGCTGCATCAGTTCGCCCATGGATTCGTAGACCAGCCGATGACGGGCAAGGGTCGAGAGATTACGAAACTTTGGTGACACTATTGTGAGTCGGAAATGCCCGCCACCCGAGGCGGCGCCTGCGTGTCCGCGATGCTGGGCGCTTTCGTCTTCAAGGGTAAAGGTCTCGGGTTCCAGCGCGTCGAGGCGTTGGCGGATCAAATCTTCGGTGCTCATGCGGGCAGGACCTTCTTGAACGGTTTGACGTTGACACTGGCGTAGACGCCAGCGTCAACGTAGGGGTCGGCATCCGCCCAAGCCTGAGCCGTCGCCAGGTCGTCGAACTCGGCGACGATAAGGCTGCCGGTAAAGCCTGCAGGCCCGGGGTCGTTGCTATCGAGCGCAGGAAAGGGGCCTGCCAGCAGCAGGCGACCTGCCTGCTGCAGTGCCTGCAAGCGTTCGAAGTGAGCGGGGCGTGCGGCGAGCCGCTGGTTCAAACTGTCGGCTACATCTTGTCCGACGATGACATAAAGCATTATTCGTTTTCTTCCTTGTTTGACTTGGCCTGGTCCTGGTCGGCTACATCCAGATATTTGTTCAGCATCAGACTTTGACCGATCACGAAGAGCAACATCAAGCCCATGCTGCCAAACAGTTTGAAGTTGACCCAGTCGTCGGTGCTGAAGTTGAAGGCGACAAACAGGTTTGCAAGCCCCATGAAAATAAAAAATCCACCCCAGCTGAGGTTGAGTCGACTCCATGCGGGGTCAGGAAGTTCCATTTGCGACCCCATCAGGCTTTTGATCACATTGCGCCCGAACAGCATCGAGCCCAGGATGATCGCGCCAAACAGCCAGTACAGCACGGTCGGCTTCCACTTGATGAAGCTTTCGTCGTGCAGCCAGAGAGTGGCGCCGCCGAATACGACAATGATACCCAGGCTGACCCACATCATGGTTTCGACCGCGTGACCGCGCAGTTTGACCCAGCCGATCTGGCCGATACTGGCGATGATGGCGACCAGGGTGGCCAGATAAATGCCGGGTTTTTCAGTTGCGCTCATGGTGAGGCCGAGCGATGTCATCAAGGCGCGAGAGGCTTCGGCATTGGCGTCGCCTATTTTGTAGGCGACGAAAAAGATGATGACGGGGAATAGATCGAACAGTATTTTTTTCATTATTGCGGTTGGTTCTGATCAGGGTCGGCCGGATGGTCCATGCAGCTCAATTCGGGTGGGCGCTTATTTTGCTATGATTCTCCCTCTTGACCAAGTGCTTTAGGCACGGGTTGTCCGAACCTGATCATCGATGCTCAATATCGATCTGCACTGCCACTCCAATGTATCCGATGGCGTACTGCCGCCCGCCGATGTCGTCGCGCGTGCAGCCGCCAACGGCGTGCATGCGCTTGCGCTGACCGATCACGACGATGTGTCGGGACTGGCCGCCGCGCAGGTGGCGGCGGACGCAGCCGGGATGACGCTGATCAACGGGGTGGAAATTTCCGTCACCTGGGGCGGCCAGACCGTGCATATCGTCGGCCTGCGCATCGATCCCGCTTTTGCGGCGCTGGCTGACGGTCTGCACACGATTCGTCTCGGGCGCATCGAACGTGCGCAGCGCATGGGCGACGATCTGGCGCGTGCGGGAATCACGGGTGCGTACGAAGGCGCCTATGACTACGCCACCAACAAGCAGATGGTGGGGCGCACGCATTTTGCGCGCTGGCTGGTGGCGCAGGGGCATGTGCCCGACATCCGCAGCGCGTTCAAGCGGTATCTCACCAGCGGCCATCCCGGCTATGTCGAACACGAGTGGACCACGCTGGAAAACGCTGTTGGCTGGATCCGCGCGAGCGGCGGCATGGCGGTGGTCGCCCACCCCGGCCGCTATGCCTTCAATGCCCGTCAGCTACACCTGTTTCTGGATGCCTTCCGCGCCCTCGGCGGTGAAGGCATCGAAGTGATCACCGGTAGTCATCATCCATCCGAATACGGAAAGTTTGCCGAACTGGCGCGAGCGTTTGGCTTCAAGGCGTCACGCGGCGCAGACTTTCATGCGCCGGGCGAAGGCATCGATATCGGCTGCCTGCCGTCGACATCCTCAAGCGCGGGGGCGTCATCGTCTATCCCACGGATTCCTGTTATGCGCTGGGTTGCCATATCGGCGACAAGGAGTCGGCGATGCGGTTGCTGTCGGTGCGCGGCCTGGACACCGGCCACGATCTCACGCTGATTTGCCGCGACCTGTCCGAGCTGGGGCGCTATGCCCAGGTCGACAATGCCCAGTTTCGCTATCTGAAAGCCCGCACCCCGGGCGCCTACACCTTCATTTTGCGCGGCACCCGCGAAGTGCCGAAACGGCTGCTGCACAAAAAGCACGACACCATCGGCCTGCGCGTACCGGATCACCCCATCGTGCAGGCGCTGCTGGCCGAGCTGGGCGAGCCGATCCTGTCATCCACCTTGCTGCTGATGGGTGAAGACGTGCCGCTGACCGAACCGTGGGAAATCCGCGAGCGCCTCGAACACCTGATCGACCTGGTGATCGACGGCGGTGCCTGTGGCCTTACGCCCACGACCGTGATCGACCTCACCACCGACACGCCGGTCGTGTTGCGCTACGGCAAAGGCGAAGTCACGGATGCCGAGGACTGATCGGAATCCATGCTGGAACTGACCCTGATCCAGAAAGTTGCCGTGTTTGCGTTGCCGGTGATTTTTGCCATCACCCTGCATGAAGCCGCTCACGGCTATGTCGCGCGCTTTTTTGGCGACATGACCGCCGCTATGCAGGGGCGCATCACCGTCAACCCGCTCAAGCATATCGACCCGGTCGGAACCATTCTGGTGCCGCTGGTGATTCTGCTCACCAGCAAATTGCTGGGTGGCGGGGCCATCCTGTTCGGCTGGGCCAAGCCGGTGCCGGTCAACTTCGCGCAGTTGCGCCGCCCCAAGCAGGACATGCTGTGGGTCGCGGCTGCCGGACCCGGCATGAACTTCGTCATGGCCGTGTTCTGGGCCTTGATGATCCAGCTGGGCCATGCGCTCGCCAACAGTTTCAGCACGCCGCTGATGCTGATGGGCGCAGCTGGCGTGTTCATCAACGTGATCCTGATGGTGCTCAATCTCATCCCGCTGCCACCGCTCGACGGCGGCCGCATCGCGGTCAGCCTGCTGCCGATGAAGCAGGCGATCAGCTTCTCGAGGATCGAACCCTACGGTTTTTTCATCCTGCTCGGACTGATGTTCAGCGGCATCCTGGGCATCATCATGTGGCCGCTGATCAGCTTGTTCATCGGCTTTACCGCGCTGGTGACCGGCCTCGATGCCCCGCAACTGCTCGGCCTGATCCAGGTCGTACTGTCCTGACCTTTTCCGCCTACTCCTTACAGCTCACCGCTCACCCACCATGTATTCCGACCGCGTACTTTCCGGCATGCGTCCAACCGGACGCCTGCATCTTGGCCACTACCACGGTGTGCTCAAAAACTGGCTGCACCTGCAAAACGAATACCAGTGCCTGTTTTTCATCGCCGACTGGCATGCGCTGACCACGCATTACGACAGCCCGCAGGCGATCGAGGAAGATGCGCGCGACATGGTGGTCGACTGGCTGGCCGCCGGCGTCGATCCGGCGCAGGCCACCCTGTTCGTGCAATCGCGGGTGATCGAGCACGCCGAACTGCATCTGCTGCTGTCGATGATTACGCCGCTCGGCTGGCTGGAACGCGTGCCGACTTACAAGGACCAGCAGGAAAAGCTGACCAGCAAAGATCTTTCGACTTACGGCTTCCTCGGCTATCCGCTGCTGATGAGCTCCGACATCCTGATCTACCGCGCCAACCTGGTGCCGGTTGGCGAGGACCAGATTCCACACATCGAATTCACCCGTGAGCTGGCCCGGCGCTTCAATCACATGTATGGCCGCGAGCCGGGGTTCGAGGACAAGGCGCGGGCCGCGGTCAAAAAGCTTGGCTCGAAAAAAGCCCGGTTGTACGAGGAATGCCGCACCGCCTATCAGGAAAAGGGCGACGACGAGGCGCTGGAATCCGCCCAGGCGCTGTTGAACGACGCGCAGAACCTGTCGATGAATGATCGCGAGCGCCTGTTCGGCTACCTCGAAGGGTCCGGCAAGATGATTCTCGCCGAGCCCGAAGCCCTGCTCACCGTCGCCTCGAAAATGCCCGGACTCGACGGCCAGAAAATGTCCAAGTCCTACGGCAACACGATCGCCCTGCGCGAAGACCCCGACATGGTGACGAAGAAAATCCGCACCATGCCGACCGACCCCGCGCGCGTGCGCCGCACCGATCCGGGCAACCCGGCCAACTGTCCGGTGTGGCAGTTTCACCTGGTGTATTCCGACGATAGCGTGCGGCAATGGGCCACCGCCGGCTGCATCAGCGCCGGCATCGGCTGTCTGGAGTGCAAGCAGCCGGTGATCGACGCCGTGCTGGCCGAACTTGCACCGATTCGCGAACGCGCGCGGTTTTACGAAGAAAACCCGGATCAGGTGCGCAACATCCTCGCCGACGGCAGCGAAAAGGCGCAGGAGCTGGCGCGCGACACCATGCGCGACGTGCGCGAGTCGATGGGGTTGACCTTCGGCTGAGCCTGCGCTCGATGCGGGCGCAGGCTGCCCGGTTTCAGTCGCGGCACCGCGCAGCGTTGCGCGCTGTTCTTATTCTTGTGCGGCAATCAGTCGCGCCCACACTTCCACAAATTGAACGCGCGAACCTTGAGCCATTTCGATAGTCTCAATGCTCGCGCGCATCCATCGTGTCGTAGCCGTTTACCCGGGAATCCAATATGCAAGAGTTGAACGAAAGCTGGGTGGCATTGAAGTCGGGCGGATTCATCGTCCTGCCCCTGTCCGTGCTGGCCGTCATTGCGCTGGCCATCATGCTGGAAAAAGCGGTGGTGTATTGGCGCTATGCGCGCCTTTCCAGCGACGTGCTGAACCTGGTCGAAACTTATGGCTTTGCCTGGGCTGATCTGGAAAAGATCCTCTCCGGGCTGAGCCGCAGCCACTACTTCAAGCGGTTTTTCGAGGTGGTGATTTCCAACCGCAATCACCCCGCGTGGTGGACCGAGTCGCGCGCGGCCGACGAAGCGCAGTTGATCGAGGCCTCGCTGGCCCGCCGGCTGTGGGTGCTGGAGACCATCGTCACCGCCGCGCCCCTGCTGGGCCTGGTCGGCACCGTGCTCGGCATGATGGACGCCTTCCAGATCATCGGCAGCAGCGGCGTGGTCAACCCTACCGGGGTGACCGGCGGCGTGGCGCAGGCCTTGATTGCCACGGTGATGGGGCTGTTGATCGCCTTGATCGCGCTGTTCGGTTTCAATTATTTTTCGCGCCTGCAGTCGCAGACGATGGACGAAATGGAGCGCCTCGGCACGCGCCTGATCGACCATATCCGCCTCGACCAGGAAGGCCGCACACATGAAGCGCCGTAAGCTGCGCACCTACCGCAAGGGGCGGATCGAGATCATCCCGATGATCGACGTCATGTTCTTTCTGCTTGCCACCTTCATGCTGGCATCGCTGTCGATGCAGAACCTGGATTCGATCAAGGTCAACCTGCCGCAAGGCAAGGCCGAAAAACTCAAGCTCGATCAGCCGCTGACGCTGACACTCACCGGCGAGGGCCGCATCCTCGTCAACCAGACGCCTGTCACGCTCGACACGCTCGCCGCCACGCTCAAGCCGCTGGTCCGCGACGCCGGGCAGAACGTGGTCGTGTCTGCCGACAACGATGCGCCGCAGGGGCTGGTGGTCCAGGCCATGCTGCGGGCGCGCGAGGCGGGCGCCCTGCATTTTTTGATCGCTGTCAAACATCAATGATGTTGCGGGGAACATGCCCGGAATGATGACGAAAGAGCCATCATTTTGGTGGCCTGTTCCCCTGGCGGCGCTGCTGTGGCTGGCGCTGCTGTGGGGGGTGGGTTTCTATATGAAGTCGCCCCCGATTGCCCCGCCGCCTGCTGCCATCGACGCGCGACTGGTCGAACTGGTTGACGCCCAGGAGGCACCCAAAGCGGCACCGATCGCCGCCGTGAAACCGCAACCGCAGGCCAAGCCCCGGCCAAAACTGCGCGCCCCCCGACTCACGCCGCCCAGCCCCAAACCGCCGCAGCCGGAACCCGCGCCTCCCGCGCCGCCCGAACCCGTTTCCAGGCCCGCGTTGCCGCTCGATCTGGACCGCCCGGTCGAGTCCGCGCCGACCGACATGATGTCTTACATCAACGCGCAAAGAGCGCGTCGCCAAGCCGAGGAAACAGATGCGGGCAGCAGTGCCCGGCAAGCCAGCGCAGATGAAATTCGCATGGCCAACATCCGCCGCAACCTGCAACCCGCGGGTACCAACGGCATTTTCCAGATCCTCGATATTCAGCCGCGCACCGCACGCTTTTCCTTCCGCTCCTGGACCACGATCGCCAGCAATCCGCAACGCGAAACCATCAGCGTTAGCGCCGGTCCGGACGGGGATATCCAGCTGGCCATCATCCGCCGGATGATTGGCCTGATACGCGGTTACTTCAAGGGCGATTTCAACTGGGAATCGCAACGGCTTGGACAGGTCGTTGTGCTATCTGCACGCGAAGAAGACACGGCTGAACTCGAGGATTTCCTGAAGCGCGAGTTTTTTGGCGTCGGGGTTAAAAACCGGGCGCATTGAGCAGGGCGGGCATCAGCACTTTTTAGCGGGCCTGAATGAGTATTTTCGACCCATATGAGCCACACGGCTTTCTAAGATTGGATGGTCGTCAATCAGGTATTGAGCCGCCATTTAAAAACCCGAGGTGGGTAGCGGGTTATCGACCTGAGCGCTTACTAAGGTACCCTGCTGCGAATGACGGTTCAAGATTGGGGACAGCCATTCAGGGGTTGGAAGTGTTTGGAGGTTTCCGACCCGTATGGCCCGTTCAATAGATTTAAGCCTTTACGAAGGCACAGTAAGTTTCAGCGTAATCGGCCGGGGCATATTCGACTGGCTTCTGTAAGCCTTGGGTTGCTCCCGTTTGCAATGCTATGACTCTGTTGGGCTTGCCTAGGCGACGTTCGACGCAACGGCCACCCCTGTTCTGTCCAGCAGCCGGGCGTTGATAGCCACAATCACCGTACTCAACGACATCAGCACGGCACCCATGGCAGGCGTGAGCAACAACCCCATGGGTGCAGCGACGCCGGCGGCGAGCGGAATGGCGAAGGCATTGTAGCCGGTGGCCCAGAGCAGGTTTTGCACCATCTTGCGGTAGGTGGCGCGGGCCAGGCCCAGGATGGCGGCCACATCGCGCGGGTCGCTTCGCACCAGCACGACGTCGGCCAAGCCAAAGGCAGCGGCGAGCGCGCCGTCCACCAGCAGAAACACCAGGGTTTTGCCCTGTCCGGCCAGCTTTTCCAGGCGCGGATCGTTTGCCGACAGCCCTTCGGCGTGCAGATACCCGGGGCTGACCGCCTTGACGTCATGCCCTTCCACCTTCGCCTCGGCACCGCGGCCGGTGAGGTTGCGGAATTCGGATACGGCCGGAAGGGAAATGCCGCGCGCTTCGGCGGCACGCAGGATGCCCTTGGCGATGGGATGTTCGGACTGACTTTCCAGGGCCGCCGCCAAGCGCAGGCAGGCGGATTCATCCAGATCGCCGAGCGTGATGCTGTCGGAAACCCCGAAACGCCCTTCGGTAAGGGTTCCGGTCTTGTCGAACACGACCGCCTGTAGATTCCTTGCCCGCTCGAAGGCGGCCCGGTCACGGATCAGCAAGCCGTGGCTCGCCGACAGATTGGTGCTTACTGCCATTACCAGCGGTACCGCCAGCCCCAGTGCGTGCGGACAGGCGATCACCATCACCGTCACCGCCCGTTCGATGGCGAACTCCAGATCGCGCCCCAGCCCGAGCCAGACGATGAAAGTCAGCGAGCCCCCGCCCAGGGCAATCGCGGTGAGCCATCAGCCATACTGCCGCCCGGTTGGCCAGATCCTGGGTGCGGGAGCGGGATTCCTGGGCGCGCCGCACCATGTCCATCACCTGAGCCAGATAGGTCTCGCCGCCAGTCTTGCGTATCTCCAGAGTGACGGCACCCTCGCCGTTAACCGAACCGCCGATTACCTCCGCGCCTTCGTCTTTTTCCACCGGCTTGGACTTGCCGGTGAGCATTGATTCGTCCAGGCTGGTCTGGCCGGCAATAATCACCCCGTCTGCGGGCACCCGTTCGCCCGGTTTGACCAAGCACCCGGTCGCCGGTTTGCTAGTCTCTCACCGGCACGTCCTCGGTTGCGCCGTCGGGCGACAGGCGGTGCGCCTCGGCAGGCAACAGCCTTACCAAAGCCTCCAGCGCGCCCGAGGCGCCCATCACCGACTTCATCTCGATCCAGTGGCCGAGCAGCATGATGTCGATCAGGGTGGCCCGTTCCCAGTAGAAGCCCATGCCGGCAAGCCGAAGGTCACTGCGCTGGAATAGAAGTACGCCGCGCTGATCGCCACCGTGATTAGCGTCATCATGCCCGGCTGGCGTTTCCGGAGTTCTTCGACGAGCCCCTTCAGGAACGGCCAGCAACCATAGAAAAAGACGATGCTGGAGAAACCGAATAGCACAAGGTGGTCGCCGCGAAAGCTAACCGGCACGCCCAAGCCGAGCATGTCCTACAGGCCGGCTGACAACGCCAAAATAGGCAACGTCAGCGCCAGAGACACCCAGAATCGTCTTATGTTAAGTGAACACAACAGATATTTCCGTTGTGACGGCCATCACTTGGCCGGTTTTTCCGGGCTGCTCTGAGGCATGCCCATGTTTTTCTGCATCATGTCCATACGTTTTTCCATCATCTCCATGCGCCCGGTCATCATGTCATCCTGCCCTGCCATGCCGCCTTTGCCCCCCATCATGCCCATGCTGCCGCCCATCATTCCGTCTTTCATCATTGGACAATCCATCATGCCGCCCATCATGCTTTTCCCCGCCATCATGTTTTCCTGCATGGTTTGCATGTGCTCCTGCATCAGTTTCTGGCGTTGCTTAGGGTCGTTGGACTTGGCCATCTGCTCCAACTGACTTTGCATGCGTTTGGTATTGGCCTGCATTTTCTGGATCGTCTGATCGGCGGCAGGCGCAACTGCACCGGCCTTTTGATCGGGGTGGTGCGCGTCCTCCGCGAGAACAGGCTGTATGGCCAGAGTGGTAAGCATCAGGGTGGCAAATAGTGCGTGGCGTTTCATGGTTAACTCCTTTACGTGGGAAAAATGAGACTTACGCTTTGACCAGTTCGAGCGTGGTCACGGTGAGGACGCCATTGACTTCTTCGGCCAGAAATCTGATGCGGTCGTCTGGCTTAACCTGATTGAGCCAACTGGCATCCTGGACGCGGAATACCATAGTCATAGCAGGCATATCGAGGTTTCCCAGGGGGCCGTGGCGGATGGTTAGCCTGCCCTGAGCCTTGTCAATTTTCTTCACCTGACCTTCAGATAACGTCTTGACCATGGCCGCATGATCCGTCGCATGGTCATGGCTGGCATGCGCCACTCCGCCCCAGGCTGGCAGGGTCAAAAAGAGGGTGGCGAAAAGGGTTGAGAGGCTGCGTTTCATGGGGTTTCCTTTCAGGAGCTTTCTTTCAGTAACGGGCGTATGTTTGGGGGATGCCCTCTTTGTTCGCGAGAGGATTGCGGTCTTCACACAAGCCCCTTGCTTCAAGCTGAATCCAGTATGGGCGGCGTTACCCCACGACAAGCTGACAGGTAGATGACAACTACGTCATCCACGTAGCTTTATGGATTATTCACGACGGTGCGTCCCACCATGCCGGCTTTCATATGGCTGGGCAGCAAGCAGGCGAAGTCAACGGCTCCGGCCTTGTCGAACTGCCAGACGATGTCGCCACGCTGCCCCAGTTTCAGCGTGATCATGTTCGACTCGGCATGCTGCATGCCGGGCATGTTGCGCATCATTTCGGCGTGTTCCCTGAGTTCATCCATGGAACCGATCACCATTTCGTGCTGGATCTTGCCGGTGTTCCTGACGAAGAACTGGATAGTCTCCCCGGCCTTGACGTCGATCTTGTCCGGCGTGTACCGCATGGAGTCGTCCATCGTGACTTCGATGGTGCGGCTCACCCTGGACGGGTCGCCAGCCTTGCCCGCCATGGATGCATGCGCGTCCTTGTTCATGTCCGACATGTCGTGGCCTTGCATGCCGTGGCCGCCAGCGTGATCCCCTGCCGCCAGTGCAATCGCCGGCAGTGCGCCAAGCATCAGAATCGAAAGCATTTTTTTCATAAAAACAACTCCTTTGGGTAGAGTGATTCGAAAGCCGTTGCACCACGCGCCCGGGGGACCATCAGAACCAGAAACGCACGCCGGCAATCCAGCGGGTTTCGTTGGTTATTTCGTTTGCGGTGCGGGCCAGGTCGGCCGTCTGGCCAAACTTGCTCACCCGTTCCATGCCGACATAGGGCGCGAACTGGCGCGTGAATTCATAGCGCAGACGCAATCCGGCCGCGCCGTCGGAAAGGCCGCTGCCGATATCCCGCGCTGCGTCGCTTTTACCGTACAGATTGACTTCAATACGCGGTTGCAGAATGAGTTTCTGCGTGAGCAGCAGTTCGTACGCAGCGCCAAGGCGCAACGCGGTTCTGCCGTTGTTGCCCACGTAGGCGGACGCGTCGACTTCGAACCAGTAAGGTGCGAGGCCCTGAACGCCGAATGCCAGCCACCCGCGGTCCGGTCCCACGCCGCTGTCGTAGCGCGCGCCCAGCTGCGTATCCCAGAAGGTGGCGATGGCATGTCCCCACAGCAGTTCTGTCCGGGCTTCCTGCAATTTGCCCTGGGCGACGGCGCCCTCGGCCTTGATGACCAGGCGGTTGTAATCCCGGCCAAACCAGGCCTGCGCGTCGTAAGCCGTGGCGTTGCCATCGCTGGTATATCCGCGCTCCAGCCGGTCGACGCGCAGCGCACCAAAATTGTGTTCGTCGGCCATGCGCAGTTCTCGTGGCCCGGTACGTGCGTACGGACCTGACTCGAGCGTATAGCCGCCCGAGTAGGCATGTGGGTCGCGCGCATTGGCCGGGGCGGATCCGCCTTGCATTTGCATGTCGCCGTGATCCATTCCACTCATGTCCTGCTGCGCAGCCGCCTGATTGTCATGATTCATGTCAGGCATCGTGCCAGCGACATCGGATGGTTCAGGCTTCATGCCTGGCATCGCGCCGTGATCCATGCTGCCGTGGTCCATCTTGCTGTTATCCCTTGCGGGCATCGCATCCTGATCCGCATTGGGTTTGACTGTGGCGGGGGGCATGGCGCCTTGATGCAGCGCGTGATCCATCATCTCGGCGTCGTCAGGGGTTTGCCCCCAGACGGGCGATACACCCAGCGCCGTTATCGCGATGGCCAGCATACTCATTCGTTGGTTTTTCATATTCCTGTCTCCCTCGCTTCCACCGGTACTCACGCCACCACCACTTCGCGGAACATGCCCGCATCCATATGCAACAGCAGGTGGCAGTGCCAAGCCCAACGACCAAGGGCATCGGCGTTGACCAGAAAGCTGATGCGCTGCGCGGGTTGCACGCTGATCGTATGTTTACGCACCTGAAAGCCCCCGCCATCCGATTCCAGTTCGCTCCACATGCCATGCATGTGCATGGGGTGAGTCATCATGGTGTCGTTGTGGAGAATGACGCGCACCCGTTCGCCATATTTAAAGTGTACGGGCGTGGATTTGCCGAACTCCAGCCCATCGAGCGACCAGGTGTAACGCTCCATGTTGCCGGTCAGGTGTAGTTCGATCTCGCGACCCGGGCCCCGCGGGTCAAGTGGCCCGCCTATCGTATGGAGATCGGCATAGGTCAGCACGCGACGGCCATTGTTGCGCAACCCAATACCCGGGTCGTCCAGATTGGTTCGCGCCATATCCACGCGCATGTCTGTGCTGGCGCCATATTCGGTGTTGGCGTGGCGTGCCGTGGTGCTCGGTTTGGCCAACGGATCGCCCAGCGCCATGCCGGCTTGCTGGGCATGCATGCTATGGTCCAGGGCCATGCCGCCATGGTTCATGCCGCCCATGCCACTCTTGCCGGCCATTTTCCCCTTGCCACCGCCACTGCCGTGATCCATGCCGGCCATGTCCCCGCCCCCCATGGCACCCATCATGTCGCCCATGCCCAGCGGTTCAGGCTTGTCCAATTCAGGTACCGCAGCCATCAATCCCGCGCGGGTGGCCAGCGTGCCCCGCGCATAGCCGGTGCGATCCATCGACTGCGCAAAAATCGTGTAGGTGTCATCACCGGGCGTGACAATGACGTCGTAGGTTTCGGCCACACCAATGCGGATTTCGTCAACTGTCACGGGCTCCACATCCTGGCCGTCGGTTTGCACCACGGTCATTTTCAAACCTGGAATACGCACGTCGAAAAACGTCATCGCACCCGAATTGATCAAGCGCAAGCGCACTTTTTCACCCGGACGAAACAGCCCGGTCCAGTTAGCCGCCGGGGTGGAGCCATTCATGAGGTAGGTGTAGGTTGCCGCCGAGATATCCGCCAGATCGGTCGGATTCATCCGCATCTCGTTCCACATCTTGCGTTTGTCGAGTGCGGCCTTGAACCCGTTGCGTGAGACGTCCTTAAAGAAATCAACCGCCGTGGGCTGGTTGTAGTTGTAATAGTCACTCTGCATCTTGAGCTGGGATAAGACGCGCATGGGGTCTTCGTCAGTCCAGTCCGAAAACTGCACAACATAATCACGGTCCGCCTGGGTTGAGCGCCCAGCCGCCGAATCAATAATGATGGCCCCGTACATACCAGTCTGCTCCTGCATCCCCGAGTGCGAGTGATACCAGTACGTGCCCGTTTGCGTCACCTTGAATCGATAGGTGAACGTTTCCCCGGGTGGGATACCCTTGAAGCTGATGCCGGGCACTCCATCCATCTCAAAGGGCAAAAGAATGCCGTGCCAGTGGATGGAACTATCCACCGCAAGCCGGTTGGTGACACGTATGGTGACGGTGTCGCCCTCCCGCCAGCGTAGGGTCGGGCCAGGAATCGAGCCGTTGATGGTCGTGGCCATGCGCGGCGAACCGGTAAAATTCACTGGCGTTTCGGCGATCGTCAAATCGAACTCGGTGCCTTCGAGCACGGGCGCATAACCCGTTGTGGTATTGGCACCTCGCGCCCAGGCGGAGTTGATCATCGGGCCCAGCCCCAACAGCAGCCCACCTGCTGCCAGGCCCTGAACAAACCGGCGGCGCGGCAAATCCGGCACGGCGATAAAGGGCGTAAACGGATACATTGGGTGAGGCTGCATAAGGAACGACCCTCCAGGCGGAATGAATGGCGTGTCGAACTGGAACGCTACGGCGCTTCCTGATCGCTACGATGTTGGCAACATCTTGCAGGCACGCTCCCGACATCAAGCTGACAAGTGGATTACAAGTTTGTAATGCTTTCCACGCTGGGCAGGAGCTGTGGCAGGATGTGTTCATCCCTCCCAGGCAAACCGCCATGAAAATCCTGATCGTCGAAGACGAGTTCAAGACGGGTGATTACCTGAAACAAGGTCTCACCGAGGCCGGTTTCGTCACGGATCTGGCACGCGAGGGCTGGCAAGGGCTGGAACTCGCCAAGGAGGGGCATACGACCTGCTGATCCTGGATGTGATACTGCCCGGCATCAATGGCTGGCAGGTGCGTGCTGGGGTAGCTATTCCTCTCTCAGGGGTCCGGGAGGGGGGAGGCGGACGTTCCTCTGCTCCATGTAGGTAACCACGTGAACAGGGGGAAGATTCTGCACTGGCAGCTAGTTGCGTAGCCTGCAATGCCATCTGACCAGCCGACACTCATTTAAACGTAGCGATGTCCCCGTTCGCGGCTACGGGTTTTTAAAGATTTGAACTACCGTTTTATTCCTGCGCCCGGACAGGAAACCTACGCATTTATTTCTGGTGAGGAGGGACGGCTGTGGTGGCAGATGATGCCTTTTGCATAGGGGTGAAACGTCCCTGGAGCGCCGTCTGACCAGCCAACGCGACGGAAATCACGACTTTCATATCGGGCGCAAGCTCGAATTTACCCGAGCCTTTCATTTGGTTATCGCCAGCGGGCGTGAGTTGCACACTGGCCTTGCTCTTGCCCGAAAGCAGAATCGCGGTTCCCGTGGCGCCGCGCGTATCAAACTTTTTGCCGCCGTGGTCGGTGATATAGACGCTTACTTCGTTGGCTTTTACCACCAGTTCATAGTGGTACTGTTGCACCATGCGCAACTGACCGCCGTGCGGTGCGGTTTGGGTGTCGAGATATTCGTCGGTATGGGCAAACGCGCCTTGTGAGAAGAGCAAAGCCAATGCGAGGACGGATGGTTTCAGGTATTTCATTTCAGACTCCATTATGGGTTGTAAAAGCGTTAAAACAGGTGTTTCAGAAGTTCTCCTTGCTGCCTTGCGCCAGCAGTTTCATCATCGGTTTTTCGCCCCACAGGTAAAACATCACCGGAGTGAGCAAGGTATCCAGCAACGTCGAGCTCACCAGCCCGCCAAAAATCACCACCGCCACCGGATGCAGGATTTCCTTGCCGGGATCGCCGCCGGACAGCATCAGCGGAATCAGGGCGAAGGCCGCCACCAGCGCGGTCATCAGCACTGGCGTCAGCCGTTCCAGGCTGCCGCGGATGATCATTTTTTTGCCGAATGTCTCGCCTTCGTGCGCCACCAGATTGATGTAATGGCTGATTTTCAGGATGCCGTTGCGCGTGCTGATGCCGGCCAGGGTGATGAAGCCGATCAGGCTCGCCACCGACAGCGCGCCGCCTGAAATCCACAGCGCGATAACGCTGCCCACCAGCGCCAGCGGAATATTGCCCATGATCATGAGCGACAGCACGGTGGATTTGTAGCGGCTATACAAGACGAGGAAGATCATGGCCAATGACACTAGCGACAGCCCGGTAATCAGCTGGCTGGCTTCTTCCTGCGCCTGGAACTGGCCTTCCAGCTGGGTGAAATAGCCTTCCGGCAGCGGGTATTGGGCGAGCTCGGCGCGGATGTCTCGGATGATCTGCGCCATGTCGGTTCCGTCACTGTTGCCCATCAGCACCATGCGGCGGCGGCTGTTTTCACGCAGGATCTGGTTGGGGCCGTCACTGTCCTCGATTTCGGCGATGAGGCGCAAAGGGATGCGCCCGCTCGGCGTTTCCACCAAGAGATTGCTCAGACCTTGCGCGCTGCGGTCGGCATCGTCCAGGCGGATCACCACGTCGAAGCGGCGGTTGCCTTCGATCACCTGCGCCGCAGTGGCACCGTTGGAAAGCGTCTCCAGCGCGGTGTTGATCGCCGCCGGGGTGACGCCATACTGCGCGGCCTTGGCGTAATCGACGCGGATTTGCAGTTGCGGGATGCGCACCTGTTTTTCCAGCTGCAAATCGACCAGGCCAGGAACCTTGGCGAGCCGGGTTTGCAGGTCCGCTGCCAGGCCGCGCAGCGTGTCGACGTCGTCGCCAAAGATTTTCAGCACGATCTGCGCGCGCACCCCGGACAGCATGTGGTCGAGCCGGTGCGAGATGGGCTGGCCGGTATTGATGGCGGCAGGCAGCGGCGCGAGGCGATCGCGCAGATCCTGCAGAACGGCCTCACGGGAGCGGGCGGATTTTTTCAGGTCCGCGTCGATCTCGCTGTAATGCACGCCCTCCGCATGCTCGTCCAGCTCGGCGCGGCCGGTGCGCCGCCCCACCTGGGTCACTTCCGGCACTTGCAGAATCAGCTGCTCCGCCAGGGTGCCGATGCGGTTGGCTTCCGACAAGGAGGTGCCCGGGTTCATCACGGCCGTGATGGTGAGCGTGCCTTCGTTGAACGCGGGCAGGAAGGAACGGGCGAAGAACGGCACGGCGGCCGCCGCGAGCGCCACTGCGAGCAAGCCTCCGCCGAGCACCCACTTGCTGTGGTCGAACGACCATTGCAGCAGGCCCGTATCCCATTGCTTGAGCTTTTTGACGACCGGGCTGTCGGCGTGGCTGCCATCACGATTGGACCGCATCAATTTCGGCAGCAGGTAATAGCACAGCACCGGCGTCAGCGTGACCGACACCAGCATGCTGGCGAGGATGGAGACGATGTAGGCGATGCCGAGCGGCGCAAACAGCTTGCCCTCGATGCCGGACAGGACGAACAGCGGCACGAACACCAGCACGATGATGAGCGTGGCATAGACGATGGCGGAGCGCACTTCCAGGGTGGCCGCGGCGATGACTTCCAGCACCGAGGCCTTGTCGCCTTCCGCCCGGTTCTGCTTCAGCCGCCGGAACACGTTTTCCACCCCCACCACCGCATCGTCGACCAGCTCGCCGATGGCAATCGCCAGCCCCCCCAGCGTCATGGTATTGATCGACAGCCCGAAGTATTTGAACACCAGCACCGTGATCAGGATGGAGACGGGAATCGCGGTGAGCGAAATGAAGGTGGTGCGGAAATTGAGCAGGAACAGGAACAGCACCACCGCCACCATGATGGCGCCATCGCGCAAGGCCTCTTCCACGTTGCTCACCGAGCTTTCGATGAAATTCGCCTGCTTGAACAGGATGTCTTTCGCCGCGATCCCGGCGGGCATGTTCTGGTTCAGCTCCGCGAGCGCCGCCTCGATTTCGCGCGTGAGCTTGATCGTGTCCGCGCCAGGCTGCTTCTGCACCGACAGGATCACCGCGGGCTTGCCCATGAAGCTCGCGTCGCCGCGCTTCAGGCGCGCAGCGAATTCCACCCTGGCGACTTGCCTGAGCAGAATCGGCGTCCCTTCGCGGTAGTCGATCACCAGATCCTGCAAGTTTTCCAGTTTGGTGGTGCGCCCGATATTGCGGATCAAATACTCCTGCGCCTGCGACTCCAGGAAACCGCCGCTGGTGTTGGTCGCGAAATTCGCCAGCGCCTTTTCCATTTGTTCCAGAGTGATGCCCAGACGGTCGAGGTTGACCGGATCGGGCGTCACCCGGTATTGCTTCACCTCGCCGCCGATGGGAATCACCTGCGACACGCCCGCGATCGTGAGCAGCCGCGGACGCACCACCCAGTCCGCCAGTTCGCGCACCTGCATCGGGCTCGCACGGGCGGGGTCGGCAGTCATCGCGATCAACATGATCTCGCCCATGATGGAACTGATCGGCCCCATCTGCGGCGTGATCCCGGCGGGAATCTGCTCCTTGACCAGCGAGAGGCGCTCCGCGATCTGCTGGCGGTTGCGGTAGATGTCGGTGCCCCAGTCGAACTCCACGTACACGATGGAAAGACCGATGCCGGAAACCGAGCGTACCCGCGTCACCCCCGGTATGCCGTTCATCGCCGTCTCGACGGGGAAACTGATGAGCTGCTCCACTTCCTCCGGCGCCATGCCGGCGGCTTCGGTCATCAGCGTCACGGTGGGTTTGTTGAGGTCGGGAAACACGTCCACCGGCAGCTGTTTCAGGCTGAGCATGCCGTACACCAGCAGCAGCAGCGACGCCGCGACGACGAACAGGCGCTGGCTCAGGCTGGATTGAATGATTGCTTTAAACATGTCTGCCCCTAGCGGATCTGTGTCAGCAATGCCGCGCCCTGCGTCACCACCCGGTCGCCGTCCTGCAGCCCCTCCAGCACCGCGACCGTATTGGCGTCCACCGCTTGCACCTTCACTTTTTTCGGCACGAAGCGTTCGGCTGAGGCATGCACCCACACGATCGTTTCCCCGCTGCTGTTCTTCATGACGCTGCCTTGCGGCACGGGGATGCCGCGGATGGCCTGCCTGGTTTGCACGAACACCTTCACCGGTTGCCCCACGCTCAATGTGGGCAAGGGCGGTTTGACCGCGAACTGCATGGGCAGCGCCTGTTCGCGCAGTTGATAGCTTTGGCCGATGAACGCCAGCGTCAGCGGCTGATTGCCCGCGGTCACGCCGGCAGCGCCCGCCACCTGGCCGGACAGCGTGGTGTCGTAGGCGACGGCTTCTACCCAGAGCCTGGCCGGGTCGACGATTTCAAACAACACTTCGCGCGCTTCCACCACCTGGCCTGCGACCACGCCGGCCTGGCTGACCACGCCGGAAACCGGCGCGCGCAGCGCTTCGCGCTGGAACAAACTGCCCGCCACCGCCGCACGGCGCGCCCTGAGGCTTACCGCTTCGGCGCGCGCCGCGTCGATTTCCTTTTGCGGCAGGCTGCCCACCAGTTGCTCCAGGCGCGCTGCGCGCCGTTCGGCCAGACCCAGATTGCTCGCCAGTTCGGCCAGTTGCGCCTGCTGATTACCCTTCTCGATGCTGCTGGCGGCAGGTTCGATGTAAGCCAGGATTTGCCCCTTGCTCACCTTCCTGCCAATGGCGGGAAAGCCCCCGCCGGGCGCGGCTATCCGCCCGGATTGGCTGGACTGCACGCGCCCGCTGAAATTGGGATCGGCAATGATGTGGCCGTTGAGCTCCACCGTTTTGGCGATGTCGCGCGGCTCGCCCAGCACCGTGCGGATGCCGAGCAGCCGCTGCATGGGCTTGGGCGCAACAATGCTGCCATCCGGCAGCCGCACGGGAGCAGTCCCCGCGGCAGGGATGCCGCTGTTTGCCGGAGCTGTAGGCACGCCGCCCACCGCCTGGGTTTTGGGTTTCTCGCTATGGTCCTCGTCGCCGTGGGCGAAGCCGGGCAAGGCCAGGGCTGCCGCTGCCCCCTTGCGGCGGCGCATGCGTTTGAACAGCACCAGCAGCGCGATGACCCCTACGATGCCGCCCGCCGCCCATTTTCCGTAGTTGAGCCAGGCGCGCCCATGGGCTTCCGGCTTCAAGCCTGGTACTTGCAAGGTGCCGATGAGCAAATCCTGCAGGCCGTTTGCCTCCACGCTCACGACAACTTCATGCGCGCCGGGCTGCTTCAGCCAGTCCGCAGCGGCCGTGTAACTGCCTTCTTTCATCGCCCGCAATTGAAGTGTGCGCCCGTTGCTTTCCAGCTCGATTTTCGCGTTGAGGATGGGCTCGTTGGTGGCGTAGCGGTCGGCAAAGATGGTGATCTTGCCGTCACTGAGTATGCCCAACAGTTCCACGTCAGGCGAATTCAATTCCAGCCGCTCCCCGCTGGTGGCAGGTGCGGCAACCGGCACGCTCACCTCGGGGCCGTGGCTGTGGTCATCGCCGCCGCCGGCAAAGGCGAACAGCGGCACAAGTGAAAACAGCAACGCCAGCGCCCATGCCCCAAAATTAGGCAGT
>NCHD01000178.1 GCA_002257045.1 Hydrogenophilales bacterium 16-61-112 | reverse complement strand
GCGCGATTGCCGCCAGCGGCTGCCGCCATCTCATCTTCCGCACCTCGTGGGTGTACGGCGCGCGCGGCAGCAATTTCCTGCTCACCATGCGCCGCCTGATGCGCGAACGGCCCGAACTGAAAATCGTCGCCGACCAGGTCGGTGCACCGACCTGGTGCCGCGATCTGGCCGAAGCCACCGCGCTGATCCTGAGCCAGGTTTCGGCATGCGGCTTCGATCGATGGGGCGTGTATCACATGACGAATGCAGGCGAAACCAGCTGGCACGGCTTTGCCGAGGCGATCCAGGCGCTGGGCGACACCCATGCCCAGTTGCTGCCGATCCCCAGTAGCGACTACCCGACGCCGGCGCAGCGGCCGCTCAATTCTCGGTTGAACAACGACCGGCTGGAGCAGGCGTTCGGCCTGCGCTTGCAGGATTGGCGTAGTGCATTGGCGTTGTGCATGGATGAGATGCGTGGCTGAAAAGCTGGCGTTACCAGGATCAGAGGCGATAATCAGAAACCATTCTGAAAATGGAGACGAAAATGGGACACGTGTTGCAGGATTTGGGTATTGATCGGCTCCCCGTTGAACAACGGATGGAACTGGTTCAGGAAATATGGGACTCCATCGCACTTGAAATGGGCTTGTTGCCGCCCACCCAAGAAGAGCAGAACGAACTCGAAAGCCGTGTGGCAGAAGATGGCATGTCACCGGCGGATGTTTCAAGTTGGGATGTAATTAAGTCTGATGCATTGAAACGCTGGCGGCTATGAGCCGTAGTCTGGTTTTTCGTAAGCAGGCCAGACAAGAATTCGATGCGGCGAGTGATTGGTATGAGCGGGAGCGGCCAGGTTTGGGTCAGGCATTTCTCTCTGAAGTGGATCGGGTGTTACAGATAATTGTAAACAATCCCGATGCGTTTCCAGAGGTGCCGGCGGGCATTCGCAAGGCAGTCGTCAAACGCTTTCCCTACTGTCTGTATTTCCGGATCCGTGGTGAAGCCATCGTTGTGCTCGCGGTATTTCATAGTGCGCGTAATCCAGTCGTATGGCAGGCACGCAATTGATCAGCGGTCTCGTCATCTGTTTCTAACTGTAAGCGGTTAGGCTGGTCGAGATACGAGTCACCCAAAATCAGGGAGCGTCAAATTGAAAGTGTTACTCACCGGCGGCGCCGGCTATATCGGTTCGCATACCGCAGTGGAATGCCTGGCTGCGGGGCATGAGGTGGTGGTATTCGACAACCTGTCCAACAGCAGCCTGAAATCGCTCGACCGCGTGGCCCAGATCAGCGGGAAGCCGGTGGACTTTGTGCAGGGCGACATCCGCGACCGCGCTGCGCTGCGCCAGCTGTTCGCTGACTATGCCATTGATGCGGTGGTGCGACAACAACATCGCCGGCAGCATTGCGCTGTTCGAGGTGATGGCGGAAGCGGGGGTGAAGGCGGTGGTGTTCTCGTCGTCGGCCACGGTGTACGGCGACCCGGCGACGGTGCCGATCACCGAGGACTTTCCGCTGTCGGCCACCAATCCCTATGGCCGTTCCAAACTCTTCATCGAGGAAATCCTCGGCGACATCGCGTTGTCGGACAAGGTCTGGAATGTGGCGCTGCTGCGTTACTTCAACCCGGTGGGCGCGCACGAATCCGGCCTCATTGGCGAAGACCCGCGCGGCATTCCCAACAACCTGATGCCGTTTGTGGCGCAGGTGGCGGTGGGTCGGCGGGCGCACCTGAACGTGTTCGGCGGTGACTACCCGACACCGGACGGCACGGGGGTGCGCGACTACATTCACGTGGTCGACCTGGCGCGCGGACATGTGGCGGCGCTCAACAAGCTGCTGGGACTGGGCGGCGTGAAAGTCTGGAATCTGGGCACCGGCTGTGGCGTTTCCGTGCTCGACATGGTGCGTGCATTCGAAGCCGCCAGCGGCAAGCCGGTGCCGTATCAGATTGTGGCGCGCCGCGCCGGCGACGTGGCGCAGTGCTGGGCCGATCCGGCACGGGCCGCGCAGGAGCTGGGCTGGCGCGCGGAATACGACCTGCCACGGATGTGCGCCGATGCGTGGCGCTGGCAGGCGGGCAATCCGGACGGGTATGCGTGAGATTCAAGATGCAAGAATCAAGGTGCAAGGTAGAGCCCTCGGC
>NCHD01000177.1 GCA_002257045.1 Hydrogenophilales bacterium 16-61-112 | reverse complement strand
CACATGCGACTCCGCCGCGAAGTTTACGATCGCACGCGGACGATGTTCGGCCAGCAGCTTGTCCAGCAACGCGCGGTCGCCGATATCGCCCTGCACGAATACATGGCGCGGATCGCCCTGCAGGCTGGCCAGGTTTTCCAGATTGCCCGCGTAGGTGAGCTTGTCAAGATTAAGCACCGCCTCGTCGTTGACGCGCAGCCAGTCGAGAATGAAATTTGCGCCGATGAAGCCGGCGCCGCCAGTGACCAGAATCACGATGAGTTCCTATTCAAATATTCAAAAACAATTTTATGAAAACCCTGCGAGCGCCATCCCATCAAACTACTTGCACGAACAATACCTGTCCTGCATTACAGCTTTGAGGTGAAATCCCGGTACGCCGTCACCAACCCGCTGCGCATGTCGGTCGTCGCCTTCCACCCCATCGCATTCAGCCGCCCCACATCCATCAGCTTGCGCGGGGTGCCGTCGGGTTTGCTGGCGTCGAATTCGAGCGTGCCTGCGTAGCCCACTACCTCCTTCACGGTTTCGGCCAGTTCGCGAATAGTGAGGTCATGGCCGACGCCGATGTTCATCAAGGGCGGGAGGCCATCGTTGCGGTCTTGCCCCAGTAGCGGGACGAACTTTTCGTCGGGCAGGTTCATCAGGTAGACGCAGGCATCAGCCATGTCTTCGCTGTAGAGGAATTCGCGTTTGGGGGTGCCGCTGCCCCAGACGGTGACGCTCGGCGCGTTGGCGAGCTTGGCTTCATGAAAGCGGCGGATCAACGCGGGGATGACGTGGGAGTTTTCGGGGTGGTAGTTGTCGCCGGGACCGTAGAGGTTGGTGGGCATGACGGCCAGATACTGGGTTTTGTATTGGCGGTTGTAGCTCCAGCACATTTCGATGCCGGCAATCTTGGCCAGGGCATAGGGGCGGTTGGTGGGCTCGAGTTCGCTGGTGAGCAGGTGTTCTTCTTTCATTGGCTGCGGCGACAGTTTGGGGTAGATGCAACTGGAGCCCAGAAACAGTAGCCGCGTGACGTTATTCTGGTACGCGGCGTGAATGATGTTGGTCTGGATCGCGAGGTTGTCGCGGATGAATTCGGCAGGGTAGGTGTTGTTGGCGTGGATGCCGCCGACCTTGGCAGCGGCCAAAAAGACGTAGTCGGGCTTTTCTGCGGCGAAGAAGGCGTCGACGGCGGCCTGGCTGGTGAGGTCGAGCTCGGCGTGGGTACGGGTGACGAAGTTGTCGAACCCCTTGGCGCGCAGGTTGCGCATGAGGGCGGTGCCGACCAGGCCGCGATGGCCGGCAATATAAATTTTGGCTTGATTGTGCATGTCAACTTTGAATCAGGGATTGCAGGATGGCCAATAATTTTTGCAAGGCCTCATGAAACTGCGACAGGGATTTGTAAATCTCCAGAGCCTTGCGTGCGTCATAGGTATGTGCCATCCTTGCAAGCCTTCCAGCCGAGTTCAAAGCTGAACTCAAAATACTGGATGCAGCCCGCCTTGATCAAATCGAGCTCAGCTGGGACAGCCAACGCGTTACCCAGCTGCGCAAGCGCCGCCGAGAAATCATCGACGATCCACTGTGAATCAGCCATGAAGCACCTCTATCCGCCGCGCGGCGCGCTCACTGAAACGCGGAGACGCACGATTGAAATCCACCCAGTCTATTTTGTAGAGCGTGGGCAGTTCGTCCAATTGATCTTCGATGTCATAAAAATCACTCAGCGACAGCGGTGCATCACCCACCACGCCAATATCAAAATCGGAATGCGGCCTTGCATGACCCGTCGCACGAGATCCGAACAAAAAGACCTTGTGACCACGCAAGCGCTCTGCGTTGCGGTGCATTACATCGGCAATCAACATCTTGATTTCGGCTTCACGATCCATAACGGGATTCAAGTCTCAAGTTACAAGGTGCACGGGACGAGCTTGGAGCTTGCCCGCCTTGTAGCCATGCTTCTTCACCAGTTCATCGCGCTCGGCCGCTTTCAGGTCTTCGCGCACCATCTCTGCCACCAGTTCGGCAAAGCTGATCTTGGGGATCCAGCCGAGTTTGTTCTTGGCCTTGCTGGGGTCGCCGAGCAGGGTTTCGACTTCGGTGGGGCGGAAGTAGCGCGCGTCGACTGAGACGATGCATTTGCCGTTCGCGTCGTAGCCCTTCTCGTCAACGCCCTGCCCTTCCCAGCGGATGGTCATGCCGAGTTCCTTGGCGGCGGCGTCGACAAAGTCCCGCACCGAGTACTGGACGCCGGTGGCGATGACGAAGTCTTCAGCCTGGTCCTGCTGCAGCATGAGCCACTGCATTTCGACGTAGTCTTTGGCGTGGCCCCAGTCGCGCTTGGCGTCCATGTTGCCGAGGAAGAGGCAGTCCTGCAGGCCAAGCTTGATGCGGGCCAGTGCTCGAGTGATCTTGCGGGTGACGAAGGTTTCGCCGCGAATGGGGGACTCGTGGTTGAACAGGATGCCGTTGCAGGCATACATGCCGTAGGCTTCGCGGTAGTTGATGGTGATCCAGTAGGCGTAGAGCTTGGCGCAG
>NCHD01000176.1 GCA_002257045.1 Hydrogenophilales bacterium 16-61-112 | reverse complement strand
CCACGAACTGACCGGTTGCTTTTCCACCAGGCGGATCTTGACGATGGACTTGGCACTCTTGAAGCCGTATTTCCATGGCACCACCAGCCGGATCGGCGCGCCATTCTGATTCGGCAGCACCTCGCCGTACAGCCCCACCGCCATCAGCGTCAGCGGATGCATGGCCTCGTCCAGTCGCAGGCCTTCGACATATGGCCAGTCGAGCACGCGTGTACGCTGGCCCGGCATCTGTTTGGGGTCGTTCAGGCTGACGAATTCCACATATCGCGCCTTGCCGGTCGGCTCGGCGCGGCGCAGCAACTCCGCCAGCGAAAACCCCACCCACGGAATCACCATCGACCAGCCTTCGACACAGCGCATGCGATAGACGCGCTCCTCCAGCGGGGCGAGCTTCAGTAGCGCATCGATGTCCCAGGTTTTGGGCTTGCGCACTTCGCCCTCGATCGCAAGCGTCCACGGGCGGGTTCGCAGGCTGCCCGCATTTTCCGCAGGGTCGCCCTTGCCGGTGCCGAACTCGTAAAAGTTGTTGTACGTGGTGACATCCTTGAACGGCGTTCTGGCCTCATCAAACTTATAGGCGCTGGCGCGGACGCCATCCAGCTTGAGCCCGGCATGCGCGTCGTCCATGGTGCCGAGAGCCGTGCCGGCGGCCAGCGCGCCAATGCCTTGCATGAAGCGCCGGCGCGCGCGATAAATTTCGGGCGGGGTAATCTCGGAGGGCAGGAGAGTATCGGGATGACGTATCAGCATGCTGGGTTCCATTTTGAGTATGCAGTTGACCAACAGTCGTGGGCCGGGGGCAATCCTTACAGGATTACAGGATTGCACAGAGCTTGACCCGGCTTCCGGGCTTTTGTTCAGCCCGCGACTGACCATAACAGGGGCCTTGTGATGAGTTCGCCACCCACCTTGACGAAGCCTCGTCAGGAATCCAGCGCGCCTGATTCATCACCCTGTCAAACCGCCCTGATTTAATGCGGTTTTTCAACCGATCGATCACGAACAGGAGACTGGCATGGAGACTGCATATACCTTGGCATACACAACGCAAGGAGCAGAAAACATGATTGACCTTAACCAAGGCGGCACCCTGGATGTCTCACTCAAGGAAGACACCAAAGGTCAGGACAACGTCATTCTCGCTATCGCTGCCCAGGCCTGCGAACTCAGCCTGACCCCGCACCAGGCACGCGTGCTGGCGACCGAACTTATCATGGCCGTCAACCGTGCAGAAGTGCGCAACAACCTCAAGCACAGCCAGAACATGGTGCGAAGCGGGCAACAGCAAACCACCCGCCACGGTTTTTTCCACGTCTGAGCGGGCTCCCCATTTCAGGGCGACCGGCTTCGGTCGCACCCAGGGTAGCAGACAGCCAGGTCTGTTTCCTTACGATGAGCCCCGCATTGGCGGTGGCGCGGCATCCATGATAGGGTGGCGCACTAAGGCGCAAGGACTCGTCCTTGCGCCATTTCTTTTATCCATCCTCAGGAATTCAGCATGGCCGTCATCGAACTTACTCAGGCAAATTTCGAATCCACCATCCAGAGCAACGACGTTGTCGTCGTCGATTTTTGGGCGCCCTGGTGCGGCCCGTGTCGCGGTTTTGCGCCTATTTTCGAGGCCGCTGCCGAGAAGCACGCCAACATCGTGTTTGCCAAGGTCAATACCGAAGTCGAACAGGAACTCGCCGGTTTTTTCCAGATTCGCTCGATCCCCACCCTGATGGTGTTCCGCGAGCAGGTCATTCTGTATTCCGAATCCGGCTCGCTGCCCGCCCACGCGCTCGACGGCCTGATCGAACAGGTCATGGGGCTGGACATGGCGCAAGTTCACAAGGACATCGCCGAGCAG
>NCHD01000032.1 GCA_002257045.1 Hydrogenophilales bacterium 16-61-112 | reverse complement strand
GTGTTCATCTCCGACATCCAGGTCAGCCGGCTGGTGAAGTTCAAGAGCTGAGCGGCCATTCATGGCTGGCATGGAATGGGCGATAGGGCTGTTGATGCTCACCGCGATTCTGCTGCGAGCGTGGTTGTGGTGCCGCGAAAGCCAGCGCGACGACGAGATTTGAAAGTCCGAATCTTGACTGGGTAAGTGCCGCTACTTGCTTATAGGCCGGGCGCGTGCGGGAGGGCGAAAGCAACATTATGTTCATGTGGGCCTTTCCCGAGTCCAGGCTCGGCGCAGTGCTGGCCGAAGTGGACAAGCTGATGAAGCGCGGCCATCGCCTGGTCGCCTTCGTGTCCGACACGCAGGTGATGCGGCGCGAGAAATTTGACGAGTGAGCCGCATCACATCATTTACTTTGGTAAATGGTGACATTGAAAACTATTCGTTTTTATTCATATAGCAACAGCCGTATATTTCATCCCAAGGGCAGGAGAGGTGAATGCCCGGCACACCCCCGACCCAACAACTAACCGTTGAAGCATAAGGAAAGCATCCATGAGCCAAGCGACGCCAGATACCCAGACAGAACGAATGACCAGCAGCGAGGCGGCGATGGCTCGCCGTCGGGCGCTTTCCCTGTACGGGAAAGCCGGCATCCCCGGGGGCAAAGCCCCGGCCAGCACCAGCGCCACGCAAGCCCGTCTTGCGGCGCAAAAAGGTACCGCTTCGGCTGCGGCGCCGGCTGCGCCATCGACTGTGGCGTCATCCGCGCCATCTGCGCCTTCGACCGTGGCGGTAGCCGATACCGCGAAGCCCGCGTGCAGCTGCCAGCGCAGCGAGGCTTCCGGTTCCACGGTTGAGTATGCAAGCCCGAAGCTGACTCTGGAGCCCCTCTCGGCCGCCCAGCAACGCCGTATCGACCAGTCCTTGCGTGGACGTGGCGACGCACCGCCTTGCCGTCCCTGTGGCCGGGTGAAGCCGGAGCCGCCCAAGGTCGAGTTCGGCACGACGCTCGCGGGTACACCGGTGAGCGGCAACCAGGTCGAGCGCACTGCCAGCGTGACAGGCAATGAATCCGGAAGTTGCCGTGCGATCACCGGAACCGAATACATCGGCACTGAACAGTTCAGCCAGTTCTGTAATACGAAACCTGCAGCGTCGGCATCCAAGGTGGGCGCCAGCACCACCAGCCGGGGCGGACGCGTGACCGGTACCGAAGTGGGGCGTAGCGAAAAAGTAACCGGCGACGAAACCGGCACCTGCAAGCGCGTGACCGGCACCGAATATCTAGCCGCTGAACAGGCAGGCACCTTCTGTGGTACGTCGCCCGAGCCGCGTCCGGAAAAGGCTGGCTTCGGCATGACGGCCATGAAAAACGCGATCAGCGGCAGCGATCTCGCTCGCGAAAATGCGGTGACGGGTGGCGAACACGGTGCAAACCGCGCCATCACCGGCAGTGCTTATACAGACACTCTCGCGCGCGGCAAGTCGGGAGATGCGCCAAAAAAGGTGGAGACCAGTCACACGAGCGCTGGCGGAGCGGTGAGCGGCACCCTACTGGGTCGTTCATCGAAAATCTCCGGCGCTGAGCAGGGTGCCTGCAAGCGTGTGACTGGTTCTGACTACCTGAGCGCCGAGGAGTTTTCTTCGTTCTGCCGTACAGAGCCTTACCAGTCGCCGGCCAAGGTGGGTGTGTCGCGCACGCTGAAGGGCCAGGATGTGTCCGGCACGCTGGTTGGCCGTTCGGCCAGCGTGACGGGTGATGAATATGGCGCCTGCAAGCCGGTGACGGGAACAGCTTATATCGGTGCCGATCAGTACGCTGACTTCTGCGCGACCCGGGTGGTCGCCGAAGCGGTCAACCGTACGCGTCTTGGCCGCAACGCCGAATTGACTGGCATCCAGCCGGGGCCAGATGCCAAGCTGACCGGCAACGCGCGCGGCGAGTGTCAGACCGTGAGTGGATCGCCTTACATGGGTGACGTTCAGCAGGCCACCGCCTGTGGTCGCCCGCCGATGGCAACCCACTACCGCGCCCGTGGTCCGGAGGGTATGACGCAAATTCCGGGAATTTCGGGCAATGCGATGGATGCGCCGGGAAACCGTCAGCCGGGTGATTTCTCGGTGGTGTCTCCGGCGCGCTCGGCTCAGGACAGTGAAACCCGGCGCATCACCGGCAGTGCCTTTGGCGGCACCGGTCGTATCACCGGTTCGCTGGCCCGTGCAGCTGGCCTGGTTTCCGGTACGCCCGAATTCCGTTATCGCGATGGCGCCGAACCCGCCGCACCTGTCGTTGTGGCTGCAGCCGAGCCGGCGCCGGATCGCATTACGGGTGAAGGCCGCGAGCGCAGCGTCACGGGTGATGCCTGGGACCGTAGTGGTCGCGTGACGGGTACCGAAGGGCGCTCTGCAGCGAGTCGCAATCCGACTCAGCGGGGTGAGTCGCGCGGTAGCGTCATGAATGCGCGGGTCAATCGTGAAATGGAGCATCCCGCGCTGGCTCCCGGCCGGGTGACCGGCAGCAGCGGCAACAGCACGGCTGGCTCGGCGGTGACGCTGTCCGGTGGCGCACGCGGCTAACCCGCACATAGCGAAGGAATACGGCAATGGATACCCGTGATCGCCAGAAGCGCATGCGCAAGGCCAGCCCCGTCGCGCCGGTGGGGATGGCGATGCCAAGCTGGCCGCAGCGCGTGAGTTTCTGCGTGCCCGGCATGGTGGCTGACGGCAACGGCGGGTGCGTGAGCGCTTTGTGCGCAGCGCGTACCCACCCGCTGGTCGACCAGGCCAGCAACGAGAAGCTGGCGAAATACGAGCGCATGGTGCAGGAGCGTTTCGATGACATCGTGCCGACGCTGAAGCGGATTTCGGCGTTGCAACATGAAACCGATTTCGAGACGCGGGCGCAGCAGATTGCACGCGAGCGTTTGGGGTTTGAGCTGCCCGCTGCAGTGCTGGCGGATGCCTGGGTAACCACGCTCGACATGCGCAGGCTGTATGGCACCAGCGTGCTACGTACCTTCCTTGAGTTGGCGCGGGAAACGTGCACGCAGACCTGCGACAGCGATGCCGAGGTAGAGGCGATGACGCGTTTCTTCATCGAATGCGGCTTCCATGAAGTGGACGTGAGTGCCTGTGCCGACGGCCGCCTCAAGGGCCTGCTGCAGTACATCCTGCGCCTGCCGCAGCAGGCGGTGCCCAGGCACAAGTCTTACGCGGGAACCCTGTTCGACGTGGAATTGAACGTGAAGCAGTGGGCCGAGACCGAGTTGCACCGCTTTCGCGAAGGACTGCCCACATTGCCAGATTCTGGCACGCGTTATCTCAAGATCGCGGTGTATCACTTCAGCAGTTCGGACCCGCTACATGAAGGTTGTGCCGCCCACGGCAGCAATGACCGCGAGGCAGCCCAGGCTGCACTCGATCGGCTGCACGCGTTCAGCACTGCAATTGAAAACGGCTTTTGTTGCGGCGCATCGGTTGCCACGCTGCTGATCGGGGTGGACACCGATAACGATGCGATCCGGGTACATATCCCCGATGCGCTGGGGGACATGAGCCTGGACTGTTATGTCGACAACATTGCGCTGTATCAGGCGACAGCTGAGTGTGCCCAGTCCGATGCGCTGTGGCGCCTGGGTGCCACCGTTGAAGAGGCTGCGCAGCAGCATGGGCGCAGTACGCCGGAGACAGGCATGCGTCGTCTGATCGAGCGTTTGCTCACGCACAACCTGTCGCAGATCGACTATGTCTGTACGAATCACCAGGGCCGTTATGCCGACATTGGTCATGCCGAACGCTTCATCAGTATCGGCGACGGATTCGACAAAGTGCATCTGCGCAATCTGGCTTACATCGGCCATATGCATACGGTAGAGGAAGGCGCGGCGGACCTGGATGTGGGAATCAAGATTTTTACCCGTTTGAACGTCGCACGCGGTTTGCCGGTGCCCATAGCGATCCACTATCGCTACGACGGCCAGGTGCCGGGATCGAGGGGGCGCACGGTGACACGCTGCCGCCGCGTCAAGGCCGCGATCGAGGCGCGTTATCCGGATTTGATGCGGGCTGGCTGGCTGGTTTGCGGCATGACCGTGCAGGCCAAAAAGCCAGGCAGCGAGCTGGAAACAGTGGCAGACAACGATATGGACAGACACGGGCATTGAGGTGAAACGATGAAGATCATGCAAGTGGAAAAGACGCTGGTTTCGACCAACCGGGTTCGCGAAATGGGGCACCGCCCCTTGTTGGTGGTCAAGGAAAAAAGCGGCGGCACCCCAAGTGTCGCGGTCGATGCAGTCGGCTGCATCCCGGGCGACTGGGTGATTTGCGTCGGCAGTTCCGCCGCCCGCGAGGCAGCAGGCAGCAAGGACTTTCCGAGCGACCTCACCATCATCGGGATCATCGATCACTGGCAGGAGTCATGACATGGAAATCATGCGTGTGGTGTCCGATCTGGTGGCGACACGCCGAATTAACGGCCTGAACTGCGCATCCCTTCGCGTGCTGGCAGACGAAACAGGAAAGTTATCGGTGGCGGTTGACCCCGTCGGCGTGCCGCCAGGGAAATGGGTTTTCACAGTCGGCGGCTCGGCGGCTCGATATGCCGCCGGTGATTACAAGGTTCTAACCGATCTGACGATCTGCGGGATCATCGATCAGTGGAAAGCGGAGTAAACGCTCCGTGCAGGCGGCACTAAATATTTATTAACTGTTTGTTTTTTATGGAGAAGTATCATGGCGAGTGGAATGACAGGTATTGCTTTGGGCATGATTGAAACACGGGGTCTGGTTCCCGCGATCGAAGCGGCGGACGCGATGACCAAGGCAGCAGAAGTGCGCTTGATCGGTCGCCAGTTCGTTGGTGGCGGCTACGTGACGGTGCTGGTGCGCGGTGAAACCGGTGCCAGTTCGTTGGCGGCGGTTATGTGACGGTGCTGGTGCGCGGTGAAACCGGTGCGGTCAACGCAGCGGTTCGTGCCGGCGCCGATGCATGCGAGCGTGTCGGTGACGGCCTGGTTGCCGCCCATATCATCGCCCGCGTGCACAGCGAAGTCGAAAACATCCTGCCTGCGGCGGCGCCATGATGGGCCCGACCACGGGGGTCGCGCTCGGCATGATCGAAACGCGCGGTCTGGTTCCTGCCATCGAGGCGGCTGACGCGATGACCAAGGCAGCGGAAGTGCGGTTGATCGGTCGCCAGTTCGTGGGTGGCGGTTACGTCACTGTTCTCGTACGCGGTGAAACCGGAGCCGTGAACGCAGCAGTGCGCGCCGGCGCCGATGCGTGCGAACGGGTGGGCGATGGCCTGGTCGCCGCTCACATCATCGCCCGTGTGCATGCCGAAGTGGAACACGTGCTGCCCACTGAAGCTGATGCGGGCGGTGGCGGGCTCGACGGCGAGGTGGTCTGTATCGCTCTTTAAGCGAGAACAGGGCGTATTCAAGGAGCAAATGCATGGCAATGGATCCACGACTTCATGGGTATCTCACGCGGGCGCTCTGCCACGAAATGGCCGCAGTCCAGCAGTACATGGCGCAATCCAAGCTGTGTGACCTGTGGGGCATGGCGGAATACTGCAGCCATTTCCGGCAGGACGTCATCGAGGAGCTGGGGCATGTGGAAAGCCTGATGGAAGCATTGATCAAGCTCGGCGTGACGCCGAATGCCACGCAGCTGCCGGCGGTGCGCCTGGGGCGATCGATGGAAGAAATGTTCGCCATCGACCGCGTGCTGGAAGTCGAGGCGGTGCGTCTGTATGAAGAAGCAGCGGCCTATTGCTGGCGGGTGCGCGACGACGGACACCACGCTTTGTTCTCAAAGATATTGCGCGATGAGCTGCAGCACCTGGACGAACTGGACAAGTTATCAGCTTCACTACTGACCAAGGAGAAACGTTGTGCCTGATGACATTAACCCGATTCCAAAGTGGCAACGGCAGGATTTGCCGCCGATGCTGAGCCGGCGATTCGAGTTTGCCTCGTATGGCGAAACCCGTTCATTTCTTGACGGCGTCGCCAAGGTGTCGGAAGCCGCCAGCTATTACCCCAATCTGAACTTCGGCAAGACCTACGCCAGCGTCACCATCGATGCCGACGGCAAGAAGCTCGGACCTGAAGCCGTGGCATTGGCGCAGCAGATTGATGCGCTGGTACCCGAGGCCCATTAGGCCGCGCCATGACCGCCCTGCGGATAGCCGTTGCGAACCAGAAGGGCGGCACCGGAAAGACCACGCTAACGGTCAACCTGGCTGCGGGTTTTCTGCTGCGCGGCAAGACGCTAGTGCTTGATGCCGATCCCCAGGGGTCGGCCGGACATTGGGCGCGGGTCGGCGGTGCGGACAGTGGCCTGCCGCCGATAGAACAGGTTGATGCAGCGGCAGTGCGCACCCGCATCAAACAGGCTGCAGGCGCAAACCGTTATGTGCTGATCGATTGCCCGCCGCATCTGGAGTCGGACGTGCTGCGGCAGGTGATGGGAGTGGTGGATCTGTTGTTGATCCCGGTCCAGCCCTCGCCGCTGGATCTGTGGGCGAGCGTCGATATGACGGCCGCTGTGCTGGAGGCGCGTGCCGCCAATCCGCAGTTGCGGGCGTACATGGTCCTCAACCAGATGGACGAACGCAACGCATTGTCGCGATCGATGCACGAAGCGCTGGCGGTATTCGAGGTACCGGCGCTGACAAATGGATTGGTTCGCCGGGCGGCATTTCGAAATGCCGCCATTGAGGGGAGCAGTGTTTATGGTCTGGGCAAGCGTGGCGCGCGTGCGGCGCAAGACGTGGAAGCCATTATCGAAGAGGTATTGAGTTTATGAGCAAAGTGTCCAGCAAACTGGTCGCCGGCGTAAGCAAGGTGATCGCCAAGCAGGCAGCAGAGGCTGAGTCCAAAAAACCTATGGACGCCGACGTGGCTGAGCCGAACCCCACCGACAACCGGCCCCCCGAGTCACGGCCCCGCATGCCGGCCATAAAGGCTGTGCCCGTGACACGCAAACCGGACGTGCAGCCCATGGCTGTTTGGCCCGATTAAGCCACGGCGTAATCCAACCTCAGCGGCATGCCTGAGCGGCTGCAACAAGCCAGGTCGCTGAACAGTCTGCGATCCGGCCACGAAGAAGTCGGCGCGGCGGGAGTTGGCTCAATTTTCCATTAACGCAATCCACATATGAATGAAAAACCCTGCCATGTCGACGGAAACCCCTCTGCCTGGCTCGCGGGTTAAGCCAGCAACCGTGCCCATAACGCTCCTGTATCGCTTGTTTCCGTTCCTGTCATGGTTTCCCATGTCCCGGGACACGTTGCGTGCTGATTTTTTCGCAGGCATTACGGTTACGCTGATACTGGTGCCGCAGGCCATGGCCTATGCGCAGCTGGCCGGGCTGCCGGTGGTGTACGGCCTGTACGCCGGATTCCTGCCGGTCATCGTGGCATCGCTGTGGGGTTCGTTGCGCCAGCTCCATACCGGGCCCACCGCGATGTTGTCCCTGATGTCGGCCGCCGCCCTGATTCCCTACGCCAGCACCGGCACCGAGGAATTCATTGCGCTGTCGGTGATGCTGGCCCTGATGGTAGGCATTCTGCGGCTGACGTTGGGGCTGTTCCGCCTGGGCTTGGTGGTCAATTTCCTGTCGCATCCGGTTATCATCGGCTTCACCAATGCGGCGGCGCTGATCATCGGCCTGTCGCAACTCAACAAGCTGATCAACGTGCCCATGCCAAGGACGGAATTCTTTCTGTCGGACTTGTGGGTGGTGCTGCAGCAGCTGGGGAGCGCCCACTGGCCCACGCTGATGTTCGGCCTGACTGCCTTTGCCCTCATTTTTGGTTTGCAGAAATTCCTGCCGCGTTTGCCCGGCATTCTGATCGCCATCGTTCTCACCACGCTGGCCAGTTATTTCGTCGGCTTTGAGCGCAGTTCGATGGTGCCGATGGACGCCATCCATGACCCGAGCGTGAAGACGCAGCTCGTCCAGCTCAGCCAGATCAAGACTGAGCTCAAGCAAAATGACGCAGCACTTCGCTCGCTTCAGGCAGAACGTTCGATACTCGAGCAGCAGGCGCAAGGCAGCGAGTTAAGGCGGATGGAAGTCGCTACGCAGATCGAGCACAAAAAAGCATTGAATAAAGTCCTTGAGGAGCGCGAGTTCAAGCTGCGTGTTTACCTGAACCATATCGATCTGGCTCGGGAAACGGCTGCAGATGGCAGTGCACGGTATGTCGCCGCCGGACTCCGGCCTGAAGGTGAACCCTTAGGTATGGGGCATTGGCGTTTCGCCAAGCTGGAGGGTAACCATGTCAAGCTCACCGGCGGGGGCGAAGTGGTGGGGGCAATTCCCGCCGGGCTGCCAGGCTTTCAGGTGCCGCACATTGAATGGAAGCTGGTATTGCCGCTGCTGCCAGCCGCACTGATCATGGCGCTGTTGGGTTTCATGGAAGCCACCTCCATTTCAAAGGCGATCAGCGCCAAGACCGGTCAACGTCCCGACACCAACCGGGAACTGGTGGGCCAGGGCCTGGCCAATATCGTGGGCAGCTTTTTTCATGCCTACGTCGTGAGCGGATCCTTTTCGCGCTCTGCGGTCGCCGCGCGCGAAGGCGCCAAGACAGGTCTGTTCGCCATCATCAGCGCACTTGGCGTGATGCTGGCCATCCTGTTCTTCACGCCTTTGCTGTATCACCTGCCGCAGGCGGTGCTGGCGGTGGTCATCATGTTCGCTGTATTCGGCTTGATACGGGTCAAGGCGCTGATCCACGCATGGGCAGTTAACCGGCTGGACGCGATGATAGGCATCGCTACGTTTATTGCCACGCTGGCCATGGCTCCGGCTCTGGCCAACGGTATTGTGGTCGGCGTGGTGCTCACGGTCATTCTGTACATGCTGCGCAACATGCGCCCGCGTGCCGAGATTCTGGGCCGGCATCCGGACGGCGCGCTGGGAGGCATCGATACACACGGCCTGGCAGCGATCAGCGAGTATTACGTGGTGATGCGCTTCGACGGTTCGCTTAATTTCGTCAACGTGGCCTACTTCGAGGAGGTGGTTCTCGAAGCGCTCGAACGCTTTCCGGCTGCGCGAGCCATCCTGGTTATTGGCAACGGCATTAACGATGTGGATGTGTCCGGCGAGGAGAAGCTGCGCTCTCTGGTACAGCAGCTTAAGGCAAGGGGCGTGGAACTGTTCTTCAGCAGCCTGAAGCAACAGGTCATGCAGGTGCTGGAGAAGGGTGATCGATCCGGCGCGATCCCGGCGGATCACATTTTCAAGACCAAGGAACTGGCGGTTCGGGTGCTCGAGGAACGCTACGGCAATCAGTGAAGCCGCAGTGCAGCACGTGAAGGCTGCAGCGTTTACGCTCCAGGCCGCCGTGTCTCCAGCGCGCTGCGAAAATGACAAACAATCATCATGGAGATATTGCATTTATGAGCAAAGTGGCTAACAAACTGACGAGCGGAATCCGCAAGGTTAAAGAACAGCAGGCCGTTCCTGCCGCCGTAGCCATACAGCCTGCGTCGCAGATTGACCAGGGCAAAGCCCAACCGGCCGCGATACCCGGGCGCATCGCTACGGGTAGCGCTTTCAACTCGTCCCGGGTGTGGCCGGACTAGCACAGCGCATGGCGCTGAGTGGCGGCGCTCCTGCATTTTTTGAGCGGGTAAGTCATGGACAGCACCGGGCGTTTTCTGCACGGGACTGCGTTTCAGGGGGTCGAGCGTGCCTTGCAAGCGGATATAAAGTGTTTGTGCTGGGTGCGGCGTCTGGCTTTTAGTCCCGATGAAATGAACACGTACTCGGTCGGATTGGCGCGAATACAGCATGACCCGGGGCACACATCCCCACTCATTCCGTCAGAAACGGGTTTTCTCGCCGCTCATGGCCGAAGGTCGACATCGCGCCATGCCCCGGCACAAAGCGCACGTCGTCACCCAGCGGAAACAGTTTTTCCCGAATCGCCCGGATCAGGTCGGCGTGCTTGCCGCGCGGAAAGTCGGTGCGGCCGATTGCGCCCTTGAACAGCACGTCGCCGACGAACGCAAGCCGCGCGCCGCGCTCGAAAAACACCACATGCCCGGGTGTGTGGCCGGGGCAGTGCAGCACCTCGAAAACCAGCTCCCCCACCTTCACGCAATCGCCGTCTTCCAGCCACTGGTCGGGGCTGAATGCGACCGCCGGGGGAAAGCCAAACAGCTCGGCCTGCTGCGGCAGCAGATCGAGCCAGAACTGTTCCTCGCGCTGCGGGCCGACGATGGGAATGCCCAGCATATCGCGCAGTTCCACCGCTGCGCCAACGTGGTCGAGGTGGCCATGGGTGAGCAGGATTTTTTCCAGCGTAAGGCCGCGTGATTGCACTTCCGCCAGCAGGCGTTCGGTTTCGCCGCCGGGATCGATCAGCGCCGCGCGGCCGGCCGCGTCCCACACCAGTGAACAGTTTTGTTGATACGGCGTAACGGGGAGAATGGTAAATTCCATGCACGCCATTATCGGCTCCCGCCAACCTTCAGCCAACGATCATGTCCGCACCCGATGCCCTGCTCCTCGTTTCCACCCACTGCCCGCACTGCCCGGCGATGCTGACGGCGCTGGCCGATCTGTTGAAGCAGGGCGTGATCGGCCGACTCGAAGCGGTCAATCTGGAGCAGCGTCCTGACGTTGGACCATCGCTGGGCGTGCGCTCGGTGCCGTGGCTGCGCCTCGGCCGCATCGAGCTCGCCGGCGTGCACAGCAAAGCCGAACTCGCCGGCTGGGCCGCCAAGGCCGATAGCGAAGCCGGCATCGCCGACTGGTTTCACCTGCTGCTGAAAGAGGGCCAGCTACCCAAGGTGCAGGCGATGATCGAGGCCGACCCTGCCTTGTTGGTGGCGGTGCTGCCCATCGTCGGCAACGTAGACGCCAGCCTCAACGTGCGTCTCGGCGCGGGTGTGCTGCTGGAAGCCTTCAGCGGCAGCGACCCGTTGCGCGCGCTGCTGCCGCGCCTGGGTGACCTGTCGCAACACGCCGACGCCCGGGTGCGCGCCGATGCCTGCCACTATCTCGGCCTGACGCAAGATCCCGCCGCGAAACACTGGCTGGATATGCGGGTCACCGATGAGGATGCCGATGTGCGAGAGATTGCGGTGGAGAGTTTGCACACAATTTCAGGATGAGCGCTTGGGAGGTCTATATGCGGGGAACCTGTTTATGCGGAGCGGTCAAGTTCGAGATAACTGACACGCTGCCGAATATTTATCAGTGCCACTGCTCGTTGTGTCGCAAGTCAACGGGTGCATTCGCCAATGCTGCTCTTATCGTCCCTGGCAATCAGTTTCAATGGGTAAGCGGGCAGGGTTGCATCAACTCGTATGAAAATGAAAGCGGTTACCGCTCAGACTTCTGTGCGAAATGTGGGAGCCCGCTGCCCAACTCCCTCAAGGGCAAAACCGACTACTGGGTACCCGTTGGCCTGCTTGAAGACAAGGCGAATCTGGAAGTTGCTGCGCACTTGCATGTTGGATCAAAGGCCTCCTGGGAGGTGATCGCCACGGGTGGAGTTCACTATCAGGACGCACCTGATCTGGACTGTCTGTACCAGCTTCTTCGAAAAAACCTGGATGCCTGATCTTGTCGTTCTCCGATTCCGAAGCCAGGTCATCAGGAACCGCCACTGAATTCATTTATCCGTTCTTGTATATTGCGACAGCCAACCATGAACACGCCATTTTTTGCCAGCCTCGCGATCGCGTTAGCCGCTTTGCCCGCACAAGCCGCCCATCCCGAACCAGCCCCGTCCGCCGCGCTGCAAAGTGGCAAGCAGGTTTACAACGATATCTGCATGGCCTGTCACGACACCGGCGTGGCGCATGCTCCGAGGTTCAGGAACACGGCCGACTGGGCGCCGCTCATTGAAGAAGGCCAGGCCACCCTGACAGCGCACGCCTGGGTCGGGGTGCGCGCCATGCCTGCCAAGGGCGGCAAGCCGGAACTCAGGCTGTCGGAGTTTGCCCGTGCGGTGGCCTATATGGCGAGCCAGTCGGGCGGCGACTGGAAAGACCCCGACGCCGGCATGATGAAAAAAATCCGCCACGAAGCCGAGGAGCGGCTGGAGAAAGCGATCAAGGAAGCGCAGGCGATGAAGCAGGAACTGCATCGCCTGAACGAAACGGACGACTGAAGGGGCCGGTTGGCGCGAGATCGCGCAGCCGCCGCCCCAAGGCTGTCCCGGGCCGGTTCATACCGCAGCCCATGGCATTGGCGGATAATGCCCGGCTTGCACATCCAACAGACATCCACGCCGCATGCAAAAAGAAGCCAAGGAACAGCCCCAGTACGCCATCGTGGCGTCGGTCCAGTTGCCGGGGGTGAGTGATGTTGAATTCGAGGCATCGCTGACCGAACTGCGCGAACTGGCCAAGACCCTGGGGTTCACGGTCACCCGCACCTTCACCCAGAAACGGTCCGGTTTTGACTCGACAGCGTATCTGGGCGTGGGCAAGCGGCAGGAGATTCGCCGTTTCGTCGGCGGCGAAACGGGTGCGGAAACCGGGCCGGCCGTCGAACCGCAGAATCCCCTGCATCGCCTGTCCAATTTCGTCGAGGGTCTGGACGACGCGGTCTCGCCCGATCCGATCGACGCCCTTTTCGTCGACCACGAAATCTCGCCATCGCAGGCGCGCCACCTCGAAAACGAAGTCGGCTGCCAGGTGATGGATCGCACCATGGTCATTCTCGAAATCTTCCACCGCAACGCGCGCTCCCCCGCTGCGCGGGCGCAGGTGGAGATCGCGCGCCTCGGCTATCTGGCGCCGCGCCTGCGCGAGGCAGCCAAGCTCGCCGGCCCGCAGGGGCGCCAGCGCAGCGGCGTCGGCGGACGCGGCGCCGGCGAGTCGCACACCGAACTCGACAAGCGCAAGATCCGCGACCGCATCGCCGAACTGCAAAAGGAAATTGCCGCGATGGACGCCGACCGCAAGACGCAGCGCGCACGGCGGCAGGCGCACCAGGGGCTCGCCAGCGTGGCGCTGGTGGGCTACACCAACGCCGGCAAGTCCACCCTGATGCGCGCGCTCACGGGCAGCGAGGTGCTGGTCGCCAACAAGCTGTTCGCCACGCTCGACACCACCGTGCGCACGCTCTATCCCGAGAGCATCCCGCGTGTGCTGGTCAGCGATACGGTGGGCTTCATCAAGAACCTGCCGCACGGGCTGGTGGCGTCGTTCAAATCGACGCTCGAAGAGGCGCTCGATGCGTCGCTGCTGCTGCATGTCATCGACGCCAGCGATCCGGGTTTCGTGCGCCAGATCGAGACCACCGAACACGTGCTGGCCGAGATCGAGGCGCAGGACGTGCCGCGCCTGCGCATCTTCAACAAGATCGACCACGTCGGCGATACGGCGGCGGAGGCCGAACGCGAAGCCGCGCTGCTCGCCGAATACCCCGGCTGCATCGTGATGAGCGCGCGTCGTCCCGACGACGTCGCCAGGCTGCATCAGGCGATCCTTGCGTTTTTCCAGCGCGATCTGGTCGAGGCCGAGCTGTTTCTGCCGTGGTCGGCACAGCAGCTGCGCGGCGAGATCTTCGCGCGCTGCGAAGTGCTGGAGGAGCGCGCTGACGACGAGGGCGCCTTTTTCCGCGTTCGCGCCGAGCCGGATACGCTGGCCAGCCTGCAGGAGCAGTTGGCCCAGGCGCTGGATTGAGTAGACGCCATGTCGGTACCTGCCGCCTACCTGGGCGTCATCCTCATCTGGTCGACCACGCCGCTCGGCATTCAATGGAGCGCGCAGGGCGCGAGCTTCAGTTTCGCGGTGATGGCGCGGATGCTGGTCGGGCTGGCAATCTGCGCCGTGCTGCTGCGCGCGACACGCACCGCCTTTCCGTTCACCGCCGAGGCGCGCCAGCTGTATCTGGTCAGCGGCCTGTCGATTTTCGTGGCGATGCTGCTCACCTACTGGGGTGCGCTGCATATTCCGTCGGGGCTGATTTCGGTGATTTTCGGGCTGTCGCCGCTGCTGACCGGCGTCTTCGCGGTGCTGTGGCTAAGTGAGCGCACGCTTACGCCGCTGCGCCTGACCGGACTTGCGCTGGCACTGGGCGGGCTGTGGTTCATCTTCGGCCAGCCGTGGCCGGGCGACAGCCGCGCCACGCTCGGTACCGCTGCGGTGCTGGCGGGGATGACGGCGCAGGCGTTGGGGCTGGTGTGGATCAAGCGACTCAACGTGCGCGCTTCGCCGCTGGCGATCACTACCGGCTCGCTCGGGGTGGCGACGCCGCTGTTCGTGCTGGCCTGGGTCGTCGCCGACGCGGCGCAGCTGCCCGCCGACATCACGCCGCGCGCGGGGGCGGCCATCGTCTATCTCGGCGTGTTCGGTTCGGTGGTGGGTTTCACGCTGTATTACTACGTGATCCAGCATCTCGACGCCGGACGGGTGGCGCTGATCACGCTGATCACCCCGGTGTCCGCGCTGCTGCTGGGGCAGGCGCTCAACGCCGAATTCATCCCGCGGAGCGGCTGGATCGGCATCGCGCTGATCGGCGCAGGGCTGCTGCTGTACGAATGGCAGGCGCTGACCGGCAGCAGGCCGGCGACCCGGACCGATCAGGAACGGCTGCCCACGTCCTTCGATTAAGCCATGCGTGCTCTGTTCTACAACCTGCTCGCCGGTTTTCGACTGGCGATGTTTTTGCCGCTGCAGCCGACCGGGTTCCGGGTGTCGATCCGCCAGCTGGCGGCGCTGCTGCTGGTCGAGTTTGCGCTCGGGCTTGGCATCAGCCTTGCCATGCTGGATGGCGCGGGCCGTTTCAATCCCGATGTGCTGGTACAGGCGCTGGCCATGGTTACCCTGATGCTGGCCGTGGCCGCGCTGCTGGCGGCCTGGCTGCGCACCCCTGCGCTGCTGCCGGGTTATGCCGTCGCCACGACGGCGATGGCGCCGATGCTGCTGATCTACACTTATGGCGGTTACGCGCTATGGGAGCGGCTCGATCCCGATCTGGACGACTGGGTGTGGACGCTGCTGTGGCTGGCGCTGGTGACCGCGTTGCAAATGCGCGCGGTCAGGCTGTGGGTGCCGCTCGGCTTCCTGCGCCGGACCGCGGTCGAACTCTTGCTGGTCGGCGTGCTGATCTTTCAGCTGTGGCTGCCGCAGCAGGACGCCTGGATTGACGATGAGCCGGAAGCCGACGCCAGCGTGCTCGACATCGGCGGCCACGAGGCGCTGCTGTATCAGCAGTTGGGTGTGCTCGACGGCAAGCTCAATGCCCTGAAGGCGCAGCGTCCCGATGTGTCCGACCTGTATTTCGTCGGCTTTGCAGGCTACGGCTGGCAGGACGTGTTCATGAAGGAAATGAACATCGTGCGCGCGCTGTTCGACAGCCGTTTCGACACGCGCGGCCGCTCGCTGGCGCTGCTCAACAGCACGCAAACCCAGACCAGTGCGCCGATCGCCACCACCACCGCGTTGCAGGCCGCACTGGCGCAGGTTGGCCGCCTACTCGACCCGGAAGAAGATGTGCTGTTCCTGTTCGTCACCAGCCACGGTTCGGGTAATCCGGCCTATCTATCGGTCGACAACAACGACCTGCAGCTGACGCAGTTGACGCCCGCCCGCCTCAAGGCCGCGCTGGCCGCCACGCCGATCAAGTGGAAAGTCATCGTGATTTCGGCGTGCTATTCCGGCAGCTTCATCCCCGCGCTCGCAGACGACACCACGCTGGTGATTACCGCCTCGCGTGCCGACCGCAACTCGTTCGGCTGCGATGCGAAGAACAGCATGACCGAGTTTGGCCGCGCCTATTTTGCCGAGGCGCTGAAGCAGACGACCTCGTTCACCGAAGCGTTCAGGCTGGCGAGCCAGCGCATCGACGCGCGCGAAAAGGCCGCAGGGCTGACGCCGTCGCTGCCGCAAATGTCGTTGGGAAAAGCCTTTGCCGCCAAGTGGCAGGGTCTTTATGACTGATCGGGTCTGGGCAGGTCATTATTGTGAGGAGCGCACTGACAGGCGCTCGCAATGACAAAGCTGCGGTCTGGTTCAGGGTTGTCTAGTATCCAGCTTCCTTGATCGCCTGTTTGATCATCTTGTAATCCGCCTGCTGGTCGATGACAAACCCCGTGACCTTGCTGTGGATGGTTTTTTGCAGGGACTTAATGACTGCCGGGCTGAGTGCAACGGCAGCTGCTCCCAGTCTTCCCTGTTCGGTTGCATTCAAGTGGTCGCTCGCCATCAGGGTGAAATCCGGGGTGGTCGGCAAGGGATACCAGATTTCGTACTCGCCCTTACCAACCAGCTCATCGGCCAGCTTGCTGCGCACGCTACCGGCCTGGGCATAATCACGCTGCATGGCCAACATCACATCTTCCTGGGTTTTCAGATTCAAGAAGTTTGCCACTGACTCCTTTTTACGCTTGAGCGTGTAACGCGCCATCACGTCGAGCCAGGATTCCTTTTCGGTCAGCGCAACTGTCGTCACAGTTGCGCCCTTGCGACGTAGGAGAACGCCCGTCGCCTGGTCACGCACACGTGCTACGGGGGAATATTTATTGTCAAGCGCCGCTACCGCAACCGACGGCGGGACAAAATATAAGTCCAGGCGGCCGCTTTCCATTGAGCGCGTAATGTGTTTGATGCTGCGGAACAAAGTGGGTGTGCATTTCGCATCTAGCGCCGCCCCAAGTGCCTGTGCAAATGGCATGGCCCAGTTATGAAAATCCCAAGCAAGCACATCGGCCTTGCCGGTACCCGGATAAATGCCGATGTTTAATTCGGTCTTGGCGGCATGAGCAGCAAACGGTAGTGCAGGCAGCAGTGCCAAGCCAGCCAGAAAGTGTCGTCTTTGCAATGAAAGCTCCTCGGTTGGTGCAACGCAAATGTCAAGCTACACGTAACGGCATTTTGCCGCGCTACTTGATGGCTGGCGGCGCCGATCCTGCGTACACGCCGCCGATTTATTTGTTCGAGCGTGACTTGTCTGGCGGCCTGAACAAGGCGTCCAGCGCTGTGCGGTTAGCCTGAACCACCGCTGCACCACCGCCGCGATAGGCATCGGGACGCGGCACAAACCAGCCGCAGAAATTGGCGCGGGTTTTGTTGGACACGGGCTCGGCGGCGATTTCACGGCACTGCTTGGCGCGTCCGGCGTCGAAGTGGCGGCACATACGGCAGGCATGCAAATCAGCGCGACAGCGCGGGCAGGCTTCGCTGCGCGAGAGCGGCAGCAACAGAGTCAGCGTTGCGCCACATTTCCAGCATTGCAAACTCATGGCTGGCCGTCGGGTCCGGCGAAAGTGGGTGCGGGCTTGATGAGCGTGCCTGCCGCCGCTGATTCGGCGTGGCGGCGCTCGACATCCGCCAGCACGCTCGGCGCCGGGTAGCCGTCCGCCGGTAGCTGGTGCTTGACCTGATAGAGGCGCAGCGCGGTTTGCGTGCGCGGCCCGGGCAGGCCATCGGGCTTGCCTGCGTCGAAGCCCAGTTCGTTGAGCGCGGTTTGCAGAAATTTCATTTGCTCGGTGGTGAGCGAGCCTATTTCCGCGGGCAGCGCAACCAGCGCACTGCCGCCCGCCACCTGCTGCGCCAGCTGCGCCACCGAAAGGGCGTAGCTCACCGAGCGGTTCCAGTCCATCACCACGTCGAAATTGTCGAACACCATGAACGCTGGCCCCTGCCAGCCCTGCGGTAGCACGACGGCGGCGCGCCCGGCCACGGCGGGCAGGGCGCCGCCGTCCATCGGCGCGACGCCGCGCGCCGCCCAGTCGGCCACCGGCAGGCGATGTGCCATGCGCGCCTGCCGCCAGTCGAAACCTGCTGGCAGACGCACTTCGATTGCCACGGGTTCACCTGCGCGCCAGTCTGCGCGCTTGAGATAGTTTGCCGCAGAATGCATGGCGTCTGGCAGCGACTGCCAGAGGTCGATGCGGGCGTCGCCGTCGCCATCTACCGCGTAGGCGCGAAAAGTCGAGGGCATGAACTGCATGTGGCCCATCGCGCCCGCCCACGAGCCGTTCATGTCGATGGCGGCGACGTGGCCGGCGTCGATGATGCGCAGCGCATCCAGCAGCTGCTTGCGGAAAAAGGCGCTGCGGCGGCCTTCCCACGCCAGCGTGGCGAGGCTGGCCGGAATGTTGAGCGAGCCCATGGTGGCGCCGTAGTTGGTTTCCAGCCCCCAGAACGCCACCAGCACGTTTTTCGGCACGCCATATTTTTGTTCGACCGCCGTCAGCAGCTCGGCGTGTTCGGCCAGCTTGGCTTGGCCGCGCGCCACCTGGTCCGGCGTCACGCGCTTGCCCAGGTAGTCGGCAAAGGTACTCAGAAATTCGGGCTGGCCGCTGTCCAGCTGGATCACGCGTTCGACCGGACGCATGCCGGTCAGCGCAGCGTCGAGCGTGTCGGCCGAAATGCCTTGCGCCGCCGCGTCCTGGCGAAACGCCGCCAGCCAGCTGTCGAAATCGGTCTGCGCAAAGGCGGGCACGGTCGCCCAGATGGCGAGCAGGAAGAATAATTTACGCATTTTTTTGTAACCAGTATTCGAGCAGGGCCAGGTGCCACAGCTTGCTGCCCTGGATGCGCGTGTGATGTTGCTCGGGCGCATCCAGCAGCTTGTTCACATACGCACGCTGATACAGGCCGCGCTCGCGGCACGCCTGCGAGTCGAGAATGTCGCGCATGAAATCGAGAAACTCGCCGCGCACGAACTTCAGCGCAGGCATCGGGAAATAGCCTTTCTTGCGGTCGATCACCGCGTCCGGCACCAGCCCGCGTGCGATTTGCTTCAGCACATGCTTGCCGTCGGAGGCGAGCTTCATGTCCGGCGGCATCGACGCGGCCAGCTCGACCAGCTGGTGATCGAGAAACGGCACCCGCGCCTCCAGACCCCACGCCATCGTCATGTTGTCGACGCGCTTTACCGGGTCGTCGGTAATCAGCAGGGTGGTGTCCATGCGCAGCACCTGGTCGATGAACTCGTCGGCGAATGGCTCGGCCAGATGCGTGGCGATGGTTTCGCTGGTGTAGTCCGGTCCGTGATACGCGGGCATGGCCATTTGCAGAAACTCGTCGTGGTCGCGGTCGAAGTAATGTTTGCGGAAGCGGTCGAGCGCCGAGCCGGACGTTTCCGCTGCCATGCGCGGATACCAGAAATAGCCGCCGAACACTTCGTCTGCGCCCTGCCCGCTCTGCACCACTTTCACGGTCTTGCTCACCTGTTCCGCCAGCAGGTAAAACGCCACCGCGTCCTGCGCGAACATCGGCTCGGACATTTGATCGACCGCCTCGGGCAGGCGGCGCAACACGTCGGCATTGGGGATCAGGTATTTGTGGTGGCGCGTGCCGTACATCGCCGCCACCGGGTCGGAGTATTCGAACTCGTTGCCGCGCTCTTCGGGCTGGTCTTCAAAGCCGACCGAAAACGTCATCAGATCCGGCACGCCCTGTTCGGCCAGCAGCGCCACCAGCAGACTCGAATCGAGCCCGCCCGAGAGTAGTACGCCGACTTTGACGTCGGCAATCTCGATGCGCTTTTTGACCGCCTGCCGCAGGCTGGCGTGGATCGCATCGGTCCATTCGGCTTCGGTTCTGGGGGTGGACGGACGCTCGGCTTTCAGCGACCAGTATTTGCGGTGCCGCAGCTTGCCATGGGCATACACCGTCAGCGTTGTCCCCGGCGCCAGCTTGCGAATGCCGTTGTAGATCGTGCGCGGCGCCGGCACCACCGCGTGCAGGGTGAACAGATGATGCAGCGCCACCGCGTCGATGCCGGTGTCCACCCCGCCTGCCGCCAGCAGCGCCTGCGGCGTCGAGGCAAAGCGCAAGGCCGCGCCGGATTCGCTGTAATACAGGGGCTTGATGCCCAACCGGTCGCGCGCCAGAAACAGCACCTCGCGGTTCCAGATGGCGAACGCGAACATGCCGTGCAGGCGCTCGACGCAGGCCTCGCCCCATTGCAGGTATGCCCGCAAAATCACCTCGGTGTCGCCGTCGGAATGGAACACATGGCCGCGCTCGATCAGTTCGGCGCGCAGCTCCGGGTAGTTGTAGATCGTGCCGTTGAACACCAGCGCTGTGCCGCTGGCCGCGTCCACCATTGGCTGCGCCGAGCGTGGCGACAGGTCGATGATCGCCAGCCGACGGTGCCCCAGCTGTACCGCGCCGTCGGCATGCCGGCCTTCGGCGTCGGGCCCGCGCCGCGCCAGTTTGGCGAGCATGCGCGCCATGGTGTCGGGTTCGGGCGTGTGCCCGTCAAAACGGAATTCACCGGCTATGCCGCACATGGTTCTGCCTTTTTGCGTTGGGTTTCAGATGGCTGTTCACGCCCAGTATTTTGCCTTGTCCGGCAGCACCCACCGCACGCCGCCGCGTGGGTCTTCCTTGTCACCGCGATAGCGCGGGATCAGGTGGATGTGCAGGTGCGGCACGGTCTGTCCGGCGGCCGGGCCGTGGTTGATCCCTATGTTATAGCCGTCTGGCTGGTGATCTTTGTCGAGTACGGTTTTGGCCTGCGCCAGCGCCTTGAGCAGCGCGGCCTGTTCGGCTTCGGTGGCGTCGAACAGCGTGGCAATGTGGCGGCGCGGAATGATGACGGTGTGCCCCAGCGAGACCGGGAAACCATCCTTGTAGACCACGGTGAGTTCGTCTTCCGCAATGATCCGCAGGGGGTCGAGCTGGCAGAAGGGGCAAGGCTTTGTAGTGGGTGGCGTCATGCGTAAAGGAATTCAGGGTGGATGCGGAAATCAGGGGTGTGCCTGGCTGGCGTCATGCCACCAGCGGCGGCTCGTCCATCAGGGCGATCTGCTCGCGCAGTTCGAGAATGCGCGCCTGCCAGTATTGCTGGCTATTGAACCACGGAAACGCGGCCGGAAAAGCCGGGTCGTCCCAGCGCCGGGCAAGCCACGCGGCGTAGTGGATCAGGCGCAGGGTTCTGAGTGCTTCGACTAGATGAAGTTCACGCGGGTCGAATTCGGCGAAGTCTTCGTAGCCGCTGAGGATCTGGTTAATCTGCGCCTGCTGCTCGTCGCGCTCGCCCGACAGCAGCATCCACAAGTCCTGCACTGCCGGGCCCATGCGGCTGTCGTCGAAGTCGACGAAGTGCGGGCCGGCTTCGGTCCACAGCACATTGCCGGCGTGGCAGTCGCCGTGCAGGCGGATGGCGGCGACGTTGCCCGCGCGTTCGTAGCAGTGCGCCACGCTGACAAGCGCGTGATCGATCACGCTGTTCCATGCCGGCGCGAGGTCGGGCGGCAGCCAGTTGCCCTGGCGCAGAAAGTCGCGCGAGGCGGTGCCGAAGGTGTCGATCGTCAGCGCGGGGCGGTGGGCAAACTCGGCCAGCGCGCCCACCGCGTGGATGCGGCCGAGGAAACGTCCCATCCATTGCAGGGTGTCGGCGCGGTCGAACTCGGGCATGCGGCCGCCCTGCTTGGGATAGACGGCGAAGCGAAAGCCGGCGTGCCGATGCAGGGTGGCGCTATGCAACACCAGCGGCGCGACCACCGGGATTTCGCGTGTGGCGAGCTCGATCGTGTAGGCGTGCTCTTCGAGGATGGCAGCGTCCGGCCAGCGCTCGGGGCGATAGAACTTGACCACCACGGGTGCGTCGTCTTCCACGCCCATCTGGTAGACGCGGTTTTCGTAGCTGTTCAACGCCAGCAGGCGGCCATCGGCCTTGAGGCCGGTGCTGTCGAGCGCATCGAGCGCGCAGTCGGGCGTCAGGGCGGAATAGGGGTGGGACAAATCCATCATGGGCGGGGCAAAGTGGCTATACCTTGAAAGGTGCGCACCTGAAAACACAAGGACTCTGATGATGCCTCAACTCGCCGCTTCCATCGCC
>NCHD01000031.1 GCA_002257045.1 Hydrogenophilales bacterium 16-61-112 | reverse complement strand
GCGCACCCAGTTGTCGTGCAGCAGGTTGTCGAGAACCGGCGTGGGGTCGGCGATGCCGGTGGTTTCGATGATGACGCGCTCGAACGGCGGGATGTCGCCGTTATGGCGCGCCATCCACAGGTTTTTTAGCGTCGGCGACAGGCTGCCCGAAATCGTGCAGCAGACGCAGCCGCCCGACAGCAGCGCCATCGGACCTTCCATTTTTTGCAGCAGTTGATGGTCGAGCGCGACGGCGCCGAACTCGTTCATCAGGATGGCGGTGCGCGGGAGCGTGCGCACCAGGTGATTCAGCAACGTGGTCTTTCCGCTGCCCAGAAAGCCGGTGAGCAGGGTGATGGGGAGCGGGCTATCCGTCACCGGCGGGGTCAGGCGTGGAGTTTTTCCTTGCGCTCGTGACGCTCCTGCGCCTCGATGGAATACTCGGCGGTGGGACGCGCCAGCATGCGCGGCAGGCCGATGGGGTCGCCGGTTTCCTTGCAATAGCCAAAATCGCCGGAATCAAGGCGTACCAGCGCAGCCTGGATTTTTTTCAGCAGCTTGCGCTCGCGGTCGCGCACGCGCTGTTCCAGCATGTGCTCTTCTTCCACCGTGGCGCGGTCGTTGGGGTCGGCGAAGTTTTCGTTTTCCTTCAGGTGTTCGCCGGTGTCGGCCGCGTTGGCGAGCATTTCGTCACGCAGGGCTTCGAGGCGGGCACGAAAGAAGGCAAGTTGCTCGGCATTCATGTACGCGGAGGCCGGCATTTTCAGCAATTGGGCTTCCGTAAGCAGTTTGGGCGAGGCGGGCATCAAAAACTCCAGGCATCTAGGACAGTAAAAGTGCGTGACCGGAGTGTGCTCCGGCAGGCAACCGGGAGGCCGGCTGCGTTCATGCGCGTCTGCCATCATAACCCTACTCGGGTGAACCTTGCCAGCCGCAGGGCTGATTCAGTGCAGGCGCCGTACGCAACAGAAGCCACAGCCATTGGGGGATAATTTACGCATGAAAACCGCCCTCCCTTTAGTCTTTCTTCTCGTGTTGTTGAGCGCCTGCAGCAAGGATGCACCATCCACACCGCCCGCAGACATCCGTTCGGTACGCGCCGAGCAGGCCGGGTTGCACGGCACGCACGTCAGCACGCGTTACAGCGGGGAGGTCAGGGCGCGCTATGAGACCGATCTGGCGTTTCGCGTGACGGGGCGGGTGCAAACGCGCGCGGTGGAGGCCGGCACGCTGGTGAAGGCGGGGCAGCTTATCGCCACGCTCGACCCGGCCGACTATGTCCTGGCGTCGAGTGCGGCCCAGGCGCAGCGGGTGGCCGCAGAGGCCGAAGCCCGGCTGGCGCAGCAGGACTTGCAGCGCTATACCGCGTTGCGCGCGCAAAACTTCATTTCCCAGGCCGAGCTTGATCGCCGCGAGTCGGTGTCCCAGGCCGCCCAGGCGCGCGCACGGCAGTTGCGCGCCGAAGCGAGCCGTCAGGGCAACCAGCAGGCTTATACCCGCTTGACCGCACCCTACGCCGGGGTGGTGACGGCGACGCGGGTCGAGGCCGGACAGGTGGTTGCGGCCGGGCAGCCGGTGGCAAGCCTGGCGCGAACGGGCGAACGAGAAGTGCGCATCGACGTGCCGGAAAATGCGCTCGATGCCCTGCGCGCGGCTCGCACGCTCAAGGTTCGACTGTGGTCGGCGCCGGATGCAACGTATCTCGGCCGCTTGCGCGAGGTGTCGCCGATGGCCGATGCGACCAGCCGCACATTCAGTGCGCGGGTCAGCATTGCAAATGCCGATGCGGCGGTAAAGCTCGGCATGACCGCCACGGTCGAGGTCGATAGCGAAAGCGCCCCGAGCCTGTCGGTGGCGCAGAGCGCCTTGTTCCGGGTCGATGGCCAGCCGCAGGTATGGGTCGTTGAGCAGAAAAGCGGCAAGGTGGCGGCACGCAGTGTGCAACTCGGCGCGCTGGCGGGGGCGCGCGTAGCCATCGTGTCCGGCGTGGCGGCGGGTGAATGGGTGGTGACCGCCGGGGTGCACAAGCTTGCGCCCGGGCAGCAGGTGCGTGTGTTGACGCCCGCCCAGCCATGAGCGGCACACCGCAATTCATCCCCGGGCGCGGCAACCTGTCGCGCTGGGCGATCGAGCACCCGGCACTGGTGCGCTTTTTCATCGTACTGATCCTGCTGGTGGGCGCGCGTTCGTATCTGCAGCTGGGGCAGGCCGAAGACCCGCCGTTCACCTTCAAGACCATGTTGATCCAGGCGCAGTGGCCGGGGGCAACGACGCAGGAAGTGTCGCAGCAGCTGACCGAGCGCATCGAAAAAAAGCTGCAGGAAATGCCCGAGCTGGCGCGGGCGCGACGTGGCGGACGCCTGGTATCAGGTGCGCAAAAAAATCGGCGACCTCGCGCCGCAACTGCCTGCCGGCGTGCAGGGGCCGTTTTTCAACGACGAATTCGGCGACACCTTCGGCTCGATTTACGCCATCACCGGCGATGGCTTTTCCCGCGCCGACCAGCGCCGCATCGGCGAGGATGCGCAGCGCGAGGTGCGCCGCCTGCCCAACGTCGGCAAGGTTGAACTGTTCGGCGTGGTGCCGGAAAAAATCTATCTCGAGGTGCCCACGCAAAAGCTCGCTACGCTAGGAATCACGCCGCAGCAGTTGATCGCGGCGGTGCAGGAACAGAACAGCGTGGTGGCAAATGGCCGGGTGGAGAACGCGGTGCTGTCGATCCCGCTGCGGGTGTCGGGGCCGTATTCCAGCGTCGAACGCGTGCGCGAAACCATCGTCAAGCTCGGCAGTCGCAACCTGCGGCTGGGCGACATCGCCGCGGTCACGCGGCGCTACGAAGATCCGCCGGCGACCGAAGTCCGCTCGCAGGGCGAACCAGCCGTGCTGCTCGGGGTGTCGCTGGCCAAGGGTGGCGATGTGGTGACGATGGGGCGCGATGTGGTCGCCGCCATGGACGCGCTGCAAAAATCGCTGCCGGTGGGGGTGGAAATCCGCCAGATCCACGATCAGCCGAGCATCGTCACCCGTGCAGTCAAGCTGTTCATGCAAAGCTTTCTGGAAGCCGTGGCCATCGTGCTGGCGGTCACCTTCCTGGCGCTGAAATGGCGCGCGGGGCTGGTGGTGATGCTGAGCATTCCGGTGGTGCTGGCGATCACCTTTACCGCGATGTGGCTGTTGAACATCGACCTGCATCGCATTTCCACCGGCGCGCTCATCATCGCGCTCGGGCTGCTGGTGGACGACGCCATCATTGCGGTTGAAATGATGGCGCACAAGCTCGAAGCCGGCTGGGGGCGCTTCGAGGCGGCGACCTACGCCTTCCAGTCGACCGCGTTTCCGATGTTGACGGGTACGCTGCTGACAGCCACCGCGTTTCTGCCGATTGCGCTCGCCAAGTCAGTCGTCGGCGAATACACCTTCGCGATTTTCGCGGTGACGACGATTGCGCTGCTGTCGTCCTGGCTGGTGGCGGTCATCGTCACGCCCTATCTGGGCTATGTGCTGCTGAAGCCGGTGCATCGGATCACCGATGAAGACGCGAGCGATGATGCAAGCTATGGCACGCCGTTTTATCGCCGATTTCGCGGCATGGTGACCTGGTGCGTCACGCGCCGTCGCACGGTGATTGCGTTGACGGTGCTGGCCCTGGTCATCGGCGTGGCGGCGATGCAGAAAGTGGAAAAGCAGTTTTTTCCACAGTCCGACCGGCTGGAAATTCTGATCGAGATGTGGCTGCCGGAGGGCGCCTCCATCGACGCCACGCGTGCCGAAGCGGTGAGGCTCGAATCCCTGCTGCGCCTGGACAAGGATGTGGCGCATGTCGTCAACTACATCGGCCAGGGCGCGCCGCGCTTCGTGCTGGGGCTGGACCAGCGGCTGAACAACCGCAACTTCGCGCAGCTGGTGGTGATCGCGCAGGACGTGCCGGCGCGCGAGCGTGAAATCGCTCGTATCCGCCAGCTGTTCGAGACCGATTTCCCCAATGTGCGCGGCCGCGCGGTGCGCTTCGAATACGGCCCGCCGGCAGGCTACCCGGTGCAGTACCGACTCTCCGGCAGCGATATTCCGCGACTCAAGATCGAGGCCGAAAAGCTGCGCGCCATCGTCGCCGCACAACCGCAGGTCACGGCGGTGAACCTGGACTGGAACGAGCAATCGCTGGCCATGCGCGCGCAACTCGACCAGGACAAGATCAAGGCGCTGGGGCTGAGTTCGGAACAGGTCGGGCGCGTGCTGGCCTTGCAGCTGGCGGGCATCCGCGTCACCCAGTTTCGCGAAAACGACCTGCTGATCGACGTGATGCTGCGCACGCCGCGCAGCGAGCATCGCGATGTCGATGTCCTGCGCGCGCTGCCGATCGGCAACTTCAACGGCCAGAGCGTGACGTTGGGACAGATCGCCACCTTCGTGCCGGTATTCGAGGACGGCGTGATCTGGCGCCGCGATCGTATGCCGACCATTTCGGTGCGCGGTGATCCCGTCGGCGCGGTGCAACCCGACACCCTGATCGCCGCACTGGCGCCCAAGGTCGACGCGTTCAAGGCGCAGTTGCCGTCCGGCTTCCGGCTGGCAATCGGCGGCCCGGTGGAAAGCAGCGCCAAGGCCAACGCCGCCATCGGCGCCTCGTGGCCGCTGATCCTCATCACCACCTTCACCCTGCTGATGCTGCAACTGGGCAGTTTTTCGCGTTCGCTGCTGGTGGTGCTGACCGCGCCGCTCGGCATCATCGGCGTGGCGATCGCCTTGCTGGTGAGCGGCCAGCCGATGGGGTTTGTGGCGCTGCTCGGCATCATTTCGCTGTCCGGCATGATCATGCGCAACTCGGTCATTCTGGTCGACCAGATCCAGCAGGACGTGGCGCGCGGCCTGTCGCAGTGGGACGCCATCATCGAATCGACCGTGCGGCGCATGCGCCCGATCAGCCTGACGGCTGCGGCGGCGGCGCTGGCGATGATTCCGCTGTCGCGCTCAATTTTCTGGGGCCCGATGGCCGTGGCAGTGATGGGCGGACTGGTTGCGGCGACTTTTCTCACCCTGTTTTTCCTGCCGGCCTTGTATGCGGCCTGGTTCCGCGTCAAGCAGGTGTAACAAAGCGCAAGACGCACGTTGCAAGGAGGTCAAATGAAATTGATCGTGATTGGACTGTCGTTGTTGCTCGGCGGCTGTGCGGGCCTGCAATCGCCCGACCCGGCATCGCTGTATTACGCCTATCCGCCAGGCTGGGCGCTGCAGCTCGAGCGGGTGCTGCCGATCGACCCCGGTGCGGCCACGGTGCGCCTGCAATACGGGGGTATTGTGCCGCGCAACGGGGTACAGGAATACGACCCTTACTGCATCATGGAAGTGAACACCGTGAGCCCCCAGGCGCAGCTGCTGCAGCCGGGCCGGTTCGAGGTGCTGCAGGTCACGCGCAGCGTCAGCGAAATCACCGCAGCGGCATCGCCCCGGAATCAGCCGGGGCTGATGAAAACCGGTTTGGGCGGCAGCGACACGCCCTCTTTTTTGTATTACGTCACCACCTTCCGGCTACGCAATGCCGACCAGCCGGATGTGCGCAGCCTGACCTGCGCCTGGGACCAGATGGCGCCCGGCAACCGGTCGCTGATGCGTCACCTCACGCTGGATGAAATCCGTTCGGTGCTGGGTGACTGGATGACCCTGATTCCTCCCAAGGAGCGCCGGTGAAACCGACCGATACCCGCATCAAGCCCAATAGCAAGATCAAGCTGAGCGACTGGGATGCCGATGACGACGCCATCATCGGCAAGAACAAGCCTGACGCGCGCAAACGCCTGGACGAACACCGCGCACAACTCGAAACACTGCAGGAGTTGTTGTACGCCGAAGGCAAGCACAAGCTGCTGGTGGTGTTGCAGGCGATGGATACCGCAGGCAAGGATTCGACCATCCGCCACGTGTTTCAGGGCGTCGATCCGCTTGGCGTGCAGGTGGCCAGCTTCAAGGCGCCGACGCCGTATGAACTGGCACGCGACTACCTGTGGCGGGTGCATCACCACGTGCCGGGCACGGGCGAGATCGCCATTTTTAACCGCTCGCATTACGAGGACGTGCTGATCACCCGGGTCAACGGCTGGATCGACAAGGACGAGTGCAAGCGACGCTACCGGCAGATCAACGACTTTGAGCGCATGCTGGCGGAAACCGGCACCACGATCCTCAAGTTCTATCTGAATATCTCGAAAGACGAGCAGAAAAAGCGTCTGGAAGAACGCCGCGACACGCCGGAAAAACAGTGGAAGTTCCAACCCGGCGACCTTGCCGTGCGCGAACAGTGGGACGACTACATGGAGGCCTACGAGGCCGCGATCTCGGCCACCAGCACCGAGTACGCGCCGTGGCACGTGATTCCCGCCAACAGCAAGCTGGTGCGCAACCTGACCGTGTCCGGCCTGCTGATCGAGGCGCTGGAAAAGCTGGACATGCGCTATCCGGAGCCGGTGCCTGGCGTGGCGAACCTGAAAATCACCTGATCGGCAGTGACTGCTTCAGGGTTTCTTGCGCGCGCGCGGATGCGCCTGGTCGTAGACCTTGGCCAGATGCTGCCAATCCAGATGGGTGTACACCTGAGTGGTACTGATGCTGGCATGGCCGAGCATTTCCTGCACCGCGCGCAGATCGCCCGAGGATTGCAGGACGTGGGTGGCGAACGCGTGACGCAGCAGGTGCGGGTGCACGTGCTGGTTTAAACCCGCTTGCAAAGCCCAGCGATTGAGCCGCAGCTGGATGCTGCGCGGCGTCAGTCGCGTGCCGCGCTGGCTCAAAAATAATGCGGCCGTGTTGTCGCGCGGCTGCCGCTGTTTCAGCCAGGCGGCCAGCGCGTTCAAGGCAGCTTGCCCGACCGGCACGATGCGGGTTTTGCGTCCCTTGCCGGTGACTTGCGCTTCGCCTGATTGCAGGTTGACGTCGTTCAGATCGAGGTCAGCCAGTTCCGACAAGCGCAACCCCGACGAATAGAACAGCTCGAACATGGCGCGGTCGCGCGCCTGCAAGGTGTCGTCGTCAGCGGCGGAATGGTCGCCATTCAACAGCTGTGCGCAGGTGTCGGGCGACAGCACCTGCGGCAAGGCTTTGGCGGCTTTGGGCGGGCGCAGGCCGAGGCAGGGGTTGCTGGCGTAGCCGAGGCGGCGGCAGGCAAACACATAAAACCCGCGCCAGCTCGACAAGTGCCGTGCCACGCTGGCGGCGGACAGATTGTGGCTGCGCAGCTTGACGATGGCGCCGCGTATGTCGGTGACCGTGAGTTCAGCCAGCGGCTTGTCGGCGGTCAGCAGGGTGAGCTGGGCCAGGTCGCGCTGATAGGCGGTGACGGTATGCGGCGACAGCCGCCGTTCGGCAGCCAGATGTTGCAGGTAGCTGTCGACCGGGTTCAACCTGGGTTCAGTCCTGCATCCGCAGCAAGGCGGCGCTGATCAATTGCCCCAGGCGCTCCAGATAGAGCGTGCCCATGCCGGTGTAGAAGCGGTTTTCCTCTTCGGAGGCGAGCACCAGCAGCCCGAGCGGCACGCTGTTGGCGGAGACACGCAGCGGAATGCAGGCAAACGCGCGCAGGTGCGGCGAGACGACTTCGCCGAACCAGTTGATCGCCTCGTCCACCGCCAGCACGCCGCATATCGGGCGCACCATGGCGCTGACCTGGTCGCGTGCAACTTGTGAGACCGGATCGCTGAGTCCGGGCACGCTGTCGGCGGACAGGTTCCACGCCCGCAGCGCATGGTGCGGCACCGCAAAGCCTTCGCGCAGATGCAGGGTCAGCGCCACCAGAATGTCCTGCGGCGTGCGCGTGGTCATCAAGGCCAGCGCCAGCGCCTGCATCTTGTCGGAAATGCCGTCGTTCTCCTCGCCGAACTGGATCAGTTCGGCGAGCTTGTTTTCCAGCATGCGCACCTTGTCGCGCATCGAGATGAGCTGGCGTTCGCTCATCGAAATGGCGTGCGTGCCGTGAGGATGCGGGATGTTCAGTTCTGCCAGCAAGGCCGGAAAGTTGTTGAAAAAGTTCGGGTGCTGGGTCAGGAAGTCAGCGACCAGTTGGGGATCGAGTGCGGTGGTTGGCGTCATGTGAGTTCAATTGTCCCTTCAAAAACGGTGACGGCGGGGCCGGTCATGAAGACTGGCTGGTCCTTGCCCGCCCATTCAATAATCAGACCGCCGCCACGGGTGTGGACGCTGACCGGGCTTTTTAACCAGTCCTGGCGGATGCCGGCCACGGCGGCGGCGCAGGCGCCGGTGCCACAGGCCAGCGTTTCGCCGGCGCCGCGTTCGAACACGCGCAGGCGGATGTCGTGCGGGGTCAGCACCTGCATGAAGCCGGCGTTGACGCGTTGCGGAAAGCGCTGGTGCGCTTCGATTGCTGCACCGAGGATGTCCACCGGCGCGCTGTCCAGATCGTTCACCTTCAGCACCGCGTGCGGGTTGCCCATCGACAGCGCGGCGATCTCGAGCGTGTGGGTGCCGACCTTGAGCGGGTAGGTCGGTGCCTCGGCGCTCGCGACAAAGGGGATGTCGGCCGGCGCGAAACGCGGCGCGCCCATGTTCACCGTCACCTGGCCGCTGTCGAGCAGGCGCGGTTCGATGATGCCGGACGCGGTTTCGACGCGGATCGCGGTCTTGTCGGTGAGTCCCTTGTCGTGCACGAAGCGCACGAAGCAGCGTGCGCCGTTGCCGCACTGTTCGACTTCGCCGCCGTCGGCATTGAAGATGCGATAGCGGAAATCGACGTCGTCGCGGCTGGGCTTTTCGACCAGCAGGATCTGGTCGCAGCCGACGCCGAAATGGCGGTCGGCGAGGCGACGGCATTGCTCGGGCGTCAGGGCGACGTCTTGCGAAATGCCGTCGATCACGACGAAGTCGTTACCGAGGCCTTGCATTTTGGTGAAGCGAAGCGTCCTGCTTGCGCCTGTTGCGCGGCGGCGTCATGCACGATGCCTTCCTGGATCCAGATGGACGGCAAGTGTAGCGCCAGGCATTGCTCGACGATAGCGGGCAGGTGCCCGGCGGAGCGGAATACATCCACCAGATCGACCTGGAACGGGATGTCGGCGAGATCCGCGTAGGCGGATTCGCCCAGCACGCTGTCCACCAGCGGACGCACCGGCACGATGCGAAAGCCATAGCGCTGCATCGCCTGCGCCACGCGGTAGCTCGGCCGCGCGGGCTGTGGCGAGAGGCCGACCACTGCGATGGTTTTGACGCGATCGAACAGGGCGCGCAGGGCGTCGTCGCCGGGATTGCTGAAGCTCACAGGGATTTCTCCATTACATGATCGTCCATCACGAAGCCGTTACCGAGGTCGAACACGCGCGATTCGATGATGTGAAAGCCGTGTTTTTGATAGACAGCGATCGCTGGCGTGTTACCGCGATTGACCTGCAGCCACAGGCGGTAGGCGTGCTGCGCGCGCGCCCAGTCGGCTGCGGCGGTCAGCAACGCGCCGCCGATGCCGCAGCGCTGGCGGTCCGGATGCACATACAGCTTGTCGAGTTTGGCATCGGCGCCGCCAAGCGAAATATCGGCGCCGTCCAGCGTGGCATGCGCGAATCCGGCCAGCGCTGCGCCGGCATGCGCGCCCCACCAGGCGTGTCGAGGGTCGTCGAGCTGCGCGTGAATTTGTGGGGCAGCGTAACGGTCGGCCAGCATGGAATCAATCTGCGCCTGCGTAATCAGTGCCGGGTAGGTGGCCTGCCACACTACGCGCGCCAGCGCGCTGACGGCGTCGACTTCGTGCGGCGTCAGCCGGCGGATGTCAGTCATACAAGCTGGCTTCTCCGGGCGGACGCGTCTTGAAGCGGCGATGCAGCCACAGATACTGTTCCGGCATTTCGCGGATGCGGTCTTCGATGAAGGCATTCATGCGCGCGACGTCGGCGTCCACGTCGCCGCTCGGGAAGTTTTCCCACGGCGGATAAAAATGCAGCCCGTAACCGCGCCCCCACGACAGCTGGCGGGTGATGACCGGGATGACCTGCGCGTCAGTGAGCTTGACCAGGCGCGGCAGCGCCGACACGGTTGCGGCAGGGATGCCGAAGAACGGCGCGAACACCGCGTTGAGGCGGCCATGGTCCTGGTCCGGCAGGTAGTAGAACGGCAGCCCGCGCTTGACCGCGGCGAGCGTGGCCTTGATGCCTTCGTGGCGCTCGATCAGCACGATGTCCGAAAAACGCGTGCGGCCGTGGCGCATGTATTTGTCGGCGACCGGGTTCTGTGCGCGCGCATACATGGAGACGATGGTCTGGTCCATGGTGAGGCGGATGCCGCCCATGTCGAGGCCGACGAAGTGCGGCGCCAGCCAGATCACCGGCCGCACGCCGTCGCCGCGCGCGGCCTCGGGGTTGTCGATGCGCACCAGGCGACGCACCCGCGCTTCTGATCCCCACCACAGGATGCCGTATTCCAGCGCGGCGCGAATCGAGGCCTGAAAGGTTTGCCGCAGCCAGCGGCGGCGCTGCGCGGCGGGCACGTCGGGAAAGCACAGCGCCAGATTGGTGGCACCGACCCGGCGCCGCTTGCTGGGAATCTGCGCTGCAATCCAGCCGAGGCTGTTGCCGATGGCCGCCTGTAGCGGCAGCGGCAGCCAGTGCAGCAGCCACAGCACGCCGACCCCGAACCAGACCGGCAGCAACGCAGGGCGCAGCAGGGTGCGGGATGTATCGTTCATGTCGGCGCGGCGTCCGGGGGCGGCGCGTCACCCGGGCGTTTGTGGCGGTTGTAGCTCCACAGGTATTGCGCGGGAAAGCGGCGCACCATGTCTTCCACCCCCTGATTGATGCACAGGGCGGCTGCAGCCTTGTCTTCCGGCAGCGCGTCGCTCACCGGGAAGGCATGCAGGTGATAGCCGCGTCCCCAGCTCAGGCGTTCGGCGGCGACAAAGAATGCTGCCGCGCCGGTCTTGCGCTGCAGGCTGGCGACCAGTGTCGGCGTGTAGGCCGGGCGGCCGAGAAACGGCGCCCACACGCCGTCGCCGCCGGTCGCTACCTGGTCGGGCAGAATGCCGATGGCTTCGTGGCGCTTGAGCGCGGCCAGCTGCGCGCGCACGCCCGACAGGTCGGTCGGCACCAGCGTTGCCTGGCCGCGCTGGCGTCCGGCCAGCATCAGATCGGCCAGCACCGCCTTGCGCGGCGGTTTGTACATGGCGGTGAACGGGTGGCGCGCGGCGTAATCCAGGTTGAGCAGTTCGAAACAGCCGATGTGCGGCCCGATCAGGATGATGCCCTTGCCCGCCTCGCGCGCGGCGTCGATCGTCTCCCAGCCGCTGCGGCCCTTGACCAGTTTCAGAACTTGCTCATACGGGCGCAGCCAGACTGGCAGCAGCTCGATAATCGCCTTGCCCGATTCGGAAACAGATTGGCGCAACAGACGGCGGCAGTCTGCGCCCGGCGTACACAGGCCGCTGTCGAACACGTTGTTGCGCATGCGCGCCGAATGCCGGCCCGGCGCCCAGTAGATGACCCAGCCGAGCACGATGCCGATGCCGTGCAGCAGCGGCAGTGGCAGTGGCAGACGCGCCACCAGCTTGAGCAGGATCAACAGTGCGCGATTCATGCGGCGGGCAACTCGGTGGGCAATGCGACCCCGCCCGGGCACTTGTGGCGGTTGTAGCGCCATTGGTATTGCGCCGGAAAATGACGCACCACCGCTTCGACGCCCTGGTTGATGCGCAGGGCGGCGGAGGTCTTGTCTGCCGGCAGGGCGTCGTTCAGCGGATACGCGTGCAGGTGATAGCCGCGTCCCCAGCTCAGGCGTTCGGCGGCGACAAAGAATGCTGCTGCGCCGGTCTTGCGCTGCAGGCTGGCGACCAGTGTCGGCGTGTAGGCCGGGCGGCCGAGAAACGGCGCCCACACGCCGTCGCCACTGCTGGCCACCTGGTCGGGCAGGATGCCGATGGCTTCGTGGCGCTTGAGCGCAGCCAGTTGCGCGCGCACGCCCGACAGGTCGGTGGGCACCAGCGTCGTTTGGCTGCGCTGGCGGCCGGCCAGCATCAGCGCATTCAGCAAGGGGCTGGGGGCGGGTTTGTACATGATGGTGAAGGGATGACGCGCGCCGAAATACTGGCCGATGATCTCGAAGCAGCCGATATGCGGCGCAATCAGGATCACCCCGCGACCTGCCGCGCGGGCGGCGTCGATCGCCTCCCAGCCGCTGCTGCCGCGCACGTGCTGCAGCACGACCTTGTCCGGACGCAGCCATATCGGCAGCAATTCCGCAAAGGCCTTGCCGGATTCGCTGACGCTCTGGCGCAGCAGGCGATTGCAGCTCTCCCCCGGCGTGCACAGGCCGCTGTCGAACACGTTGTTGCGCATGCGCGCCGAATGCCGGCCCGGCGCCCAGTAAACCAGCCACCCGAGCGCAACGCCGATACCGTGCAGCACGGGCAGCGGCAGGCGTGCCAGCAATCTGAGCAGGAGGATCACGTGGGCTTGACGCTGCGGAAACAAGCGCGGCACAATGCCGGGACACCAGCCGCCGCGTTAATCTTGACAACTTGCGGGCGGGATACAAATACAGCTAAAGCGTCGCCGCTCTGCAGGTCCCGAGAGTTGCTTACGCAATCACCAACCGGGACCACAGGAGCTGTCATGCAAAAAGATTTCATTTTTACGTCTGAGTCGGTGTCTGAAGGACATCCCGACAAGATGGCGGATCAAGTGTCGGATGCGGTACTCGACGCGATTCTAACCCAGGACAAACATGCGCGCGTCGCCTGCGAGACGCTGCTAACCACCGGCCTGTGCGTCATTGCTGGCGAGATCACCACCACGGCGGTCATCGACTACAACCAGATCGCGCGCCAGACCATCAAGCGCATCGGCTACGATTCGTCCGAGATCGGCTTCGACTACAACACCTGCTCGGTGCTGGTCACCGTTGGCAAGCAGTCGCCCGACATCGCGCAGGGTGTCGATCGTGCGCACGACGATTATCTCGATCAGGGTGCGGGCGACCAGGGCCTGATGTTTGGTTACGCCTGCAATGAAACCTCGGTGTTGATGCCGATGCCGATTTACCTCGCGCATCGCCTGACGCAGCGGCAGTCCGAGTTGCGCAAGGATGGCCGCCTGCCGTGGCTGCGCCCCGATGCAAAATCGCAGGTGTCGATCCGCTACGTCGACGGCAAGCCGCACTCCATCGACACCGTCGTATTGTCCACCCAGCACAACCCCGAAGTCTCGCAGGCGCAGATCACCGAGGCGGTGATCGAGGAAATCATCAAGCCGGTGCTGCCGAAAGAGATGCTCACCGCCGACACGCGCTATCTGGTCAATCCCACCGGGCGCTTCGTCGTCGGCGGCCCGATGGGCGACGCCGGCCTCACCGGCCGCAAGATCATCGTCGACACCTACGGCGGCACGTCGCCCCATGGCGGCGGCGCGTTCTCCGGCAAGGATCCCTCCAAAGTCGATCGCTCCGCCGCCTATGCTGGCCGCTACGTGGCGAAGAACATCGTCGCCGCCGGGCTTGCCGACAAGTGCATGGTGCAGATCAGCTACGCCATCGGCGTGGCCAGGCCCACCTCGATGATGGTCGACACCTTCGGCACCGGCAAAATCCCCGAAGCGAAAATCGTCGAACTGATTCAGGCGCATTTTGATCTGCGCCCCAAAGGCATCGTCAACATGCTCGACCTGCTGCGTCCGATCTACACCGAGACCGCGAGCTACGGCCACTTTGGCCGCGAGGAGCCCGATTTCACCTGGGAAGTGACGGACAAGGCAGCCGAGTTGAAGGCGGCTGCGGGTTTGTAAATGGGCATGGCATAATCCGCAACTCAATTTGGGCGACCCGTTTCGCCCCCCTGCACTGAGGAGCGCTGCGACTGTCGCCGGTTTATCCGGAACGACAGCCAGGCTCAGCGCAGGCGATGATTCAACTGCGCTCGTTGACTTGCAGCCGGGCTGTGGGCAAACGAGCTCCCACCCCGCTGTCATTCAAGGAGTTTCACCATGAATGCAGTTTCTACCCCCTCTGATTTTACTGATTTCGTCATCGCCGATCTGGCGCTGGCCGACTGGGGCCGCAAGGAAATCCGTATCGCCGAAACCGAAATGCCGGGCCTGATTGCGATTCGCGATGAATTCGCCGCTGCGCAGCCGCTGAAAGGCGCACGCATCACTGGTTCGCTGCACATGACCATCCAGACTGCCGTGCTGATCGAAACCCTGCAGGCGCTGGGCGCCGAAGTGCGATGGGCGTCGTGCAATATTTTTTCGACCCAGGATCATGCTGCTGCGGCGATTGCCGCAACCGGCACACCGGTGTTCGCAGTCAAGGGCGAGTCGCTGGAAGATTACTGGGATTACACCCACCGTATTTTCGAGTGGGCTGATGGTGGCCACAGCAACATGATTCTCGACGACGGCGGCGACGCTACCCTGTTGCTGCACCTGGGCGCGCGCGCCGAGCAGGATCTTTCCGTCATCGCCAACCCAACCAGCGAAGAAGAGCGCGTACTGTACGCCGCGATCAAGGCCCGCGTCGCCGCGCAGCCTGGCTGGTATTCAAGCCGTCTGCTCGCGGTGCGCGGCGTGACCGAAGAAACCACCACCGGCGTGCATCGCCTGTACCAGATGCATGCGCGCGGCGAACTCAAGTTCCCGGCGATCAATGTCAACGATTCGGTGACCAAGTCCAAGTTCGACAACCTCTACGGCTGCCGCGAATCGCTGGTGGACGGCATCAAGCGCGCCACCGACGTGATGATCGCCGGCAAGGTTGCCGTGGTCGCAGGCTATGGCGACGTCGGCAAGGGCTCGGCGCAGGCGCTGCGTGCGCTGTCGGCCCAGGTGTGGATCACTGAAATCGACCCGATCTGCGCGCTGCAGGCCGCGATGGAAGGGTACCGCGTGGTGACCATGGACTACGCTGCCGACAAGGCCGACATTTTTGTCACCGCAACCGGCAACTTCCACGTCATCACCCACGACCACATGGTGAAGATGAAAAACCAGGCCATCGTCTGCAACATTGGTCACTTCGATAATGAAATCGACGTCGCCGGGGTGGAAAAATACCAGTGGGAAGAAATCAAGCCGCAGGTCGACCACATCATTTTCCCTGACGGTAAACGCATCATCATGCTGGCCAAGGGTCGTCTGGTGAACCTCGGTTGCGCGACCGGCCACCCGTCGTATGTGATGTCCTCATCGTTTGCCAACCAGACCATTGCGCAGATCGAGCTGTGGCAGGAGCGTGATTCAGGCAAGTACCCCATCGGCGTCTACACCCTGCCCAAGCACCTGGACGAGAAGGTTGCGCGCCTGCAGTTGCGCACGCTGAACGCTCAACTGACCGAACTGACCGACTACCAGGCCAGCTACATCAGCGTGGACAAGAACGGCCCCTACAAGGCCGACCATTACCGTTATTGATTTAACCTAAAAACCGCAGTTGACCGCTTGCCACCCTCAGAAAGCCCTTATGAATACTGATTTTTATACCTTCGGTCAGGTTCGTCTTTTGGGTGGCACCGCTACACACCCGCTGGCACGTCTGGCCGCGCGACTGCCTTTGTCGCGCCTCCTTGCCTACCCCGGTAGGCAGCGTCGTTGCTTCGCGGCAGCCGCACACCCAAACGCACCATCGGGTGCGTCCAACTGCAGTTTCTAGATTTAGGGGAGAACAGCGTGCGCATTTTGCTGATTTGGGTACTGAACGCCGTTGCCTTGCTGGGCGTGGCCTATTTGATGCCGGGCATCGAGGTCACCAGCTTTGGCTCGGCCATGCTGGCCGCGCTGGTGATCGGCTTGCTCAATACGCTGGTGCGTCCGGTGCTGGTCGTGCTCACCTTGCCCATCACGCTGCTGACCCTGGGCCTGTTCTATTTTGTGCTGAACGGCTTGCTGTTCTGGCTGGCTGGCAACCTGTTGTCCGGCTTTGAGGTGCACGGATTTGTCGCCGCCGTGCTGGGCGCCATCCTGTACAGCGTGATCGCCTGGGCGCTCTCGGCGCTCGTTCCCGGCAAAAAAGACTGAACCATGAGCCAACGTACTTTCAGCTTCGAGTTTTTCCCGCCCAAAACCGCGGAGGGCGCAGAAAAACTGCGCGCCACCCGCGCGCAACTGGCGCAACTCAAACCCAAGTTTTTTTCGGTGACCTTCGGCGCGGGTGGCTCCACCCGCGACCGCACTCTGGAAACCGTGCGCGAGATACAGGCATCCGGCTCCGAAGCCGCGCCGCACCTGTCGTGCATCGGTTCCACCCAGGACAATATCCGCGAGATATTGAACGAATACAAAAGCCAGGGCATCCGCCATCTGGTCGCGCTGCGCGGCGATTTGCCGTCCGGCACCATGGACGCAGGCGAATTCAACTACGCCAACGAGTTGGTGAGCTTCATTCGCGCGGAGACCGGCGACTGGTTCGAAATCGAAGTCGCCGCCTATCCCGAGATTCATCCGCAGGCGCGCTCGTGGACCGACGACCTCGCCAACTTCAAGCGCAAGGTCGATGCGGGGGCCGATTCCGCGATCACGCAATACTTCTTCAATGCCGACGCCTACTTTCGCTTTGTCGATGAAGCGCGGGCACTGGGGGTCGCCATCCCCATCGTTCCGGGCATCATGCCGATCGGCAACTACGTGCAACTGGCGCGGTTTTCGGATGCCTGCGGCGCGGAGATCCCGCGCTGGCTGAGAAAGAAGCTGGAAACCTACGGCGACGATCTGGCGTCGATTCGCGCCTTCGGGCTCGATGTCATCACCGACCAGTGCGAGCGTTTGCTGGCTGGCGGCGCACCGGGGTTGCATTTCTACACCATGAATCAGGCGGGGCCAAGCACCACGATTTGGCAGCGGCTGGGGTTATGAGTCTGCCACGCCATCCTCGCTGCGCGCTCAGTCTCCCTTGACTTAAAGCTTTACATCTTTTAGCCGATACCTCACTAGAGGCGTCGCTGGTTGGACCGTGGGGGCGTTCGCATCTTCCCACCCAGTCATATATAAAGAGTAAAGCATGCGCTATATCAATCATGTACTGACTGCCTTCCAAGCCAGCGTGTTCTTGGGCTTGTCGTTCGCCTCGCTCCCGACAGTCGCGGACACGCTCAAGGTAGGCGGTACCGGCTCGGCGCTGGGGACCATGAAGATCCTCGCGGAGGCGTATCGGGCCAGCCGTCCCGATTCGCGGATCGTGATCGTACCGGCTTTGGGCAGCAGCGGCAGCATCAAGGCGGTCGCGGCGGGCGTGCTGGATATCGGGCTCTCCGGGCGGCCGCTGAAACCGGCAGAACGCGAACAAAATCTCGCCGAGCGGGAAGTCGCCCGCACCCCGCTGGTGCTGGCCAGCATGCGCGCGCATGCCGGGTTTACCCTGAGCGACATCGTCCGGGTTTACGACGGCACACTGCAAACCTGGCCCGACGGCAGCCCCTTGCGACCGATTCTGCGACCCGAATCCGATTCCGAAACTGCGCTGCTGCGCGCGATTTCCCCTGAAATCGATCGCGCCCTCACTGCCGCCCATGCGCGTCCGGGCGTGCATATCGCCATCACCGACCAGGATAGCGCCGACGCCATCGAGCACATACCGGGCGGGCTGGGTCCCAGCACGCTGGCGTTGATCCTGTCCGAGCAGCGAAAAATCAGGGCGTTGCCCTTGAATGGCGTTGCGCCCAGCGTGGCCGCCCTGAGGCGCGGCAGCTATCCTTACTTCAAGCCCTTGTACCTGGTCACGCCGCAAAACCCATCCGGGCCGGCGCGGGCTTTTGCCGCTTTTATCCAGACCAGGCAAGGCGCCCGGATTTTGTCGGACAACGGTTACCTTCCCCTGCAATCAGGGGGGAAATAACGACTCGTCCATGGTCAAACGCCAGGACCCACTCCCGCGCACGATCAGCCGCGTCGCGACCGTCATCGCGGCCATCGTCGCGCTCGGCCTGCCCGCGGGGTTTTGGGGGTTGTCCTACCAGAATCAGGTTGGCGCCATGCAGGCAGAGGCGCAGTACAGCGCCGCGCGGGCCACGCAGTACATCGCCCTCAACCCCGAGATGTGGCGCTTTCAGGTGCTGCGGCTCAACGAGCTGATCGCGGATGATCAAGTCGATACCGATTTGCCGGAGCAGCGGCGCATTGTGGACGCATCCAGCCAGGTCATCGCCGCAAGCAAGGGAAAGCTGGACGCTCCCGTTCTGTCTATCCGTGAGCCCTTATTCGATGCGGGCAAGACCGTCGGGTATTTCGAGGTGAGCCGCTCCTTTCACCCCTTGCTGCTGAAGACCGGCCTGGTGGCGTTGCTGGCGATGGCGCTCGCCACGGCGGTATTCGGCGTGCTCAAGAGCTTGCCCTTGCGCGCCTTGAATCGCGCGCTCGAGAGCCTGCGCCAGTCCGAGCAGCTTTTCAGCAAGGCTTTCCATGCCAGCCCGGATCCGGTGATGATCTGTCGTGTGCGGGACGGACGCATCCTCAACGTCAACCAAAGTTTTGCCCGCCTGACCGGTTACGCCCCGGCGGAGGTAATCGGCCGTGTTAACGTCGAAATGGGGCTCTGGGCAAGCGAGGAAGACACCGCGCGCGCCATGCAGCAGGTGCGCCTGGGCCAGCCGGTCCACAATCTGGAAATGACCCTGCTCACCAAGCACGGCGAACTCCGGGACATGCTGGTTTCCTCGGAAATGACCGAAATCAACGACGAGAATTGCTCGCTCACGGTTGCCCGCGATATCACCGAACAAAAGCGGGCCGAGGCGCGCTTGGCCTACCTGGCCAATTATGACCATTTGACCGGACTCCCCAACCGGGTGTTGTTCCGCGATCGCCTGGCGGGCGCCATGCAGCGGGCGCAACGGGCGGAGCACCTGGTTGGCCTGCTGTATCTGGACCTCGATCGCTTCAAGCAGGTCAACGACAGCCTGGGCCATCAGGTGGGCGATCAGTTGCTCAAACAGGTGGCGGAGCGCTTGCAACAGTGCGTGCGACTCGGCGATACGGTTGCGCTGCCTACTGCCCGGGAGGAGTCGTTCAGCAGCACGGTGGCCCGACTGGGGGGCGACGAGTTCACGCTTGTGCTGGAAGACATCCAGCACATCGACGAGATTACGCGCATTGCCCAGCGCATTGTTTCGGCATTGGCCATCCCCTTCGAGCTGAATGGTCAACAGGCCTTCGTGGGGGCGAGCATAGGCATTACCGTTTTCCCGTTCGACGATGACGATCTCGATAACCTGATTCGCAACGCCGATGTCGCGATGTACCGGGCAAAAGCGCTGGGGCGCAACAATTTTCAGTTCTACACGGACGATCTCAATGCGAATGCTGAAGAGCGACTTTTGCTTGAAACCGAGCTGCGTCAAGCCCTGGAGTTGAATCAATTCGAACTGGTTTATCAGCCCAAACTGAATTTACGCACCAATTTGATCGGCGGCGTCGAAGCGTTGCTGCGCTGGCGTTCGCCGCGCAAGGGCCTGGTTTCGCCGGTCGAGTTCATTCCCTTGCTGGAGGAAACGGGCTTGATCGTGCCGGTTGGCGCCTGGGTGTTGCAAACGGCATGCGAGCAAGCCGTGGCCTGGGCTCGCGGGGGGATGCGTATGAGCATGGCGGTGAATCTGTCGGCGCGCCAGTTCCGCGATGAGAACCTGACTGCAATCATCCGATCGGCGATACATGACGCGGGCTTACCCGCGGACCAGCTCGAACTGGAAGTGACGGAAAGCCTCTTGATGGAAGATAGCGTCAGTAGCCAGGCGGCCTTGGCAAGCATCAAACAGATGGGGGTCAAGCTATCGATGGATGATTTCGGTACTGGTTATTCATCGCTGGCCTATTTGAAGCGCTTTCCCCTCGACACGCTCAAGATCGATCGCGCCTTCGTCAAGGATGTGGGCGTGGACCCGGACGACACCGCCATCGTGCGTGCGGTGATTGCCCTTGCCCATAATCTGCGGCTGACTGTTGTCGCGGAAGGGGTGGAAACGCGGGAACAATTGAAGTTTCTTCGCGAAGCCCGGTGCGATCAGGCGCAGGGCTACTTCATCAGCCGGCCGATGGATGCAGCCGCGTTCGGGGTCTGGGTGGCGGAAAACTATGATGGTCAGATCGCCGGCACGACCGTGGTGCCCGCGGTCAACCAGGCCTGAGGCTGAGCGTCCCCGGCTGTCTACAGCCAGGTAATGCGCGCCAGCAGCGCGCCGGGATCGACGGCCGCATCCTGGAGGGTGGCGCCGTCGTCGCCTGAACCCGCCACGACCGCCTTGTCGGCAACCGGCGCCAGGTTGTCGAGCTTGAAGCGGCCTTTGCCGGTCTGGTCGCGCAGAAAGCAGCGCTCGTCGAAAAACAGGCGGTCGCCGCTGGCGTCGATTTCGTCGGAGTCGACCGAATCAAACCCGATCAGCGTGCGAATGCCGGCGAGGCCGTCAGCCAGTTCGACCGGGCTGACGGTTCGGCTGCTGGCATCGATCAAATAGGCTTTCATGGCGCGTCCTTTCCGATGGTTGAGACTCAGGGCAAACAGGCTTTCAGTGCTTTCAGGCAGTAGTCGACGTTTTCCTGCTTGGCCGAATAGCCCATCAGGCCAATGCGCCAGATCTTGCCGGACATGTCGCCGAGGCCGGCGCCGATTTCCAGATTGAATTCGTTCAGCAGGCGGGCGCGGATCGCGGCTTCGTCCACACCTTCCGGCACGTAGATCGAGTTGAGCTGCGGCAGGCGCGCGGATTCTTCGACCACGTAGCGCAGGCCCATGCCTTCGAGCCCGGCCTTGAGTTTTTCGTGCATCGCGCGGTGGCGCGCCCAGGCATTCTCCAGGCCTTCTTCTTCGAGGATCACCAGCGCTTCGTGCAGGCCGTACATCGGATTGATCGGCGCGGTGTGGTGGTAGGTACGTTTGCCGGCGGACTGCCAGTAGCCGAGCACCAGATTAAGATCGAGGAACCAGCTTTGCACGACGGTGGTGCGGGCCTTGATGCGGGCGATGGCGCGCTCGGAGAACGACACCGGCGACAGGCCGGGCGTGCACGACAGGCATTTCTGGCTGCCGGAATACGCTGCGTCGATGCCCCACTTGTCCATGTAGAGCGGCGTGCCGCCGAGGCTGGTGACGCAGTCCATGATGGTGAGCGCGCCATATTCCTGCGCAATCTTCGCGAGCGTTTCGGCATCCGACTGCGCGCCGGTCGAGGTCTCGGCGTGCACGAAGGCGAGAATCTTTGCGTCCGGATTGGCCTTGAAGGCGTCGCGCACCTTCTGCGGATCAACCGGTGCGCCCCAGGCGTCATCGACCACTACCGGCACGCCGCGGGTGCGCTTGACGTTTTCCAGCATGCGGCCGCCGAACACGCCGTTGCGGCAGACGATGACCTTGTCGCCTGGTTCCACCAGGTTGACGAAGCACATTTCCATCCCCGCCGAACCCGGCGCCGAGACCGGGAAAGTCAGCGCGTTTTCGGTCTGGAATGCCATCCGCAACATGGATTTGATCTGTTCCATCAGATCGACGAAAGCGGGGTCGAGGTGGCCAATGGTCGGGCGCGCCATCGCGTTGAGGATGCGCTGCGGCACGTCGGAGGGGCCGGGGCCCATGAGAATGCGCTTGGGGGGGATAAAGGAGGCGGTCATAACCTTGGTCTTAGTGTGGGAAGTGTCAATCAAAACAACGGCTTGATTCTACGGGCAAATGCAGGGACGGGAAACCCGACGCGCCGCCGCGTGAGCATCTATGGTGAAGGTTTTGGTAGCGAAGGAGCCAACGATGAACATGATTCCAATGGTTGTACTGGGAGGGGTCTGCGCCCTGGGTTCGATGCTGACGCCGGCTCTGGCTAATAGCACGGACCTGCAGCTCAGTGATGCGGACAAGGCTGCCCTGTTCAAGGCGTCAGGCGCGGTACAGCGCAAGGGTGCCTGGGTGATTTGCGAGCCGCCGGCGGATTCCGGTGCGCCCGCGTCCGCGGGAGTGACGCTGGACACGGTGCGGGATCTCAACGGCGATGGCCGTCCTGAAGCGGTGGTCATCGACGGCGGAACGTATTGCTACGGGCACGCCGGCACAGGGTTTCAACTGCTGAGCAAGCAGGCCAACGGCAGCTGGAAAGTGATGACCGGCAACAGCGGCATGCCCGCGTTCCTGAAAACCAAAGGCAAGGATGGCTGGCCGGATATCTCGGTCGGTGGCCCGGGATTCTGTTTTCCGGTGCAGCGCTGGAACGGCAAGACCTACGAGCTGAACCGTTTTGAGTACGAGGGCAAGCGCTGCAAGCCGCCGCGCTGAAAGCGATGCTCAGGACGGCGGCGCGCCCATCAACGGCTTCATTGCCGTCAGCATGCTGTTGAAGATGCGTGGGTGCGACTTTTCCTGTTCGGCCAGCATCTGCTTCATCGCCTGGCGCTGCTGCGGTTTGGCGAAGCAGCAGGGACAGTTGTCGGAAATGACCGGTAGCGCAGCGTCTATGGCAAACGCGCGCGTTTGGCGTTCGCGTGCGTAGGCAAACGGGCGGATAAGTCGTAAGTCGCCCGCATCGTTCAGATAATGCGGCGACATGGTTCTGAGCTTGCCACCGAACAGCATCGACATCATCAGCGTTTCGGCGAGGTCGTCGAGGTGCTGCGCCAGGGCGACGACGTTGCAGTTCTGTTCGCGGGCGATGCGATACAGAATGCCGCGCCGCATGCGTGAACCATACGCACAAAAGGAATCCGAATCTTTGGTCAGCTTTCTGAGCGCGTCGCGCATGATCGGCTGCGATTCCAGAAAATACGGCACGCCGAGCGCGGCCAGATACGGCACCATCGATTTGGGGTTGTAATCGTCGGTTTGCGGATCGACGGTGCAGGCCAGCAACTCGAATTTCACCGGTGCCTTTTGCTGCAGGTGATGCAGCGTGTGCAGCAGCGCGAGCGAATCTTTGCCGCCCGACAGCCCGAGCAGGATGCGGTCGCCGTCGCGGATCATGCGCCAGTCGCCGATGGCGCGGCCGGCAGCGGTGACCAGTGAGCGGGATGGTTTGACCCAGCCGGGGGAGGTATCTTGACTCATGGTGCGGCGTGGCTCATGCGGAAAACTGCAGTGCGTGAAGTTGGGCGTAGCGGCCTTGCCGGGCGATCAACTCGGCGTGGCTGCCGATTTCGACGATGTGCCCGCCTTCCAGTACCACGATGCGGTTGGCGCGTTCGATGGTGGACAGGCGATGCGCGATGACCAGCGTGGTGCGGTTGCTCATCAGGGTTTCGAGCGCGGCCTGGACGTGGCGTTCGGATTCGTTGTCGAGCGCCGAGGTGGCTTCGTCAAGGATCAGAATCGGTGCGTTCTTGAGGATTGCGCGCGCGATGGCGATGCGCTGGCGCTGGCCGCCCGACAGGCGCATGCCGTTTTCGCCGATCAGGGTGTCGAGGCCGTCGGGCATCGCCTGGATGAACTCCCAGGCGTGGGCGGCGATGCAGGCGGTGCGGATCTCGTCGGCCGTGGCGTCACGCTTGGTGCCGTAGGCGATGTTGTGTCCCAGCGTGTCGTTGAACAACGTGACGTCCTGCGACACCAGCGCGATATGGCTGCGCAGGTTTTGCAACTGGATGTCGCGGATGTCGTGGCCGTCGAGCGTGATGACGCCGCTATCCGGATCGTAAAAACGCGGCACCAGATTGGCCAGCGTAGTCTTGCCGGAGCCGGATGCGCCGACCAGCGCGACGGTCTCGCCGGGCGCGATGTCGAGTTCGATGCCATGCAGGGCGGGCATGGTTTTTCCGGGATAGCAGAGGCTGACGTCGCGCAAGGCCAGACGGCCTTCGATGCGGGCGAAGCGCTGGGTACCGGCATCGCGCTCGGCGTCCTGGTCGAGCATGGAGAAAATCGTCTCGGCGGCGGCGAGCCCGCGCTGCAGCTGGTCGTTGACCGCGGTCAGGCGCTTCAACGGCGCGAACAGCAGCAGCATCGCCATGAAAAAGGCGACAAAGCCGCCGACCGTGGTGGCGTTGTCGCTGGCCTGGTCGGCGGCGATGTAGACGATGACCGCCAGAGCGATCGCGGCGATGAACTGGATCACCGGTTCGTACACCGCATTGGCGGCGACGCGCTTCATTTCATAGGCGCGCGCCAGGTTGGCTGCACTGAGAAAGCGATCCTGCTCGTAGGCTTCGCCGCCGTAGAGCTTGACCACGCGATGGCCACCTACCGCCTCGTCCACCACCTGCGTCAGGTCGCCGATGTTCTGCTGCGCCTTGCGCGACAAGCCGCGCAGGCGCTTGCTCGCCAGCCGTACCACCCACAATGTCAGCGGCACCAGCGCGAACACGATCAAGGTCAGCCGCCAGTTGAGCCAGACCAGATAGCCGAGCAGGCCCAGCACGGTCACCGTGTCGCGCACCAGCGTGGTGAGCGAACTGGTCGCCGACTGCGTCACCTGGGTGACGTTGAACGCCAGTTGCGCGATCAGCTGGCCGCTCGGGTTCTGGTCGAAGTAGCGTGTCGGCAGCGTCATCAGCTTGTCGAACATCGCGGCGCGCAGGTCCATCACCAGGCGGCTGCCGACCCACGCCATGCAGTAGGTGCTGACGAAACTGGTGAGGCCGCGCACCACGAACAGCGCCAGCAACAGCACCGGCACCCAGCGGATGAAGGCCTGATCCTTGGCGACGAAGCCTTGATCGAGCAGCGGCTTGAACAGCGCGGGCAGCATCGGCTCGGTGGCGGCGGTGAGGATCAGCGCGACCAGCGACAGTGCAAACATGCGCCAGTAGGGTTTGACGTAGGTCAGCAGGCGACCGTACAGCACGCGGCTTTTGGGTACGGGAGTCATAGCAGAAGCACCGTGGCCAAACCGAGGAAGATGAAGAAGCCCATGCTGTCGGTGATGAAGGTGAGCAGTACCGAGGAGCCGATGGCGGGATCGCGCTTGAGGCGTTCCAGCGTCATCGGAATGAAGATGCCGGCCAGCGCCGCCACCAGCAGGTTGAGCAGCATCGCCAGCGCCATCACGCCGCCGAGCGCCGGGTTGTCATACAGCAGCCAGGCGAACAGGCCCACCGCCGAGCCCCACATCAGGCCGTTCAGCAAGGCGACGCCGATTTCCTTGACCACCAGCCGTTTCGCGTTGGCCGGGGTGATGTGGCCGAGCGCGAGGCCGCGAATGATCAGGGTGATCGTCTGGTTGCCCGAGTTGCCGCCGATGCCCGCAATGATCGGCATCAGCGCCGCCAGCGCGGCGAGTTTTTCGATGCTGCCTTCGAACGCGCCGATCACGCGCGAGGCGACGAAGGCGGTGGCGAGGTTGATCGCCAACCACATCCAGCGGTTCTTGGCCGCGTTCCACACGGTGGAAAACAGGTCCTCTTCTTCCTTCAGGCCGGCCATCGACAGCATGTCGGCGTCGGCCGATTCGCGGATGTAGTCCACCACTGCGTCGACTGTCAGACGGCCGATCAGGCGCCCCTGCGCATCGACCACCGGCGCCATCACCAGGTCGTAGCGCTCGAACGCCTGCGCCGCTTCCTGCGCTTCGTCCTCCGGATGAAACTTGACGAAGTCCTCGACCATCACCGCCGCCACCGAGGCTTCGGGATCGGTGGTCAGCAGGCGTTTGAGCGGCAGCACGCCGATGATCGCGTCCGTGCGGTCGACCACGAACAGCTTGTCGAGCTGGTCGGGCAACTCGCCCAGGCGGCGCAGGTAGCGCAGCGCGACTTCGAGCGTCACATCGACGCTCGGCGGCGGCCAGCAGCTCCGCCTTGTCCATGCTCTGGATCAGCGATTCGCGTACCGAGTCGGAGACTTCCAGCAGGATTTCGCCGTCGTACTCTGCATTGACCAGGCCCCATACCAGGCGCCGTTCGTCCAGCGGCAACGCCTCCAGAATGTAGGCGATGTCGGCCGGGTGCAGCTGTTCCAGCTTGCGCTCCAGCTCCGCGAGATTCTGCTTGTGCACCAGGTTCTCGACCAGCGCCTGGCGCGGTCCGCCCTGCTTGTGCACCAGCTCTTCAACCAGCCGCATTTTGGCGAGCAGGGACTGCACCTGGATCAGGTGCGTTTCGAGGTTGTCCTGCGACTGGGTTTCGAGGGAATCGGTCATGGGCGAGCCGGAGAGCGAGCGGGCGATTGTAGCGCGTTACGGAAAATTCCCGGGCGGCCA
>NCHD01000030.1 GCA_002257045.1 Hydrogenophilales bacterium 16-61-112 | reverse complement strand
TACACCTGGGACGGGCTGCGCGCGGCTTTCAGGCACGAGGATGCGTTCCGTCAGGAAGTGTTCCTCGCGCTGCTGCTGATCCCGCTGGCCGTCTATCTGGGCGAAACCGGCGTCGAGCGCGCGCTGATGGTTGCTGCCGTGCTGGGCGTGCTGATGGTCGAGCTGCTCAACTCGGCAGTCGAGGCGGCCGTGGACCGCATTTCGCTGGAACACCATCTGCTGATCAAGCGAGCCAAGGACATGGGCAGTGCTGCGGTGATGATCGCGCTGGTTAACGTCGTGGCGGTGTGGGGGCTGGTTTTGCTCGGCTAATTCCGGGCACGATCAAACATAAATAAGCCCAATACGCGAAAGCACCCTCAAGTTGCGGGTTTTCCTGCCGGAATATAAGACGTGTCGTCTTGTTTCGGTGGTCGTGTGAATTACAAATCTGTCTGTTTCCTGTTGAGTCTGTGCCATGCCGGCTCAGTCGCCGCCTTTGGGCTGGGGGACGCCAGCGTACGCTCGTACCTGGGACAGCCGCTGCACGCTGTCGTGCCCCTGTCCGGCATGACTTCCGCGATCACGACCGATTGCCTCAGTGTTGCAAGCAGTCCGGGCGGCATTTCGCCCCTGCCGCCAGCCAGAATGAGCATCGAGCAGAATGGCGAGCAGGCCCTGCTGCACCTGCGCACCACCCGCAGCGTGAACGATCCGGTCACGCAGTTTGTGCTGGTTTCCGATTGCGAGGCGCATGTGGAGCGGGAATATGCCTTGCTGCTCGACCCGCCAGCGATGGTCGAGATGGTGAGCGCACAAAGTCTCCCCGTGGCCCAGACACCGGATGACTTGAGCACGCAGCAAACGGTGATCGCACAGGAAGCCGAATCCGCATCGGTCAAGCCTGTGCGAAGCCGGCCGGTCAAGGTCAAGCGGGTGGCCCCGGCGGTTTCCCGGGCGAACGAAATGGCTTCGCCTTCACGCGCAGCGAAGCCACTGACGGCCCCTGCGCCATCGAAACCTCGACTGGTATTGTCCGGCCAGCGCAGCGGTGTGGGGACGCCTCTGGCATTGCGGCTGGATACCACGCTTACCGCGCCGGCACAGCCGCGCGCAGGCAGGTTGAATCCAGTTGATCTGTCCGACGAGAATACGGCGCTGAACCACCGGATTGCGTATCTGGAAGCACAACTGGCCGCCCTGCAGCAACGTAACGCCATGCTCGACCGGTCGCGCGCTGCGACACCGACCGCGGTTTCTGCGCCGCCCAAACGCGATTCGCGGTGGCTTCTGTATGTGCTGGTGGCGGGCGTTCTGGCGGGCGTGGGCGCATTGCTGCTGGGCTTGCGCCGTCGCAGCGCCGGCCACGCGCAGTCGGCCATACGTCTCGACGAATCCTGGGAGCAACCGGACATTGCCGATCCGATTCCAGGTCAGGGCAGCGAGCCCGCCCCATTGCGGATGGCGGAAGTTTCCGCGCCTCCCCGTGATGACGGCACCGAACTGAAAGAGGACATTCTGGATCAGGCCGAGGTTTTCATGGCGCACGGCCACGGCGAACTGGCGATTCACTTGTTGCAGGAGCACTTGCGCGAATCGCCGACCGAATCGCCGGTACCCTGGCTGTTGCTGCTCGATTTGCTGCATCGCGCGGGCGATACGATGGGTTACGTCACGGCCAGCACCGAATGCCGGCGGTATTTCAACGTCAATCTCGACGGGCGCGCCTTTTTCAGCGAAGGCGACAATGGCCAGGGCCTCGAAGCCTATCCCCATTTGCTCGAGCAAATGGTGAAAGTGTGGAACACCCCGGATATCGGGCCCTTTTTCGACGATCTGGTTTTTGACCATCGAGGCGGCACCCGCGCAGGTTTTGAGCCGGGCGCCTATCGCGACATCCTGCTGCTGCGCAGCATTGCGCATGATGTCTCGCCCTTGAAGCATGCGGCCTGACGCACCAACGGGTCGCCAGGAGGAGTGCGTTTGCAGGCACCCCGTCCGTCATAGGATCAGTACTGCACCACCATTGGGTCGAGGCTGCGCCACAGATACCAGGTCGCCACGGTACGCCAGGGCGCGTGGCGCGCACCGTGCTCGGCGAGCGTTTTCGGGCTGGGCCGTTCACCGTCGAAATAGTGCAGCGCGACGGCCTTTTGCAGGCCGATGTCATCCAGCGGCCATACATCCGGCCGCCGCAGGCTGAAGATCAGGAACATCTCGGCTGTCCAGCGGCCAATGCCGCGCACGTCGGTTAGCTCGGCGATCACCGCGGCGTCATCCTGTGTTGTCCAGCGCGCCGGCTCGATCCGGCCATCGACAAAATGCCCGGCCAGATCACGCAAATACTCGGCCTTGCGGCGCGACAGGCCGCAGGCGGCGAGCGCGTCGAGTTCCAGGGTGAAGATGTGTTCGGGTCGGATGGATTGCGCGTAGCCGGCAAAGCGCGCCCAAACGCTGTCAGCGGCCTTGACTGAAATCTGCTGCCCGACGATGGCGCGCGCCAGTGTCTGGAACGGATCGCCGCGGTTGCTGAGGGTGGCGTCGGGGTAGCGCTCGATGAGCCTGGCCATGACCGGGTCGCCTGCGGCGAGTTCGGCGCAGGCGGTGTGCCAGTAATTAGGTGCGGTCGTTTCCACTGATTTTTACCTGCGGGGAGCGCCTTGAGCGTTCACAGCAAAATAATGTCGTACTGCTCCTGCGGATAGCTGGTTTCGACCTGCAGCGACACCGGCTTGCCGATGAAGTCGATGAGCTGGGCGAGGCTGCCGGACTCTTCGTCGAGGAACTGGTCGATGACGCTTTGCGCGGCGGCGATGCGGTATTCGCGGGCTTCGAACTGGCGCGCTTCGCGCAGAATTTCGCGCAGGATGTCGTAACACACGGTTTGCGCGGTCTTGATTTCGCCGCGTCCGCCGCAGGTGGGGCAGGGCTCGCACAGCACGTGCGCCAGCGATTCGCGGGTGCGCTTGCGCGTCATCTCGACCAGCCCCAGGGCGGAGAAGCCGCTGACGCTGGTGCGGGTGGGGTCGCGCGCGAGGGTCTTCTTCAGTTCGGCGAGCACCGCCTCCTGGTGCTCGGCGTTGTCCATGTCGATGAAGTCCATGATGATGATGCCGCCGAGATTGCGCAGGCGCAGCTGGCGGGCGAGGGATTGCGCGGCTTCGAGGTTGGTCTTGAAGATGGTGTCGTCGAAGTTGCGCGCGCCGACGAAACCGCCGGTGTTGACGTCGACCGTGGTGAGCGCCTCGGTCTGGTCGATGATGAGGTAGCCGCCCGATTTGAGGTCGACGCGTCGTCCCAGCGCCTTGGCGATTTCGTCATCGATGGCATGCAGGTCGAACAGGGGACGGGCGGCACTGTAATGCTGCAGTTTGTCGAGTACGGCATGGGTGTAGTTCTGCGCGAATTCGGCCATGCGCTGATAGGTTTCGCGCGAGTCGATGAGGATGCGGCTGGTGTCGCGGTTGACGAAGTCGCGCAGCACGCGCAGCGACAGGTCGAGATCCTGATACAGCAGGCAGGGCGCCTCGCAATTGCCCCGCGACTGGATGTTGGTCCACAGGCGCCGCAGGTAATCGATGTCGGCGCCGATTTCGGCATCCTCGGCGGTTTCGGCCATGGTGCGCACGATGAAGCCACCGTGAGCGCCTTCCGGCATCAGCTGGTGCAGTTTCTGGCGCAACAGTTCGCGTTCTTCCTCGCCTTCGATTTTTTGCGAAATGCCGATGTGGGTTTCCTGCGGCAGATACACCAGATAGCGTCCGGCAAAGCTGATCTGCGTCGACAAGCGCGCGCCCTTGGTGCCGATCGGATCCTTGATCACCTGCACCATGAGGGTCTGGCTTTCGTGCAGAATCTGCTCGATCGGCCGCTCGGGCTCGCTGCCGTGACGCTCTTCCCAGATGTCGGCGACATGCAGGAAGGCCGCGCGCTCAAGGCCGATGTCGATGAACGCCGACTGCATCCCCGGCAACACGCGCACCACGCGCCCCATGTAGATGTTGCTGACGAGCCCGCGGCACTGTGCGCGCTCGATATGAAGTTCCTGCACCGAGCCGAGATGCAGCACGGCGACACGGGTTTCCTGCGGGGTGACGTTGACGAGGATTTCTTCGCTCATGTGGAAGGTTCAGACGGCGAAACCGAAGGCTCTCAATAAAACAGCAGTGCCATATAACGGCAAACCCATGACGCCGCTGTAGCTGCCTTCCAGGTGTTCGACGAATGCGCCTGCGCGCCCCTGGATACCATAAGCGCCAGCCTTGCCGATGTATTCGCCGGTTTCCAGATAGCGGCTGATGATGAGCGGACTGAGTTCGGCAAAGCGGACCAGCGTGGTCGACAGGCACTTTTCCACGCGGTCTTCCTGCTGCACCGCCACCGCGCTGTGAACCAGATGCAGGCGGCCGGACAGCCGGGTCAGCATGGCCTCGGCATCGGCGCGATCCGCAGGCTTGCCGAGAATGGCGCCGTCCAGTTCGACGATGGTGTCGGCCCCCAGTACCGGAAAGCGCAGCACATGGCGCGCATCTACTGCGCGCCAGCCGCACGCGGCTTTTTCGATAGCCATGCGCTGTGCAAAATCCGGTGCGGTTTCATCGGGGTGCGGAATTTCGACGACATCCATTCGACCCGCCACCGCGCGCAGGGGCAGCACGTCGAATGCCACGCCGAGCTGTTTGAGCAGCTCGCGGCGGCGGGGGGATTGCGAAGCCAGATAGACGCGTTTATCGACCAGCATGATGCTTGATGTCCTTAATCACGATGATAGGGGTGCCCCTTGATTATGCACACGGAACGGTACAGTTGCTCGGCCAGCATGACGCGCGCCAGGGCATGCGGCAGCGTCAATTTAGACAGTCCCAGCAGCTTGACCGCACGCGTCTTGACGCTGTCGTCGAGACCGTCCGCGCCGCCGATGACAAACGCCGGCGACACGCCTTCTGCCATCCAGCCCTGCAGCCAGGCTGCCAGCTCGCGCGTCGTGACCTGTGCGCCGCGTTCGTCGAGCACCACTGGCACGCAGCCCGCAGGCAGGGTGGTGAGGATGCGCTCGGCTTCGGTCTGGCGTGCCTTGATGCCGTCTTCGCCCGCCACGCGATGGCCGGGCTTGATCTCGGTCAGCAGCAGCGGCAGGTCGGGCGGCATGCGCCGCGTGTAGTCGTCGTAGCCGCTGTTGATCCAGCCCGGCATCTTGTGGCCGACAGCGAGCAGATGCAGCTTCAATTAGTGGTCTGCCTGGATGTGCCGCGCACGTGCCGCCTCGGCCGCACCCCAGAGTTCTTCCAGGTTGTAGTGCGTGCGCGTGGCGGGCAGCATCAAGTGGACGATCACGTCGCCGAGGTCGAGCAGCACCCATTCGCCGCTGTCTTCGCCTTCCATGTTGCCGACGTATTCGCCGGCCTCCTTGACCTTGACGTGCACGTGGTCGGCGAGTGCACGCGTCTGGCGGTTGGAGGTGCCGCTGGCGATGACCATGCGCTCGAACAGCGCGGTCAGCTTGCTGGTGTCGAGCACGGCGATGTCTTGCGCTTTGAGGTCTTCAAGCGCTGCGGTGATCAGTTTGATCTTGTCTTCGATATTCATAGGGATAGGTACAGTTGTTGATGGTGAATGTAGTCGAGCACGGCATCGGGCAGCAGATACCGTGCGCTGCCTTGCCGTGCCAGGGTGGCGCGGATACGGGTCGCTGAAATGTCCAGCGCCGTCATGTTTTGAAATACCAGTGAGCCGGCGGGGCCTGTAGCCGACCCTGCCGGCACCTGGCGGTGCGCAAGTTCCTGTTTCAATTCTGCGCCCAGTGCATCAGGCCGGGTTGCCCCGGCGTCGGGACGCGTGGCGACGACGATATGCGCCAGCGCAAACAGTTGTTGCCACCGATGCCAGGCGGGCAATCCGGCAAAGGCGTCGGCGCCCAGTAGCAGCCACAGCGGCTGATCCGGGCCGAGTTCGGCGCGCAGTGCGGTCAGGGTGTCGACCGTATAGCTGGGTGCCGGCTGCTCGACTTCGCGCGCGTCCACCGCAAAGCGGGGGTTGCCGGCCACGGCGCGGCGCACCATTTCAAGCCGGTGCGGTGCGCTGGTGCGCGGCATGCCGCGGTGCGGCGGCTGTCCGGCGGGGATGAACCGGACCTGGCTCAAATTGAGTGCTTCGGCCATTTCCTCGGCCATCCTCAAGTGGCCGGTGTGGATGGGGTCGAAGGTGCCCCCCATCACGCCGATGGCGTGCAGGGGAGCGGGACCCGCAAGGGATACCGCTCCTGACGCTGGACGTGTCAGGGACATAAGCGGGGAGCGGGAAGCGGAGTCGGGCGCGACCTGGGGGTTTCCGTTAACCGTTAAGCGCTCCCCGCTCAGCATTTAACCCCGCACATGGCCATCTCCCAGCACGATCCATTTTTGCGAGGTCAGGCCTTCCAGACCGACCGGGCCGCGCGCGTGGATCTTGTCGGTGGAAATGCCGATCTCCGCGCCGAGGCCGTATTCAAAGCCGTCGGCAAAGCGCGTCGAGGCGTTGACCACGACGCTGGCCGAATCGACTTCGCGCAAAAAGCGCCGCGCGCGGCCATAGTCTTCGGTGACGATGGCGTCGGTGTGCTGCGAACCGTGGGCGTTGATATGCGTCATCGCGGCGTCGATGTCGGCCACCACCTTGACCGCGATGATGGGGCCGAGATATTCCTCGGTCCAGTCGGCCTCGACGGCGGCGCGCAGCTTGTCTGCGGCGATGCCGGCGACCTTGAGGATGGCCAGCGACTCGACGCAGCCACGCATTTCCACGCCCTTGCCCGCCAGCATGCGGCCGATCTCGGGCAGCACCGCCACCGCCACGCCGCGCGCCACCAGCAGCGACTCGGTGGTGTTGCAGGTGCCGTAGCGCTGGGTCTTGGCGTTCTCGACAATTTTTACCGCCTTCGCGAGGTCGGCGCGGTCGTCGACGTAGACGTGGCAGTTGCCGTGCAGGTGCTTGATCACCGGCACCCGCGCTTCGCCGGTGATGCGCTCGATCAGGCCTTTGCCGCCGCGCGGCACGATGACGTCGACATAATCCTTCATGGTGATGAGTTCGCCCACCGCCGCGCGGTCGGTGGTTTCGACCACCTGAACCACCGTGGCGGGCAACCCGGCAGCCGCGAGGCCTTCACGCACGCAGGCGGCGACCGCCTGGTTGGAATGCAGCGCCTCGGAGCCGCCGCGCAGGATGGCCGCGTTGCCGGATTTGAGACACAGCCCGGCAGCATCGGCCGTGACGTTGGGGCGGGCTTCGTAAATGATGCCGATGACGCCGAGCGGCACCCGCATCTTGCCGACCTGGATGCCGGAGGGGCGGTATTTGAGGTCGGTGATTTCGCCGACCGGATCCGGCAGCGCGGCGATCTGCTCCAGGCCCTCGGCCATCCCGGCCACGGCCTTGTCGTTGATCTGCAGGCGATCGAGCAGCGCGGCATCGAGCCCGCTGGCGCGTGCATGTTCCATGTCGCGCGCGTTGGCGGCCAGCAGCTTGGGCGCGTCACGGTGGATCGCCGCGGCGATAGCCAGCAGCGCGCGATTTTTCTGGTTGGTGTCGGCGCGGGCAATCGCGCGCGAGGCTTCGCGCGCCTGTTTGCCCACCGTCTGCATGTAGTTTTTAATGTCCATCGTATTTAACGTCCATCCCGTTTCCCGATTCGTGCCGGTTCAGCCAGTGTCATCCCTACTCGCAGCAAGGTGTCCCACGGGTCGCCCACGCGCTCCAGTCCTTTGGCCTGGCGGTCGATCAGGGCCAGGTCGGCCAGCGCGGATTCGACCCGGGGCAGGCTCAATCGTTGCAGCGCCCGCTCGATTTGCGGTGCGCGCTGCTTGTCGCGCCCCCACAGTGTCCGCATCACACTGGTCACACTGTCGCCCCGCGCCAGCGCCGATTTTAACCGCAGCAGCAGCTGCACTGCCGATGACACCTGCCACAGGATGGCAGGCACGGCTTCGCCGCTGTCTTTCAGGTCGGCCACGATCTGCGCGAAGCGGGCGCTGTCGCCCGCATACAGGGCATCGGCCAGCGCATCGGCTTCCAGCCGGCTGACGTCGACCACGGCGTGCTCGACGTCGGCCAGCGTCACGTTTCCCGGCGGCAGCAGCAGCGCGAGCTTGTCGATTTCCTGCTGCGCGGCGAGCAGATTGCCTTCCACCTGGTCTGCCAGAAACGCCAGTGCGGTGCGCTCGGCGCGCAAGCCCTGCTTCGCCAGCCGGCGCTCGATCCAGGCGGGCAGGGCGGCGCGGTCGACAGGCTTGGCCTCGACCACCACGCCGGTTTTGGCCAGCGCGGCAAACCAGCGGCTCTTGGCCTCGACCACCACGCCGGTTTTGGCCAGCGCGGCAAACCAGCGGCTTTGCATGGCTTTCCAGTCCATGCCAGGCAGGCTGATGAGGGTCAGGGTATCGGCGGGCAGCTTGGCGGCGTAGGTTTCCAGCGCCTTGGCGCCATCGACGCCGGGCTTGCCGGAGGGGATGCGGATTTCGGTCAGGCGGCGTTCGGCAAACAGCGACAGGTTCTCGCCGCTGGCAAAAATGCCCTGCCAGTTGTAGCGCCCCTGCACGGTGAAGACATTGCGCTCGCTGTGGCCGGCCGCGCGCGCAGCGGCGCGGATGGCGTCGGCGGCCTCTTGCGCCGCCAGCGGTTCGTCGCCCACCACTACGTAGAGCGCGGCGAGGCCGCGGGCAAGCTGGTCGGGCAGGCGTTCGGCCGGAATGTTCACTCGCTGTTGTCGGGTTTGAGCGTTTGCATGCGCCGCACGATCCGCAGGGCGGCATCGTCGTCCATGTCGCGATACAGCAGTTGCTCCTCGGCGCCCTTGGCCAGTACCAGCTCATCGTTGTAAGTCATGATGCGCTGCAGTTCGAGGCTTTCCGGGGCGGCCAACTCGCGTCCGCCCGGAGCGAGGATGACGTAGGCGAGTTTCAGGCTGAGCCGGTACTCGGAGACGCGACCGGCGCCGGTGAGGGTGAGGATCGATTTAACGCGTTCTTCCTGCGTGATCTTCAGCACGGCCTCGGCCTCGCTGACCACTTCCGTCAAGCGGGTGGTCTTGTCGGTTGCCAGCATGGTGCGCAGGCGCTGGGCGACCGCGCTGCCCGGCGCGTCGATAAACAGGCTGCCGAACGGGACGCCGTCGTAACGGCGCAGTTGAAAACCACAGCCTGCGGCCAGCGCAGCGGGGAGGAGAGCAAGGAACAGGCGGCGTTTCATACGACGATATTCACCAGGCGACCCGGCACCACCACCACTTTTTTCGGCGGCTGGCCTTCGAGATATTTTTGGACCGACTCGCTGGCGAGCGCGGCGGCTTCGATGCTGGCCTTGTCGGCGCTGACGGCAACGCGGATCTGCCCGCGCAGCTTGCCGTTGACTTGCAGCATCAGTTCGATTTCATCCTGCACCAGCGCGGTGGCGTCCACGGGGGGCCAGATCATGACGGCACCCGGCCTGAGTTCGGCATACAACGCTTCGGCAACGTGCGGCACCATCGGCGCGAGCAGGGCGGCGGCGGCTTCGAGCACTTCCTGCCGTACGCTGCGGGTGGTGGCGTCGTCGCCTTCCAGTTTGGCCAGCGCGTTCATCAGTTCCATCACCGCCGCAATCGCGGTGTTGAACTGCTTGCGGCGTTCGATATCGTCGCTGACTTTCTGGATGGTCTGGTGCAACTGGCGGCGCAGGGTTTTGGTGGCTTCGCTCAACTCGCCGCCGGTGTAGGCGGCAACGGCGCCCGCCTGCAGGTGTTCATAGCCGGCCTTCCAGAGCCGCCTGAGGAAGCGGTGCGCGCCTTCGACACCCGCATCCGACCATTCCAGGCTTTGCTCCGGCGGTGCGGCGAACATCGTGAACAGCCGCGCAGTATCTGCTCCGTAGAGGTCGATCAGCGCCTGCGGATCGACGCCATTGTTCTTCGACTTCGACATCTTTTCGGTGCCGCCGACGATCACCGGCGCGCCATCCGTTTTGCACGTCGCGACGCCGTCGCGCAGCTCGACGTCGGCCGGGTTGAACCAGGTTTTCTTACCGCTGGCGTCTTCGCGGTAATAGGTGTCGGCAATTACCATGCCCTGCGTCAGCAGGTTGACGAAGGGTTCGTTGCTGCTGACCAGGCCTTCGTCTCGCATCAGCTTATGGAAAAAGCGCGCGTACAGCAGGTGCAGGATGGCGTGCTCGATGCCGCCGATGTATTGGTCGACCGGTAGCCATTTGTTTGCCCGCGCATCCAGCATGCCGCCGTCGAAATCGGGGCAGGCGTAGCGCGCGTAGTACCACGACGACTCGACGAAAGTGTCCATCGTGTCGGTCTCGCGCCGCGCCGGTGCGCCGCACTTGGGGCAAGCGCAGTTGACAAAGTCGGCGCGCTTGTTGAGCGGGTTGCCGGAACCGTCGGGCACCACGTCTTCCGGCAGCACCACCGGCAGCTGCTCGGCCGGCACCGGCACGTCGCCGCAGGCGTCGCAATGAATGATCGGGATCGGGCAGCCCCAGTAGCGCTGGCGCGAGATGCCCCAGTCGCGCAGGCGGAACTGGGTTTTCTTTTCGCCGAGGTTCAGCGCGGCAAGGTCGGCGGCAATGGCATCGACCGCAGCCGTGTAATCGAGGCTGTCGTACTTTCCGGAGTTAATGCAAATACCTAATTTTGTGTCGTAACCATCGTGCCAACGATCCGTAGAGTATTTGTTTGTACTGAGGAAGTTCTTTAGTTTCTCGATATCTTCACTGGTCAAAGGCTGGTCACCATTTTTCCCAGTCGCAAGCGCTTTGCGCGCATCAACTATTGCCACGTGATCAATAACCTGCTTGATCGGCAGGCCGTATTTCTGCGCAAAGCCGAAATCGCGCTCGTCGTGCGCCGGCACCGCCATCACTGCGCCGTCACCGTAGCTCATCAGCACGTAGTTGCCGATCCACACCGGAATCGCCTCGCCGGTGAGCGGGTGGGTGACGGTGAGGCCGGTGTCCATGCCCTTTTTTTCCATCGTAGCCATGTCGGCTTCGGCCACGCTGCCTTGCTTGCACTCGGCGATGAAGGCAGCGAGCGCGGAATTGCTTTCTGCCGCACGGGCAGCGAGCGGATGCTCGGCGGCCACGGCGCAGAAGGTCACGCCCATGATGGTGTCGGCGCGGGTGGTGAACACCCACAGCTGTTCGTCCTTGCCATCGTGTTGATACGGGAAAGCGAAGCGCACGCCGACGCTCTTGCCAATCCAGTTGGACTGCATGGTCTTCACCCGCTCCGGCCAGCCTGGCAGAGTATCGAGCCCGGAGAGCAGCTCGTCGGCATATTGGGTGATGCGGAAGAAATACATCGGGATGTCGCGCTTTTCGACCAGCGCGCCGGAGCGCCAGCCGCGCCCTTCGATCACCTGCTCGTTGGCCAGCACGGTCTGGTCGACCGGGTCCCAGTTGACCGTGGCCATCTTCTTGTAGATCACGCCCTTTTCGAACAGGCGGGTGAACAGCCATTGTTCCCAGCGGTAGTAATCCGGCTTGCAGGTGGCGAGTTCGCGCGACCAGTCGATTGCCAGACCGAGCGCCTGCAACTGCGTGCGCATGTGGTCGATGTTGGCGTAGGTCCAGGCGGCGGGCGGCACGTTGTTGGCGATCGCCGCATTCTCGGCGGGCAGGCCAAACGCGTCCCAGCCCATCGGCTGCATCACGTTGAAGCCGCGCAGGGCGTGGTAACGCGCCAGCACGTCGCCGATGGTGTAGTTACGCACATGGCCCATGTGCAGTTTTCCCGACGGGTAGGGGAACATCGACAGGCAATAGTATTTGGGGCGATCGGATGCTTCGCTGGCGCGGTAGGCCTGGCTGGCGGTCCAGCGCGCCTGTGCGGCGTGTTCGATTTCCGAGGGAAGGTATTTTTCTTGCATGAAAACTGCTCAAATGGGTGGAAGTGCCGACCCACGATTATACCCAGCCCCTTCTATTAAGTAGCCACTCGCCGCCTGTTGTGTTACGCCTCGCCTGGAAACCCGCCATGACAAACCAGATTGCCCGATTACTGCTGATTTTTTTGCTGGCCGGTTGGCAAGGCGCCTGGGCCGAACCCGCGCAGCCTGCCGTTGCCGAACCTGGCGCAGCAGAGGCAGAGACCTTGCGGCAAATGCAGGCGGCCCCGTCACGCGGGCTGCTCTTCGCAATCAGCAAGAACGGGCAAGCCGGCTACCTGTTCGGCACCCTCCACGTTGGCAAGGCTGATTTTTACCCGCTTGACCTCCTCACCACGCAGGCCATGGCGCAATCGGGCGAACTGGTGCTTGAGCTCGACGCCAGTCAGGCCGCTGCGATGCAGGCCGGCGTGCAGCGTTACGCCATGCTGCCGCCGCCGCAAACCCTTGATGCCATGCTGTCGCCTGAGCTCAAGCAGCGCCTGCATGCCCGGCTCGACGTCCTGGGCATTCCGCCCGCATCGATGCAAACGCTGAAACCCTGGATGGTTACGCTGGCGCTCACGGTCGGCGCGCTCAAACAGCAGGGCTATGGGTTTGAATACGCCACCGAGTTTTATTTCACCGGCATCGCGCAGGCGCTGGGCAAACCGGTAACCGAACTGGAAGGCGTTGACTATCAGTTTCAGCTATTCGACAGCCTGTCGCTCCGGGACCAGCTCATTTACCTGGAGGAGTCGCTCGGCTATCTGGAACAGGCCGGCATGCGGGCCGACACCCAGGCGCTCATCGGCGCCTGGCTTGGCAGTGACGTCGCTGCGTTGCAGCAGATCACCGTCGAGTCGTATCAGCACGCGCCGCGTTCCGCGCACTGGGTCAAGCAAAAGCTGTTCAGTGAACGCAACCAGCGCATGGCGGCCAAAATCGAACAGATGTTCGGCGAAGGCCGCACGCCATTTGTGGCGGTCGGCGCGCTGCATCTCACCGGCCCCGATGGCCTGCCCGCCTTGCTGGAAAAACGCGGCTATCGCGTCACCAATCTCTATCCCTGAATCCGTAGAGGCGCCCGTCATGATGAAATCACTGCTTTTGGTTTCGGTGTTTATCGCATCCCTTCCCGCCCACGCTGCCCAGCCCGACGTGCTGCCGGTCAAGCAGATCGGCCTGGAACTGGCGCGCGATATCGCCATGGGCGCGGTCGAAGCCTGTCGGCAGAACGGTTACAGCGTGTCGGCCGTCGTGCTCGATCGCGCCGGCAACGTCCAGGTTGCGCTGCGCGACAGCCTGGCGCCGCGCCACACGCTCGAAATCGCCGAGCGCAAGGCCGGCATGGCCATCATGTCGGGAGTGGATACGGCCGAGTTCCGTGCATCGCGTGGCGACATCCGCCCCGAGCTCAACCACATCGACGGCCTCATTGTTATGGAAGGCGGATTGCCCGTCCGTGCCGCCGGCAGCCTCGTTGGCGCGGTGGGCGTGTCCGGTGCACCGGGGGGTGATAAAGACGCAGCCTGCGCTGCGGCTGCGTTGGAAAAACTGCAGGAACGGCTCGAATTTGCCCTGTAAGCCCGCAAGCCGTGCCGCGCCGCGCGGGTGACAAGGCCTGCCCTGGGCGGGTAAAATGCGCAGGTTTCGCTCAAATCTACTTACCCATCCATCAGGGAGTCCCAGCATGTCCAAGAAGCATCCCGTCATCGCGGTCACGGGTTCGTCCGGCGCCGGCACCACCACCGTCAAGCGCGCGTTCGAACACATTTTCTTCCGTGAAAAAATCAATGCAGCCGTGATCGAAGGCGACAGCTTCCACAGCCTGTCGCGGGTTGATTTCAAGGAAGCCGTCAAAAAGGCCGAAGCCGAAGGCAACATGTCGTTCAGCCATTTCGGCCCGCAGTCCAACCACTTCGCCAAGCTGGCCGAGCTGTTCGAAACCTACGGCAAAACCGGTGGCGGCAAAAAGCGCTTCTATATCCACAGCGATGCCGAAGCAGCCGAACACAACAAGCGCCTCGGCAGCAGCCTCAACCCCGGCGAGTTCACCCCGTGGGAAGACGTTCCCGGCGGCTCCGATGTGCTGTTCTACGAAGGCCTGCACGGCCTGGTCAAAACCGATGACATCGACGTCGCCCAGCACGTCGACCTTGGCATCGGCGTGGTGCCCATTGTCAACCTCGAATGGATCCAGAAAATCCACCGCGACAGCGCCGAGCGCGGCTATTCGGCCGACGTGATCGTCGACACCATCCTGCGCCGCATGCCGGATTACGTGCACCACATCACCCCGCAATTCTCGCGCACCGACATCAACTTCCAGCGCGTGTCCACGGTCGACACCTCCAACCCCTTCATCACCCGCGACATTCCGACGCCGGACGAAAGCTTCATCGTCATCCGCTTCCGCGAACCCAAGGGCGTCGAGTTCCCCTACCTGCTGAACATGATCCCGAACTCCTTCATGTCGCGCCGCAACACCATCGTGGTGCCGGGCGCCAAGATGGGCTTTGCCATGGAGCTGATCCTGGCACCGATCATTCAGGACATGATCGCGAACAAGAACAAGTAATCTCGACAGTAGCTGCAATAAAAAACGGAGCCAGATGGCTCCGTTTTTTATTACAGCTACTGGCTGAGTTCGACCCGGAGCCGACATTTGCTTGGACTGTGTTGATCGGCCAGTTGTCAATAATTCCGGTCTCTCGCACACAATCACCAACAAACCTCGTATGCCGTCTACAAGGGCTGGCTACGAATTGTGCTACCGGCCATTCCGGACGATCGAGTTCTTCTGGCTGGTCTTCTGCTTAGGGAGCAGAAAGCGGACCTTGAACTATGTGTCCAAGAAATCCCCCAAACAATGCGCCGAGTGTTTGCATGACCTTCGCGTAAAGGGCCAACGTCACCTGTTCGACTAAACTGTGAAACTCTGACAAGTTAGTGAACAACTACTGACACAGATAGTGAAATCAAAGGCTCATCCTGGAGCCTTTAATCATCCAGACCCCCTGATATCAATGATTTAAAATAATTCTTGACTAAACCGACCGGTCAACTACCATGCCTGCATGGAACTAACCGTAGACACCCAACAGCGCATCCTCGATTCCGCCCGTGATCTGATTTTTTCACGCAGCTATGCCGAAGTCGGTATGGCCGCTATTTGCGAACATGCTGGGGTAAGAAGGGTAGCTTTTATCATTTCTATCCTAGTAAGCAAGCGCTCACAATTGCGATATTAGATGCGCAGTTTTTTGAGACTCAATCAAATATGATCAGCAAAGCATTTGCTGAAGATGTGCCGCCCCTCGCACGTTTGGAGCGATTTTTAGACATGGCCTATCTATTTCAAAAGCAGTTGAAAGCGCATGCCGGCCACATATTGGGTTGCCCCTTCGGTAATTTGGCGAATGAACTCTCCACGCAAGATGATCCAATTCGCGAAAAAATTCAGCATATTTTTGCCAAGTTGCAAAACCTGCTCGGTGGTGTCCTCCTGGCCGCTCAAGAAGCGGGTGATTTGGCGGAAGACATAGATGCTGGGGCAACTGCAAAAGCCATGCTGGCCTATTTTGAAGGCGTAATGCTGTTAGCAAAGAATCAAAACGAACCTGAAGTCATTCGCCAATTGCTACCCACCATGGCGCAAATACGCGTAACTAAACGTTAGGCCAGGCACTAATCCCGCGTTAATTTTTTAGCTCAACTATTTAGCGACCGGTCAACTAAGAGAGAGGCTATGAAATATTTAGTTGTTTTATACGGCAAATCGTTACAGGTAGAGATAAGCCGACGAGCTGAAAGCGCACTGAATAAAAGAGACAAGCCCGTTATTGCAGATGTGCACCTGATTTTTGGGTGTATGTTAGCCAAGCGTATATGGTTCCAGGATCAGATTGAGGGAGAAACAGTTTCCGTTTGTCACAATCTTGGAATGTCTTTCCAAACAGTAAAGTACACGGTATGTAGTTTTGAAAATATTGATAATGGAGGCGTTCCAGTGCCCCTTTCACCAAGTAGAGAAATGAACAAATTTGTACCAGACTATGTATTTATAGATTATCTAAAACATCAATTTACAGGGGGGGTTACCTATGACCGTGGATTGCGCCCTATCGAAAATATCTTGGGATAGCCGGTAGCTAAACAGCACACTTTCCCCAACAACAGGACGCCCTCATTGACAAAAACTGCCACCAAAGCAGGATTCCGTCTGGGGATCTATGTCTTCAAGGACGCCGAGATCGTCGACTTCACCGAGCCGTACGGCGTGTTCTCGGTGGCACGTTGGTACGACCCGGAGATCGCGTATTTCTGATTGCAAACGCCAATCGCCCGGTGCAGGCCCAGGCGGGGTTCACGGTTATTCCTAACTACAGTTTCAACGACGCGCCTTTGATGGATGCGTTTCTCATTCCCGGCGGCATGGACGCCTACGACATCTACCATCGCGACGTGCAGTACGCCACGCCCCGTCCCAAGACGTAAAAACGCCTACACATGAAACAGCATGAAGAAATGCAAGAAATGCGGATCCGCCACTATCACCGGCTGGGACGGCGTCGTTAAAACCAGCATGGCGATCGAGCGCATCCAGTCCGACAAGATGGGCGTGCCGATGCCGCCCGTGCCCACCAAGGGACATTACCAGCTCTACTTCGGCACCCCCATATGCAGCATCCCCAGCCACCCGCCACCCGCCACCCGCCACCCGCCACCCGCCACCCGCCACCCGCCACCCGCCACCCGCCGACGACAAGTTCACCGCCATCAATAATACTGCGCAGGATTACACGGCTATCTGGATAACGGCGACAATGCGCCATGAACACCCTTGCCAAACCCGATGACCTCCCAGGTTCCGACCCGCATACCGACCCGGATAGCCGTGCCGTAATCGCCGAAGAATCTGTCACGACAATCGCATCTCCACCCGTCGCCCGTGTGCAAGCTGACGTCCGCAACATTTCGCTGACGGTGCTCACCGTGCTGGCGGTCATTTTTGTGTTGCACTGGGCGCGCGCTTTTTTCATCCCGCTGATGCTGGGCATCATGATCAGCTACGCGTTTTCCCCCCTCGTCAACCGGATGCAAAAATGGCGGATTCCGCGCGCCATCGGGGCTGCGTTGTTATTGGCCGGCATCGTCGGCGGAACCGGTTCTCTGGTCTATTCGCTCAGTGACGATGCCATCCAGTTGATCGAAACCCTGCCTGAGGCTGCACAGAAATTCCGCAAAACCTTGCGCAAGGAATGGGGGACGACCGAAGGTGCGATGGACCAGATGCAACAGGCGGCGGTCCAGCTTGAACGCGCGGCGAATGAAACGATCACTCCGGATGCCACGGCCCCGCAAGGCGTGACCCGGGTGCTGATCGAAAAATCCAAGCTGAATATCTCGGATTACCTCTGGACGGGAACGGTCGGTGCGGCCGTGTTTGCCGGGCAGGCGGTCATGGTGCTGTTTCTGACTTTTTTTCTGCTGGTTTCGGGCGACATTTTCCGCCGCAAGCTGGTCAGGATCACTGGCCCCACGCTCAGCAAGAAAAAAATCACCGTGCAGGTGCTGGACGAAATCAACGTCCAGATTCAACGCTATCTGCTGGTGCAGATTTTCACCAGCATTCTGGTGGGCGTGGCAACCTGGCTCGCGTTTCTCTGGATAGGCCTGGAGCACGCGGCAATCTGGGGCATCGTGTCCGCGGTGTTCAACATGATTCCGTATCTCGGCCCGGTCGTTGTGACCGGCGGCACGGGGCTGGTCGGCTTTCTGCAATTCGGAACCGTGGGCATGGCGCTTGCGGTCGCCGGCATCTCGCTGGTCATCACCAGCCTGGAAGGCTATTTGCTGACGCCGTGGCTGACCGGCCGGGCAGGCCGGATGAACGCCGTGATGGTTTTCGTCGGCGTGCTGTTCTGGGGCTGGTTATGGGGGGTCTGGGGGTTGTTGCTGGGCGTGCCCATCATCATGGTGATCAAGGCCATCTGCGACCGGGTGGAAGACTACAAACCGATAGGCGAGCTTTTGGGGAAGTAGAACCATAAAAACGGAGCCATCAGGCTCCGTTTTTATGGTTGGAGGTGAACAACTCCCTGATGCGGCTCAGGCCATGCCGTTATGGCGCAACAGCGCGTCGATGGTCGGCTCGCGGCCGCGGAAGGCCTTGAACGATTCGAGCGCCGGGCGGGCGCCGCCCTGGGCGAGAATTTCGCTCCAGAAGCGGTGGCCGACTTCGGGCGAGAGCACGCCGTTTTCCTCGAACAGCGCATAGGCGTCGGCGGACAGCACTTCGGCCCATTTGTAGCTGTAGTAGCCCGCGCCGTAGCCGCCCGCGAAGATGTGCGAGAAGTTGTTGGGGAAGCGGTTGTAGTCGGGTGGCAGCATGACGGCGGTTTCCTTGCGGATGTCGTTCAGCAGGTCCATCGCGCTGCGGTCGCCGTTGGGGTCGAAGTCGTCGTGCAGGCGCATGTCGAAGCTGGAGAACTCGATCTGCCGCAGCGTGCCGAGGCCGGACTGGAAATTCTTCGCCGCCAGCATCTTGTCGAACAGGTCTTGGGGCAGCGTCGCGCCGGTGTCGACGTGGTGGGTCAGGTTCTTCAGCACGTCCCATTCCCAGCAGAAGTTTTCCATGAACTGGCTCGGCAGTTCGACCGCGTCCCACTCGACGCCATTGATGCCGGAGACGCCCAGCTCTTCGATTTGCGTCAACAGGTGATGCAGGCCGTGGCCGGTTTCGTGGAACAGGGTGATGACTTCGTCGTGGGTGAACAGCGCGGGCTTGTCACCCACCGGCGGGGCGAAATTGCAATTCAGGTAGGCCACCGGGGTTTGCGTCAGTGCGCCCGCTCCGTCAATTGAACGCAGCCTGCGGCGGGTGATGACGTCGTCCATCCATGCGCCGCCGCGTTTGGACGCGCGGGCGTAGAGGTCGAGGTAGAACTGGCCGACCTTCTGCCCGGCGTGATCGGCCAGCGTGTAGAACTTGACGTCGGGATGCCACACCGGCGTCTTATCCTCGCGGATGTGCAGGCCGTAGAGCGTCTCGACCAGTTTGAACAGGCCGGCCAGCACGCGGTGTTCGGGGAAATACTGCTTCACTTCCTGGTCCGAAAAGCTGTAGCGCGCGACGCGCAGTTTTTCCGATGCGTAAGCGTTATCCCAGGCCTGCAGGTCAGCGATGCCGAGTTCGGCTGCGGCAAACGCCTTGAGTTCGGCGAAGTCTTTTTCCGCGTAGGGCCGCGCGCGGGCGCCGAGGTCGGACAGGAATTTCAGTACTTCGGCCGGCGTGTCGGCCATCTTGGTGGCCAGCGATTCCTCGGCGTAGCTCTTAAACCCCAGCATTTGAGCAGCTTCGCGGCGCAATTTGAGGATTTGCGCGATGAGCGGGGTGTTGTCGAGCTCGGCCTTGCCGAATTCGGAGGCGCGGGTGACATAGGCGCGGTACAGCGTCTCGCGCAGGGCGCGGTTGTTGGCGTACTGCATCACCGGCAGGTAGGACGGCATGTGCAGGGTGATTTTCCAGCCCGGCTTTCCATCGGACTCGGCGGCCTGGCGCATCGCCGCGAGCTCATCGTCCGGCACGCCCGCCAGTTCGGCGGCATCCTCGACGTACAGAGCAAACGCGTTGGTCGCATCGAGCAGGTTTTCCTCGAACTTGGCCGATAGTCCGGACAGTTCTTCCTGGATGGCCATGAAACGCTCTTTTTGTTCGGCGGGCAGTTCGGCGCCACCGAGGCGGAAGTCGCGCAGCTCGTTTTCGACGATTTTCTTCTGCGTGGTATTGAGCGCGGCAAAGCCTGCGCCGGCTGCGAGCGCCTTGAACTTGCCGAACAGCGCTTCGTTCTGGCCCAGTTCGGCGTAGTAGATCGTGATCTTGGGCAGGTTGGCGTTGTACACCTCACGCAGCTCGGGCGAGTCCATCACCGAATGCAGGTGTGACACCTGACCCCAGGCGCGGCCCAGTTTCTCGTTGGCGTCGTCCAGCGGGCTGACGAAGGCCTCCCACTCGGCGGGCGTCGCGGCGTCCATGGCGTGTTCGACGGCGGCGCGGCAGTCGGCCAGCAGCTGGTCGACTGCCGGTGTGACGAATTCGGGCTTGAACTCGGCAAAACGCGGCAGGCCGGAAAAGTCGAGCAGGGGGTTGGAGCTGTTCATGGCGGATCTTTCGTAAAGGGGCGCAGAAGGGATGCAACGGCGTGCACGGATTATAATTTGGGCCAGCTTCCGGCGTATTTCAACCCTCGGTCAATCATGGACTTGGATTCGGTTTCCGCGCACCACGGCATTCATCCACAACTGGGCCCCGGCGCCTGGGTGCATCCGCGCGCGACGGTGATTGGCGAAGTCACGCTCGGCGTCGACGCTTCGGTGTGGCCGGGCGCGGTGATTCGCGGCGACGTCAATTCCATCGCCATTGGCGACGCCAGCAACATCCAGGATGGCAGTGTGCTGCATGTGTCGCATCGCGGCGAGCACAATCCGGCGGGCGGCGCGCTGGTCATCGGCGCGCGCGTCACCGTCGGCCACCTGGTGATCCTGCATGCCTGCACGATCGAGGACGAATGCCTGATCGGCATGGGCAGCATCGTTCTCGACCGAGCGGTGATCCAGCCACAAGTGCTGCTGGGCGCCGGCTCGCTGGTGCCGGAGGGCAAGATTCTCGAATCCGGTTATCTTTATCTCGGCCGTCCCGCCAAACAGGTGCGCGCGCTGATCGACACGGAAATCGCCTATTTCGATATCCCATGAAATACGCCAAACCCGCCGCCCTGATTGCCGTCGTCCTGATTGTCGTCGCCGCGCTCGCCTACGCGATGCTCTCCAAACCGGCCGCGCCGACCGTTACGTTCGTCACGCTGGAGGGGCAGCCGATCCAGCTCGACAGCCTGCGCGGCAAGGTCGTGCTGGTGAACTTCTGGGCGACATCGTGCCCCGGCTGTATCAAGGAAATGCCCGGCATGGTCGAAACCTACAACCAGTACAAGGCCAAGGGCTTCGAGATCATCGCGGTGGCGATGTCCTACGATCCGCCCAGCCATGTGGTCAATTTCACCCAAACCCGCCAGCTGCCGTTTCCCGTCGCGCTCGATGTCAAAGGCGATCTCGCGCTGGCATTCGGCGACGTCAAGCTGACGCCGACCAGCTTCATCGTCGGCAAAACAGGCCAGATTCTCGAACAGAAAATCGGCGAACTCGACTTCGTCAAACTCAGGAAACTGCTCGACCAGGAGCTGTCGTAACAGCGCGTCTGCGCATCTTTATTCTCAGGATTCTTATTCATGGCGCAATACGTGTATTCCCTCAACCGCGTCGGCAAGGTTGTGCCGCCGAAACGGCACATTCTCAAAGATATTTCGCTGTCGTTTTTTCCCGGCGCAAAGATCGGCCTGCTCGGCCTCAACGGCTCAGGCAAGTCCTCGCTGATTCGCATCATGGCGGGGGTGGACAAGGACATCGAGGGCGAAGCGATCCCGATGCCGGGCATCCGCATCGGCTACCTGCCGCAGGAGCCGCAACTCGACCCGACGCACACGGTTCGGCAGGCGGTGGAAGCGGGCCTGGGCGAAATCGTCGAAGCGAAAAAAAAGCTGGAAGAGGTGTACGCAGCCTACGCTGAACCCGATGCCGATTTCGACGCGCTGGCCGAAGAGCAGGCGCGCTGCGAGGCGATCATCGCCACCGCCGGCGCCGACCTCGACACGCAGATGGAAATCGCTGCCGACGCGCTGCGGCTGGCGCCGTGGGACGCGGTGATCGGCAATCTGTCGGGCGGCGAAAAGCGCCGCGTCGCCTTGTGCCAGTTGCTGCTGTCCCATCCCGACATGCTGCTGCTCGACGAGCCGACCAACCACCTCGACGCCGAGTCGGTGGAATGGCTGGAGCAGTTTCTGGTGCGCTACCCCGGCACCGTGGTGGCGGTAACGCACGATCGCTACTTTCTCGACAACGCCGCCGAATGGATTCTGGAGCTCGATCGCGGCCGCATCAAGACGATGAAGCAGGAACTCGAATGGGTGCGGCAGAATCCCAAGGCGCGCCAGGCCAAATCGAAGGCGCGCCTGTCGCGCTTCGAGGAACTCAATTCGGTCGAATACCAGAAGCGCAACGAGACGCAGGAAATCTTCATCCCGGTCGGCGAGCGGCTGGGCGACAAGGTGATCGATTTTCACAATGTGTCGAAGGCATTCGGCGACCGCCTGCTGATCGACAACCTCAGCTTCAGCGTGCCGCCGGGTGCGATCGTCGGCATCATCGGCCCCAACGGCGCCGGTAAGTCAACTTTCTTCAAGATGATCACCGGCCAGGAACAGCCCGATTCCGGCGAAGTCGAGATCGGCCAGACCGTGAAGCTGGCCTACGTCGACCAGAGCCGCGACGCGCTGGCGGCCGACAAGACCGTGTTCGACGAAGTCGCCGAAGGCCGCGACATCCTCACCGTCGGCCGCTATGAAATCCCCTCTCGCGCCTAGGGCGCCTGCATATGGCGAAGACGCTGATCGCCGGCGGCAACGTGCTGCTGCTCGACGAACCGTCGAACGATCTGGACGTGGAAACCCTGCGCGCACTGGAAGACGCGCTGCTGGAATTCGCCGGCTGCGTGCTGGTGATCTCGCACGACCGCTGGTTCCTCGACCGCATCGCCACCCACATCCTCGCCTTCGAGGGCGACTCGCAGGTGGTGTTCTTCGCCGGCAACTACCAGGAATACGAGGCCGACAAGAAGCGCCGCCTGGGCGAAGAAGGCGCCAAGCCGAAGCGGATCCGCTACAAGCCCATTACCCGGTAACCTGCCCATGCCCAGCCGTCGCCAGGCAGTTTTTGTTTCACGCAAGCTGCCGTGGATAGCGGGCATGCTGGTGGCCGGCATGGTCTGGGCCGCCCTGCAATCCTTCGTCTGGCTGGATCATGACCGGCGCAGCCAGGCCGAGCGCGCCGTGCTGCAGGCCGAAGCCGCCACCGTGCGGGCGCGGCTGGAGTCGGAGCTGAACGCCACGCTGTCGCTGAGCCTGGGCTTGTCGACCTTCGTGCTCGTCAAGCCCGACTTTTCGCAGGCCGATCTGGCGCAGGTCGCCGCTTCGCTGATTCACCTGCAACCGGTGATCCGCAACGTGGCGCTGGCGCCGGACAATGTGATTCGCTACGTCTATCCGCTGGCAGGCAACCAGAAGGTGCTGGGCCTGCGGTATCTGGACACGCCCAAGCAGCGCGATGCGGTGCTACGGGTGATACGCGAGCAGCGCCCGGTGACGGCCGGGCCGGTCGAGCTGGCGCAAGGCGGTGTCGGCATCATCAATCGCATCCCCATCAATTTTGTCGAACCGGATGGGGGGTCGCGTTATTGGGGCATTGCCTCGGTGGTGGTCAATCCGTATCCCGTCTTCGAGCACGCCGGCATCCGGACGGACGGTGCCGGCGCCGTTCGATATGCCTTGCGCGGCAGAGATGGTCTGGGCGCGCGGGGTGAGGTTTTCCTGGGCGATGCCGGGCTGTTCAACGATCCCGGTGCGGTGTTGATGGATGTTGTCATTCCGGGTGGCAGCTGGCAGCTGGCGGCACGCACGACGATGCCAGTCAATGCGCTCGGCCTGTGGGTGCAGGCCATGCTGGTGCTGCTTGCCGCAGGGGCGGGCATGCTCACGACCTACTCGTTGCAGGCGCATCAACACATCCGCAGCATGGCCTTGCACGATCACCTGACCGGCCTCGCCAATCGCCGTCAGTTCGTGCTACGCGGGCAGGACCTGTTTTCACTGGCGCGTCGCAACGGCTGCGCGCTCACACTGCTCAACATCGATATCAACGACTTCAAGTCGATCAATGACACCTACGGGCATGCCGCCGGCGATGCCGTTCTGATCCATGTAGCGAATTCGCTGCGGTCGTGTTGCCGCGAGTCCGACTTGCTGGCGCGGATCGGGGGCGATGAGTTTCTGGCGCTGCTGCCCAATACGTCGGCCGGCGCGCCGCTGGACGCGTTGCTGGAACGGCTGAATGCGGAAATGGACGTCGCGCTGCCTGGCGCCGACAGCCCCATCAAACTGCGCATCAGTGTCGGGGCAGCGACATGCAGCCTCGCGACGCCTTCGCTGGAAGCCCTGATGAGCCAGGCCGACGAGGCGATGTATCGCGCCAAGGACAACGGCCGGCCGTATGCGGCCAGACTGCGGCATACCCCCAAACCTTGCTGAAAGCCGACCGATGATTCTCGACACGCTTGCCCGGGCTGACCGCTACAGCGTCTTGCATCCGCTGTTTGCGCGCGCATTCGCCTTCCTGCGTCAAGCCGGACTGAGCACGCTTGCGCCCGGCAGGCACGCGATCGAGGGCGAACAGCTGTTCGCGATCGTCGAGCATTGCACCGGTCGCACGCGGGCGCAGGCGCAACTGGAATGCCATCGGCGTTATATCGATATCCAGCTGGTGCTGGAGGGCACGGACGAAATGGGCTGGAAGCCCGTGGCGCAATGCGCGAGCCCAGTGACGGACTACGATGCCGCGCGCGATATCCGGTTTTTCAGCGACGCGCCGTCAAGCTGGATCGCCACGCCGGCGGGATCGTTCTGCCTGTTTTTTCCGGACGATGCGCACGCGCCATTGGTGGGTTCGGGGTTGATCCGCAAGGTGGTGCTGAAGATCGCGCTGTAAATCAGTAATGCGGCGGAATCTCGTCGCGCAGGTTGCGGGCCTCGTCCGGCGTGACATCCTTGATGCGTTGATGCAGCAGGCGCAGCTGCTGCTGTATCGAATCCAGCTGCGCCTGCTGGCGCACCACAGTTTGATTCAACGCGTCGATCAGGTCTTCGGCAAACGCAAGCTTGGTCTCGACCTCGGTGAGCCGGGCCTGGGCCGCAGGGTTATCGGGTAATTCGGTCATAGTGCGGGTGCAGCACCATGACCGCCCGCAGGGCGAGTGACTGGCGGCGTACTCCTTGCGGGTGTTTTCAGCAAAGGGGTGACCAGTTTTTCCAGCCGGGCGGCATGCAGCTGCCCGGCGACCTTGTGGCGAATATGGCCATCGGCATCGAGAATGAACGACGTCGGCACGCTCGAAACATTGCCGAATGCGGCGACAACCGAGGCGTTGGTCGGCGCGGCCATGAAGGTGTAGCCCTTGTCCTTCATCCAGGCGGCGATTGTTTCGGGCGAGTCGTCGATGCTGATCGAAATGACCTCGAAGCCGCGGCCGCGCGTCTCTTTCCAGAAAGCGTCGATCACCGGCTTTTCCTTGCGGCAATAGGGACACCAGCTCGCCCAGAAGTTGACCAGAACGACCTGCCACGCCGGGATCGAACGGTTGTCGTCGCTGACGTCGGCCGGCGGGCGAAACCACAGCCAGGCGATCAAACCCAGTAAAATCAGGGTCAGCGGACTGGGCGTCCATTTTTTGACAAGAGCTTGTTTATCCATGCTGTGGCTGAAAGCGTTTCATATCGTGATGGTGGTGAGCTGGTTTGCCGGCCTGTTTTACCTGCCGCGCCTGTTCGTCAATCTGGCGATGGAGAATCACGATGTAGCCTATGACCGCCTGCTGCTGATGGCGCGCAAATTGTATCGCTTCGTGACGCCCATCATGTGGCTGACGCTGATTACCGGTAGCGGGTTGTGGCTGGCGTATTTTCCGCTCAGCATGAACTGGATGTGGGCCAAGCTTGCGCTGGTCGCCGGGCTGGTCGGCTATCACCATGTGTGCGGCAAGCGTCTGCGTCAGTTTGAAGCCCGTGAGAACACCAAGTCGCATGTATGGTTCCGCTGGTTCAATGAAATCCCGGTGATCGTGCTGCTGGTGATTGTGCTGCTGGTGGTGCTGAAGCCGTTTTAATTCTTTTCTGAAAGTCCTGTTTGAAACCTGATACTCGTCGCCCCAAGAAACCGCACCCCGTCCGTCCCGAGCGCGATGTGTTGCCGCCTGCCAGCCATTTCGCCACCTGCCCGCGCGGGCTGGAGCCCTTGCTGGAAGCCGAGCTCATCGCCGCAGGCGCGCAGATCGTGCGCCAGCTGCCTGCAGGGGTGCTGTTCATGGCGGACGCCGCCGCCGAGATGCGTGCCAACCTGCATTCCCGGATCGCCACCCGCATCCTGCGCAAGGTTGGTTTCACGCGCTATCAGAAGGAAGAGCACATTTACCGCGCAGCGCTCGAACTGCCCTGGCCGTCCTGGTTCAGCGTCAACAAAACCATCGCGGTGAAAGTTGGCGCACAGAATGCGCCGCTGAAAAGCCTTAATTTCATCACCCTCAAAATCAAGGATGCGATTTGCGATCGCTTCCGCGAGGAAACCCGCGAACGTCCGAGCGTCGACACCGAAACGCCCGATGTGCCGGTGTATGCCTTCTTCACGCCCGACGCGGTGACTTTTTATCTCGACACCAGTGGCGTGCCGCTGTTCAAGCGCGGCTTCAAGACCGAGGCGAGCGAAGCGTCGATCAAGGAAAACCTTGCCGCCGGGCTGTTGATGTTGTCGGGCTGGGAACCCGGCACGCCGCTGCTCGACCCGATGTGTGGCGCGGGCACCATCCTGATCGAGGCGGCTGACATGGCCCTGAACCGTGCACCGGGGCGCGGCCGGCATTTCGCGTTCGAGCATTATCGCGATTTTGATGCGGGCTTGTGGAAGCGCATCAAGGCCGAGGCACGCGCGCAGGAAAAGCCGCTGCGGAAACTGCCGATTTTTGGCTCGGACCAGGACCGCTGGGTCATTGACAAGGCAAAGAACAATCTCGTTTCGGCCGGGTATGCCGACGCGATCGAGCTGCACGTATCGGACGTGCTGGAGCTGACGCCGCCTGCGCCGACCGGGACCATCGTCACCAACCCACCCTATGGCGAACGTCTGGGCGATGTCGAGGATCTGGCTGACTGGTATCCGCAGCTCGGCGACTGGCTGAAAAAGGGCTTCAGCGGTTGGGATGCCTGGATCATTTCCGGCGATCCCCTGCTGCCCAAGCTGATGGGCTTGAAAGCCAGCCGCCGTATCCCTTTGTTTAACGGCATGATCGAGACCCGTTTCCTGCATTACAAGGTGATTGCCGGTTCGATGCGGCCGGTCAAGCCGGTGCCGCCGCCGGCCTGATCCCGGCTCGTCCGGCTGGACGAACGCCTTGCAGACGAGCACGATTGAGGCACAAATAAGGCATCAATATCAATAAGCAGAGCAGGCTATGCCCAATTTTTCGGGCGAAACAAGGCACTTCATCATCGAACTGGATGCGGCGGTTGAGGCGCATCTGGACTGGACGCGCCGCTTCATGCGCGGCGCCGTGCTGAAGGCTTCACCCACGACGTGCTGGCGACCGAAGCTCACCTGTTGTGCCGGTTTGGTCACTGGATTGCATCGCAGCGGCCCCACTTCGAAAAGCTGAGTACGCACAAAACCCGCCAGATCGAGATCGTGCATCAGGCCATGCACGATGCCATTCGCGTGCTGTGCGGAAAAATCCTGTCAGGGCAGCCGGGGACCGCGGATGAACTGGAAGTGTTCGAGCAAAGCCCGTCCGAACGGATCGGTCTGATGGCCTGGTTCAAGACCCGGTTCCTGGCCGGGGCCATGAGCAACGATCCGCTGACCGCCCTGCCTCTTCGCTAGGGTATCGAAGACGAGTTTGTGCGGGCGCAAAAAGTGGTGAAGCGTGAGCAACCCCAGCTTTATGTGGCGATGATCGACGTCGATCACTTCAAGAACATCAACGATCAATATGGCCATGTCATGGGAGACAAGGCGTTGCGGCATCTGACGCGCAGCCTGAGCAGCGCGCTGCGGCCGAACGAGCCGCTTTCGCTTTGGCGGCGAAGAGTTCCTGTTGATGATGCAGTGCCCGTCGCACGGGGCCGCGACCATCGCGGCAAAGCGGATCGTTGAACAGGCGCGCAACGGCGAAATTCTAGACGAGGTGATCGCCCGCGCGGATCAGGCGCTGTATGCCGGCAAGCTCAGTGGGCGGGATTGTTACGTCATGCTGGATGCGGCGGAGGTTTCCGTTTGGCCTTCACCGCGTCGCGTCGTTTGTCGCGGTTGTCATTGCCGGGCCGTGGAATCGGTTTTCCGGGGAACCGCTTTGCAATTGACCGGTCACTCGTCCACCCCATTCGAGAACCCCAGCCATGATTACCGCATCGCTCCGCCTTACCGGCCTGCTCAACGATGGCGCCGAGGTTTACCGCAGCTATTACCTGGTGGCCGACTTTGGTTCGTCCGGCAGCGGCAAGGTGTCGATCATTCCGATGTCGAGCGGCGCGCCCATGCCGGACGACGATCATCTGATGGTGAAATACGGCGGTGAAGAGGCTGCGCTGAAAGCCGCCGCCGAAGCGATCAAGGGCTTGTCCGGCAATCAGGGGCTGGACGTGACGGCCGTCATCAACCCCGATTAACCGAATAAAGACAGGGGGCCTCGGCCCCCTGTCTGTTTTGCGGGGAATGCGCGGCGCTTAAACGATGCCGAGGTGATCCAGTCCCGCCATCATGTCGCGACCCTTGGATTCCTGGCCGTGCAGCTTGATCTGCAAACGCAGGTCGTTGAGGCTGTCGGCGTTCCGCAGCGCATCCTCGTAGCTGATCATGCCGGCCTCGTAGAGGTCGAACAGTGCCTGGTCGAAGGTCTGCATGCCGAGTTCGCGTGACTTCGACATGAGTTCCTTGATCTCGTGCACTTGGCCCTTGAAGATCAGGTCGGCGATCAGCGGCGAGTTGAGCAGGATTTCGACTGCGGCCACGCGCCCGGCCACGCCCTTGCGCGGGATCAGGCGTTGCGAGATGAAGGCTTTGAGGTTGAGCGACAAGTCCATCAGCAGCTGGTCACGACGCTCCTCCGGGAAGAAGTTGATGATGCGGTCAAGCGCCTGGTTGGCGCTGTTGGCGTGCAGCGTCGACAGGCAGAGGTGGCCGGTTTCGGCGAAGGCGATGGCGTATTCCATGGTTTCGCGGTCGCGGATCTCGCCGATCAGGATGACGTCGGGCGCCTGCCGCAGGGTGTTCTTCAGCGCAGAGAACCAGTTGTCGGTGTCGATGCCGACTTCGCGCTGGGTGATGATGGACTTGTTGTGCTCGTGCACGTATTCGATCGGGTCTTCGACCGTGATGATGTGGTCAGCCGCGTTCTCGTTGCGGTGGCCGATCAGGGCGGCGAGCGAGGTGGATTTACCGGAACCGGTGGCGCCGACGAAAATCACCAGGCCGCGCTTGATCATGGCGACATCGCGCAAGATCGGCGGCAGGTTGAGGTCGGCCATCTTGGGGATTTTGGTGACGATCGTCCGCATCACGATGCCGACGCGGCCCTGCTGGACGAACACGTTGACGCGGAAACGGCCGATTTCGGGCGGGCTGATGGCGAAGTTGGACTCGTTGGTCGCCTCGAAATCGCTCCATTGCCGCTCGTTCATGATCGAGCGCGCCAACTCGCTGGTGTGGGCCGGCGTCAAGGTCTGGTTCGACACCGGCGTGATCTTGCCATCGACCTTGAACGCAGGCGGAAAGCCCGCGGTGATGAAGAGGTCGGAGGCATTCTTCGCCAGCATCAGGCGCAGCAGATCGTGGATGGTTTTTTCAGCATTCATCGTTTCAGTCCTTAACCAGCCCGGGTTAACCCAGGAAAGAGTCCTTGTTTTGCGCGGCGTTGCGCGCGATGCCCGACGCAATGACGTTGCGCTTCACCAGATCCTGCAGGCACTGGTCGAGCGTCTGCATGCCGATGTTGCCGCCGGTCTGGATCGCAGAATACATCTGCGCGACCTTGCCTTCCCGAATCAGGTTGCGGATCGCCGGGGTGCCGATCATGATCTCGTGCGCCGCCACGCGGCCATTGCCGTCCTTGGTCTTGAGCAGGGTTTGCGAGATGACGGCACGCAGGGATTCGGACAGCATCGAACGCACCATTTCCTTCTCGGCCGCCGGGAACACGTCGACCACGCGGTCGATGGTTTTCGCCGCCGAACTGGTGTGGAGGGTGCCAAACACCAGGTGGCCGGTTTCGGCTGCAGTCAGCGCCAGGCGGATCGTTTCCAGGTCGCGCAGTTCGCCGACCAGGATGACGTCCGGATCTTCCCGCAGCGCCGAGCGCAAGGCGTTATTGAACGACAGCGTGTGCGGGCCGACTTCGCGCTGGTTGATCAGGCATTTCTTGCTCTGGTGCACAAATTCGATCGGGTCTTCGACGGTGAGGATGTGCGCGTAATTGTTTTCGTTGATGTAATCCATCATCGCCGCCAGCGTGGTGGACTTGCCCGAGCCGGTCGGGCCGGTCACCAGCACGATGCCGCGCGGCTGGTCGGAAATTTCCTTGAAGATTGGCGGGCAGTTGAGTTCTTCCAGCGACAGCACTTTGGAGGGAATGGTCCGGAACACCGCGCCTGCGCCGTATTGCTGGTTGAAGGCGTTGACGCGAAAGCGCGCCAGCGAGGGAATCTCGAACGAAAAGTCGATTTCCAGCGTTTCTTCATACACCTTGCGCTGGCCGTCGTTCATGATGTCGTACACCATGCGGTGCACATCCTTGTGCTCCATCGGCGGCAGGTTGATGCGGCGGACGTCGCCGTTGACCCGGATCATCGGCGGCAGGCTGGCGGACAGGTGCAGGTCGGACGCTTTGTTCTTGACGGAAAAAGCCAATAATTCTGAAATATCCACGTAAGCCTCGGCTGGGGTGTTTTGAAAGATAATGAGCGCAATGGATAACGGTCTGAAAACAGGCGAACTTGAGTCGCATGTGCCGGCTGCGCATGAGGCGTTTGTCCGGCGTTTGCATGGCGTGCAGGCGCGGATCGCGCAGGCGCTTGCCGATGCGGGGCGCGAGGCAACTGCGGTGCAGCTGCTGGCGGTCAGCAAGACGTTCAACGCGGCCGCGGTGCGCGAGCTGGCTGGCTGTGGGCAGCGTGCGTTCGGTGAAAACTACGTGCAGGAAGCGCTCGACAAGCAGCAGGCCCTGCGCGACCTGCCGCTGGAATGGCATTTCATCGGTCCGATCCAGAGCAATAAAACGCGCGCCATCGCGGAAAACTTCAGCTGGGTTCACAGCATCGACCGGCTGAAAGTCGCCGAACGGCTGTCTGCGCAGCGGCCGGCCCATTTGCCGCTGCTGCAGGTCTGCATCGAGCTCAATGTAAGCGGAGAAGCCAGCAAGAGTGGGGTGGCCATCGCCGAGCTGCCTGCGCTGGCCGATGCCCTGTCCACGTTGCCGGGTTTGCAGCTGCGCGGCTTGATGGCGATTCCGGCGCCGGCGACAGACCCGGTCATCCAGCGCGCCGCCTTCGGGCAGGTGCGCGCGGCGCTCGAGTCCTTGAAGGCGCGCGGATACGCGCTCGACACGCTATCGATGGGCATGTCGGCCGATCTGGAGGTCGCCATCCTCGAAGGCGCAACAATCGTGCGGGTCGGCACCGCTCTTTTTGGTGAAAGGAACATACATGAATAAGGTCAGTTTCATCGGCGGCGGCAACATGGCTGCGGCCATCATCGGCGGCTTGATCGCCAGCGGCGCGCAGCCGGCCGATATCGAAGTGGTGGAGATCAATGCCGATGCGCGGGGCCAGCTGGCCGCGCGCTTTGGCGTGGAAACGCATACCGATCTGGCGCAGGCACACCTGCATGGCCTGATCGTGCTGGCCGTCAAGCCGCAATCCCTGCCCGAGGTGGCGGCGTCGCTGTCCACGCGACTTTCGACCCAGCTGGTGATTTCGATTGTCGCCGGGGTACGGGTGGCGGATCTCGGTCGCTGGCTCGGCGGGCATGGCCAGATCGTTCGCGCCATGCCCAATACCCCGGCACTGGTTCAGGCCGGAATTGCCGGCCTGTTTGCGCCGGACAGCGTTGCCCAGGCCGCGCGCTCGCAGGCCGAAACCGTGCTGCGCGCGGTCGGCGGCGTGGTGTGGGTGGACAACGAAACCGAGCTGGATGCGGTGACGGCGGTTTCCGGCAGCGGCCCGGCCTACGTGTTTTATTGCATCGAGTCGCTCGAGGCGGCGGCAGCGGCGCAGGGCTTGTCTGCCGCTACCGCGCGCCAGCTGGCATTGCAGACTTTTTTTGGCGCGGCCAAGCTGGCGCTGGAGTCGGGCGAGGAGCCCGCCTTGTTGCGTAGCCGTGTGACCTCCAAGGGCGGCACGACCGAGCGTGGCATCGCCGCGCTCGAAGCCGCCGGGGTCAAACCGGCTTTCGCCCAGGCGGTGGATGCGGCCAGCCGCCGCAGCGCCGAACTGGGTGACGAACTGGGGCGCCTGGCATGATTTCAGGTGCACTGGCATTTCTGATCCAGACGATTGGCAATCTGTTCGTGATTGCCGTCCTGCTGCGCTTCATGATGCAGCTGTTCCGGGTGCCGTTTCGCAACCCCTTCGCCCAGTTCATCGTCGCCCTGACCGACTTTGCCGTGAAGCCGTTGCGCCGCGTGGTGCCGGGGTTTCTGGGACTCGACTGGGCGTGCCTGCTGCTGGCCTTGCTGGTCGAGTTTGCTGTGGTGACGTCCGGTTACTGGCTGAATGATTTTCCCTTTGCGCTGGCGGGCGGCAAGGTGTGGCCGGTCATGCTGGGGCTGGCTGTGGTGCGGCTGTTGAACCTCGCGGTTTACATGATCATCGGCATTACCCTGGCGCGCGCGATCTTGTCGTGGGTGAACACCCAATCGCCGCTGGCGCCCGTGGTGTACGAGCTGTCCGAGCCGTTCTTGCGTCCGCTACGCCGGATTGTGCCGATGGTGGCGAACGTCGATCTGACGCCGATCGTGCTGTTCATCCTGTGCCAGCTGGTGTTGATGGTGCCGGTCATGGCGGCCGAGCAGGCGCTTCTGGGTGCCCTCTGAGCCTGGCTGGCGCCGCCGCAGCGGCGACGCGTGGCTGCTGGAGCTGCATGTGCAGCCAGGGGCAAAAGCTTCGGCCGTGGTCGGCGAGCACGACGGCCGCCTGAAATTAAAGATCGCCGCGCCGGCAGTCGATAACAAGGCGAATGCGGTCTTGCTATCCTGGCTCGCCACGCAGCTGGGGGTGCCGAAATCAGCACTGCGCCTGGTGCGCGGCGAGTCATCGCGTAAAAAAACGATCGCCGTTTGTAGTGACAACACGCTCTGGCGTAATTTGGAAATGAATAGCCCAACATGAGTGTCCATCTGGAACAGGAAGTCGCCGACTTCAGTGAGCGGCGTTTACGTCTGGCGAACGCGATTACGGAGTACTCCAACTGGCTGGATCAGCAGCATGGCATCGATGCCGTGCGTTCGCTGCGCTTGACCGACGCGGCCGCAGCGCTGCGCCAGGACAAGCTGGTGGTGGCGTTTGTCGCCGAGTTTTCCCGCGGTAAAACCGAGCTCATCAATGCCCTGTTTTTTGCCGATCAAGGCCAGCGTCTGCTGCCCTCGGAAGCCGGCCGCACCACCATGTGCCCAACCGAACTGTTTTTCAACCAGGATGAGGCGCCCAGCCTTTGTTTACTTCCGATCGAGACGCGGCGCCGCGATGAATCGCTAGGCCAGCTGAAGCACATGCCCATCGAGTGGTGCAGGATTGCGCTCGATCCGGCCGATCCGCGCCAGATGCAGCAAAGCCTGAAAAAGCTCACCGAAACCCGGCCGATGCCGGCGGTAGAAGCCATCGAGCTCGGGCTGTGGAATGGGGACGATGCCAGCGAGCGCCATCAATTGCGGCCGGACGGCACGGTTGAAGTGCCGGCCTGGCGCTATGCCCTGGTTAATTACCCGCATCCTTTGTTGCGGGCCGGGCTGATCATTCTGGATACGCCCGGACTCAATGCGCTGGGCGCGGAACCCGAGCTCACGCTGTCGGTGATTCCCAATGCGCATGCCGTGATGTTTTTGCTGGCGACGGACACCGGTGTGACGCGCTCGGATCTGGAAATCTGGCAGAAGCACGTGCACCGGCATACCAACTACCACGTCGCCGTGCTGAACAAGATCGACATGTTGTGGGACGAGCTCAAAAGCGATGCCGAGGTGCAGGCCGCGATCGAGCGCCAGGCCGAGGAAACGGCACGTGTGCTGAAGATGCCGCGCAGCAGGGTGTTTGCCGTATCGGCGCAAAAAGCACTGGTGGCAACGATCAAGAAGGATGCCGCCCTGCGGGTGCGCTCGGGGATCGAGTCGCTGGAATATCTGCTGGCGCATCAGGTGATTCCGTCACGACGCGACATGCTGCACCACGCGATCAGCCGTGAAGTCACGGGTTCGCTGGATGAAAGCCGCACCGATCTCGACGCGCGGCTCAAGCGGAGCAGCGACGAGCTGGTTCAGCTCACCCAGCTGTCCGGCAAGAATCGCGAGTTGATCGAGCAGACGCGCGCCAGCCTGCAGCAGGAAAAAGACAGCTACGATGCGACGGCAGTGCAGTTCCGGCTGACCCGGAAAATGGTTCAGGCACAGGGCGAGCAGCTGCTGGCGAATTTGTCCGAGGACACCCTTGATGGGATTTGCAAGGCAGGTCGCGCTGCCATGCAAGGCAGCCTGACCACCCGTGGCCTGACGGGCGGGATTCGCCAGTTGAGCGAGCAGATGAATGATCGGCTGGAGCAGGCCACCAAAATGGCCGACAGCATGCTGGAAACGCTGGACCGGGCGTATGTCCGCTTTCATCGCGATCACAAGCTGCCCAAGATGCAGGTTCCGCGGCTGGACCTGGGCGCCTACCGCAACCGCCTGAAAGCCTTGATGCTGGAGACCGACGCGTTTTGCCGTGACCCCGCCAATCTGCTGCTGGAAAAGAACTTCATGATCCGTCGGTTCTATGCCGGGCTTGCGATCGAAGCGCGCAAGGCGTTCAATCTGGCGCGAACCGAGGCGGAGCGCTGGCTGCGGATCGCGCTCGATCCGGTCATGACGCGCATCCGCGAGCACAAGCAGTATCTCGACACGCGGCTCGGCAGCTTGCAGCGCATTCTGGAAAACATGGGCACGCTGCACAGCCGCATGGCGCAGATCAAGCAGCAGATCAGCGACATGCGCCACGACAAGCTGGCGCTCGCGCGCATTGCCGCGCAGCTGGCTGCGTAGGTCGAAAGCCCGTTCTAGCTGTTGAGGCGACCCAGCAGCTGGAGCGTCTTGTCGGGGTCGGTGTTTTTAAGCAAGCGCTGCGTCAGCGGCGCCAGCTCATCCATCTGCGCTTTCAGTACCTGCTGCTTGACCTGCAGCAAGCTGGCCGCCTGCATCGAGAACGAGCGCAGTCCCAGCCCCAGCAGCAAGCGCGTCAACAGCGGATCTCCCGCCATTTCCCCGCATACCGAGACCGGTTTGCCGGCTTTGTTGCCGGCGCGGATGGTGTGCTGGATCAGGTTGAGCACGGCTGGATGCAGCGGGTCGTAGAGATGCGCCACGCTGTCGTCGGCACGGTCGATCGCCAGCGTGTACTGGATCAGATCGTTGGTGCCGATCGACAGGAAATCCAGCTGCTCGGCAAAAAAACCGGCTGACAACGCGGCCGCAGGCACTTCGATCATGCCGCCGATGGCAATGCTTTCGTCGAACTTGAGGCCGTCTTTGCGCAACGCGGCCTTGGCGGCATCGATGTGCTGCAGGGTCTGGCGCAGTTCGACAAAGCTGGCCAGCATGGGAATGAGGATGTTCACCCGGCCGTGATGCGAGGCGCGCAGGATCGCCCGCAACTGTGTCTGAAACAGGCCGGGCTCGGCCAGGCACAGGCGGATCGCGCGCAGGCCCAGCGCCGGGTTGTCGGCCACCGAGTGTCCCCACGGCGCCTGCTTGTCGGCGCCCAGGTCGAGGGTGCGGATGGTGACCGGTTTGCCGTCGAGCGACTCGGTGACCGTTTTGTAAAACGCGTACTGTTCTTCCTCGTTCGGCAGGTCGCTGCGGTTGAGGAACATGAATTCGCTGCGGAACAGGCCGATTCCGTGCGCGCCGGCCGCTTTGACCGCATCGAGATCGCTGAGCAGCTCGATGTTCGCCATCAACGCGATGGGCGTGCCATCCAGCGTGGCCGATTTGCTGGTCTTCAGGCGCTTGAGTTTTTCGGTATCGATGCGCCACTGGTTCTGCCGCAGCCGGTATTCGGCGAGCGCCGACTCGTCCGGGTTGACGATGACCACGCCGTCGCGGCCGTCGACGATCAGCAGATCGTGATCGCGGATCAGGCCGCGCGCGTTGTGCAGCGCCATCACCGACGGAATCGCCATGCTGCGCGCCAGGATCGCCGTGTGCGACGTGGTGCCGCCGAGGTCGGTGATGAAGGCGGCGAAGCGCACGCTCTTGAACAGGATCATGTCGGCCGGCGACAGTTCGTGCGCGACCAGGATGCGTTCTTCGTCGAAGTTGACGTCCAGCGGCAAATGGCTGGGGTGACCGAGCAACACCTTGAGTACGCGCTGCACCACCTGCACTACGTCGTCCTGGCGGCTGCGCAGATAGGGATCTTCGATTTCATCGAAGCGCGCCACCAGCGCCTCCATTTGCTGCGCCAGCGCCCACTCGGCATTGCATTGCGATTCCCGGATCAGACGCTTCGGTTCTTCGGCGATGGTCGAGTCGCCGAGGAACATCAGGTGCATGTCGAGAAACGCCGACAGTTCGGCCGGCGCGTGCGCGGGAATATGCAGCCGCAGGGTTTCGAGTTCTTCGCGGGTGGTGAGGATGGCGGCGTCGAAGCGCGCCAGCTCCTCGTCGATATATTGCAGATCGAGCATGTACTGCGGCACTTCGACGCGCGCGCTCGAGGTGATGTGCGCATAGCCGATGGCGATGCCGCCCGATACGCCGATGCCGTGCAGGGAAAAGCTCACCGTTCTTCTCCGAAGCCGCTGGCGATCAACTCGAGCAGCGCATCCATCGCGGCCGCCTCGTCCTCGCCGTCGGTTTCCAGCGTGATGACGCTGCCCTTGGCCGCGGCCAGCATCATCACCCCCATGATGCTTTTGGCGTTGATGCGGCGGCCGTTGCGGGTCATGAAGACCTGGCTCTTGAAGCGGGAGGTGAGCTGGGTGAGCTTGGCAGAAGGGCGCGCATGCAGGCCGAGCTTGTTGACGATTTCAACGTCCCTTTGCAGCATCGCACATGCCCTCTGAAATATGGTTGATGCTGTTGCGCCCGCCTTCGACGATGCGCAGCACTAGTTGCGGCAAGCTCAGCGTGTCGCGGTAATTCAGGGCTTTCAGCAGCATCGGCAGGTTGACACCGGAAACGCCTTCGATGTGGGCCGGTTCGAGCAGCCGGCACAGCGTATTGCTGGGGGTGGCGCCGTAGACGTCGGTCAGCACCAGAATGCCTTCGCCTTCCTTGTCATTGAGGGCGGCCAGCTCGTTCAGCCGTGGGGCGACGATGAGGATGCCTATCATTGTGTAAACGTCAGACCAAAAGCAGCATTCTAGCGAAGCCGGGCCTGCATCGCCGCCGAGACCTGCATTTGTCCTCCGGCGTCCACCGCCAGATAGTCGCCCAGATTCAAGCGGGCTGCCGTCTGCGATAGTTGTGCCGCGCCGCCGATGAACAGCGGCTTGGACAGCGCGTCCGAACGCGTGCCCGCCCGATCGCCGGAAACGAGCACCGTCACCGACTGCATGCCCGTGGCCGGCCAGCCGCTGCGCGGGTCGATTAAATGGCTGTAACGCTTGCCGCCGGCCTCGAAATAGCGCTGGTAGTCGCCCGAGGTGCCGATCGCCTCGCCGTCGCGCAAGTCCAGCGTCGCCAGCGTGCCTGCCTTGCGCGGATGCTGGATGCCGACGCGCCACGAACGGTCGCCGTGCTGGCCCAGCGCGATCACGTTGCCGCCGATGTTCACCAGCGCATTCTTGATGCCGTGCTGCTTCAGGATCACCACCGCGTCGTCCAGCGCGCGACCCTTGGCGTAGCCGCCGAGGTCAAGCTGCACCGCCGGGTTATCACTCCAGACCCGATTGTTTTCGATATGCAGATCGCCCATGCGTGGCTGCCGCTTCACCCAGTCTGCAATCGCCGCCGCATCCGGCACGCGCGATTGCGGCGTGTCGGCGTGAAACCCCCACAGCGCGATCAGTCCGCCGATGGCCGGGTTGAACAGGTCGCCGGACTGGGTCGAGAATGTTTGCGCATCCCGCAGCATCGCCGCCAGATCGGGCGTGACGCTTGCGCGTTCGCTTATTGCCAGGGTTGCGTTCAGCCGCGACAGTTCACTCGGTTGCCAAGCGTGCAATTGTTGATGCAGTGCATCGAAGCGCGCCAGCACTGCTGCCGTTGCCTGCCTGGCCTGTGCTTCCGGCGCGCCATAGACGCTGATTTCAACCAGGGTGCCGAACACATAGGATTGTTGCTGTATTAGCGGCGGCGGGCTGCAGGCGGCAAGCGCCCACATCAGAAAAAGCCACAGGCCGGGTCGCGCTGAGCGCATGCGCTAGCAGGGCCTCAAGGATGAATCGTGGCCAAACGTCCACGTTCAATCGCGGCGATGAATTGCTCTGCCACGTCATGCCCCGTCTGCGCGGTGATTTCCTGAAACCCGGTGGGGCTGGTGACGTTGATTTCGGTCAGGCAGTCGCCAATCACATCGAGCCCGGCGAGAAAGATGCCATTGTCTTTTGCCCACGGCGCGATGGTTTCGGCGATGTCAAGGTCGCGCGCCGACAGCGGCTGCGCGCGGGCGGTGCCGCCGGCGGCCAGGTTGCCGCGCGTTTCGCCGGCCTTGGGGATGCGCGCGAGCGCCCACGGCACGACTTCGCCGTCGATCAGCAGGATTCGCTTGTCGCCTTCGCTGATCGCGGGCAGATAGCGTTGCGCCATGATGGCGCGGCGGCCTTTGTGGGTGAGCGTTTCGAGGATGGCGTTGCGGTTGGGGTCGGCCAGCGTGAGGCGGAAGATGCCGGCGCCGCCCATTTCGGTGAGCGGCTTGACGATGATGTCGCCCTGTTCGGCAAGAAAGTCGCCGATCCGTGCCGAATCGGCCGACACCCGGGTGGGCGCGATGAAGCGCGGAAAATTCAGGATGGCGAGTTTTTCGTTGAAGTCGCGCAGACACGCCGGGCTGTTCAGCACGCGCGCGCCGTTGCTCTCAGCGATGCCGAGCAGATGGGTCGCCAGTAAATAATCGGTGTCGACCGGCGGGTCGGTGCGCATCACCACGGCGTCGAAATCCTTCAGCAACCAGTCGCGGGTTTCGATCACGCGATACCAGTCGTCATTGGCGCGCACCTCGAGCGTGCTGCAGGCGGCGTGGGTAAAGCCGTCCTGCACATCGAGATGACGGGCTTCGGCGATGTACGCGGTGTGGCCGCGCGCGACCGCCGCGCGCATCATCGCCACGCTCGAGTCCTTGTAGGGCTTGAGTCCGGCCAGCGGGTCAACGATGAACAGCAGTTTCATGCAGCGGCACTTTCGGCCGCGTTTTCAGCGGCGTTGAGCGCTTCGTCGAGCTCGATGCTGGCGGCCAGCATCGCCAGCCGCGCGATCACGCCGTAGGCATAAAAACGGTTCGGGCTGGCGTCGGGGTTGGCGCTGCGGTCGGGCATGACACAGGTTTCGTCGAACGCCAGCGGCACAAAGTGCATCCCGGGGCTGTTGAGGTTTTCGTCGATGCCGCGCCCGGTATTCGTTGATGCTCTCGAAGGTGTAGACGCCTTCCTGGATCAGCACTTCGCTGATGTCCATGCCTTCCTTGCCGACCGCCATCTTGTTGCGCTGCTTGCGGTTGAGTTCGCGCACGTCGTCGGGTGATTTCACCGTCATGATGCCCATGCCGTAGGTGCCGGCGTCGGCCTTGACGATGACAAAGGGCGGCTGGTCGATGCCGTATTCGGTGTATTTGAGCTGGATCTTGGCGAGCAGCTTGCCGACTTTTTCTGCCAGGCAGTCCTCGCCCTGGCGCTGGTGAAAGTCGATCTTGCCGCAGTGGTCGAAATAGGGGTCGATCAGCCACGGGTCGATTCCCACCAGCCGCGCGAACTCGCTGGCGACATGCTGGTAAGCCTTGAAGTGCAGCGATTTGCGGCGGGTGGCCCAGCCCGCGTGCAGCGGCGGCATGATGGTTTGCTCGATGCCTTTCAGGATGTCCGGCACGCCGGCCGACAGGTCATTGTTGAGCAGTACGGCGCAGGGGTCGAAGCCTTCCAGCCCGATGCGATCGCCCTTGCGGATCAAGGGTTCCAGCGTGAGGCGTCCGCCGCCCGGCAGTTCCAGCGTGGTTGGCTGGGTGATCTCGGGAATCAGCGTGCCGATGCGCACAATCAGGCCGGTCTGGCGCAGGATGTGCGCCAGCACAGCGACGTTCTGCAGGTAGAAGGTGTTGCGGGTGTGGTTCTCGGGAATGAGTAACAAGCGTTGGGCATCGGGGCAGATTTTTTCCACCGCGCCCATCGCCGCGTGGATGGAGAGCGACATGAATGCCGGGTTCAGATTGTTGAAGCCGCCGGGGAACAGGTTGGTGTCGACCGGTGCGACCTTGAAGCCGGCGTTGCGGATATCCACCCGGGCCGGTGAGTGCAGTGGTGAGGTAGGGAACCATACAATGCGCCTTTCGTAAGATGATTTATTTTAGGGCATCGCCGATGTTTGACATCGTTTTATATCAACCCGAAATTCCGCCCAACACCGGCAACCTCATTCGCCTGGCTGCCAATACCGGTTGCCGCCTGCATCTGGTCGAACCATTGGGGTTTGACCTGAGCGACAAACAGGTCGCGCGTGCCGGGCTGGACTATCACGACATGGCCTGCGTGCAGGTGCATGCTGACTGGGCGGCCGTAAAGGCGGCGCTTCCCGGCAGGCACTGGTTTGCGCTCACCACAAAGGGCAGCGCGCGCTATGCGGAAAATGTGTTCCAAGCAGGCGACGTGTTCGTGTTCGGCCCCGAATCACGCGGTCTGCCGCCGGACATTCTTGACGGATTTGACGCTGACCACCGTCTGCGCCTGCCGATGCTACCCGGTTCGCGCAGCATGAATCTGTCGAATGCCGTCAGCGTGGTCGTGTTCGAAGCCTGGCGGCAAAACGGTTTTGCCGGAGGCGCATAACTGAGGGGGCTGGCATGAGCGTACTTGAATGGCTGGAAGCGGCCAGTTATATCGTCACCATCGTCGGCCTGCCGCTGGCGATCGGCGTGTATGTTTACGATCGCCGCCGCGACCGGCAAAACGACGAGGAGGAAATCTTTCTGCGACTGGCGGATGAATATGCCGATTTCATGCGGCTGGTGATCGACAACGCCGACCTGCATTTGCTGTCACCCGCAGCGAAGGGCGAACTTAGCGAAGAGCAGCTGGTCCGTAAACACGCCCTGTTCGCCATCCTGGTCAGCCTGTTTGAACGCGCCTACGTGCTGGTGTACGAAGACAGGATGAGCCGCCAGCAGGCGCGGCTGTGGACGTCGTGGGAAGACTACATGACCGAGTGGTGCGCGCGCGAAGATTTTCGCGCCGCGCTACCCACTTTGCTCCAGGGCGAGGATCCGGGATTTGTGGCGACGATCCGGCAGATTGCGGGTGGGGTTGCGAGCGGGTCGAGATGAGCGTGAGTGCGTCTGTGGCAGGCAGCCTTCGGATGGCTGCCGTCCTAACGCTGTTTCCTGTCTTCTGCGTCCTCGGGTAGCGGCGTGGTCGCACTGGTTTCCACGCGATTGCGGCCGGACGCTTTCGCGTGGTACAGGCAGCGGTCCACTTTTTTAATCAGCGCATCCATGTTGTCGCCGCTTGCATATTCCGCCACTCCGAAGCTGCAGGTCACTTGCCCGACATCGGAGAATGGCTGTTTTTCCAGCGCCATGCGTAGCTTTTCGGCGAGCAAACGAGCGGCATTGAGATCGCTGCCGGGCAGCAGCACAACGAATTCCTCGCCGCCCCAGCGCGCGAACAGGTCGACTGTCCGAATCGTGTTGCCCACCGTGACGGCCAGCTGGGTCAGCACCCGATCCCCCGTCTGGTGGCCGAAGGTGTCGTTGACGCGCTTGAAGTGATCGATGTCAAACAGAATGAGCGATAGCGGGCTGGAAAACCGTGCGGCGCGTTCGATCTCGCGCGCCAGCGCCCCATCGAAGCAACGCCGGTTGCAAAGGCCGGTCAGGGTGTCGGTGGTGGCCAGCTGCTTGAGCCGTTCCTCGATTTGAACGCGCTCGGTCGCATCGCGCACGATGCCCACCGCGCTCCATTGCCCGCGTAACTTGATGGCCGAAAGCGAGATGTCCACTGGAAATTCGTCACCGGTTCTGTGCTTGGCCCGAAGTGTCGTCGTTCGTCCGATCGATGGGCCTTCGCCCGACGCAGCAAAGCGCGAAAATCCTGCATGGGCCCGTTCAAGATAGCGCTCGGGGACGATCAGCTCATGCAGGTTTTTCCCGGCAACCTCGGCCTCTGCAAAGCCAAACATCAGCTCTGCCGCAGGGTTCCAGTACGTCACCCGGCCCGCCGCGTCGATCATGACCACTGCATCCTGCGCCGCGTTGGTGATGCTGTGTAGCACTTCTTCACGTTCGGCCAGCTCACCCGTGCGGATCTGGACCAGTTGCTCCAGCTCGTTGCGGCTGCGTTCGAGCACCTGCTGGGCCTCCTTGATCGTGGTGATATCGGTGCGCACCGACACATACCGGCTGGGCACGCCATCCTCACCGATAAAGGGGAGGATAGTGGAGGCGACCCAGTAAAACGTGCCGTCCTTGCGCTGATTGCAGATTTCGCCATCCCACACTTTGCCGGCGCTGATCGTGACCCAGAGGTCATCGAACAAGGCGTCCGGTTGCTGACCGGATTTGAGCAGGCGATGGTTCTGCCCCAATAATTCCTCGCGGGAATATTGGCTCACTTCGCAAAACTTGTCGTTCACCGCCGTGATGTTTCCGTGGGTGTCGGTAATGCTCACGATGTTGTGTTCATCCAGAGCCAGTTTCTGGAATTGCAGATCCAGGTTTGACGCTTGCAGACGCTCGCTGGCGTCAGTCAGGTGGGAGACCAGGCCGCTCATTTTGCGGGTGGCCAGAACGAAAATTCCCCATGTCAGCAGCAAGCCGGCCAGCCCGCCGGCAATCAACAGTATGGTGGCACGATCCTGCGCCTTGCGTCTGGCTGTGGCGTGCTCGTGTGTACGCCTGATGGCTTCCTCCAGCAACGTGGTCAGGGTGCCGACCATTCTGGTTTGTGCTGGAACGACCTGGTTAATCATCATCTTCTCGGCTTCAGCGTGTTGCCCGGATTCAACGAACTGGATGACGCGATGCTGCAGCGGCATGAGCACTGTGGTTTGCCTGTGTTGTTGCGTTAGCAGGGCACGTTCGGCTTCGGTGAGCGTGAGCTGTTCCAGTTGCATGCGTGCTGCGCCGAAAGTGGCACCCTGCGCGTAGAAACGCTGGGTTTCTCTGTCTTGCACGAACGGATCGTCGGTGTGCACGGCGCCGAACAGCGCGAAGTTTCGCTCATGGCTGGCAAGCTGCATCCGGTAAAGCATTTCCACCATCGCCTGTTCGTGGGAAGTGATTTCATGCATCGCCCGATTACCCACCTCGACCCGCCAAAAGCTGAGTGCCGTGATAAACACGATCACACATATGACCGCGCCAAATCCCCAGCGCATGACGCGCGGGGTGAACGCGCGTGTCTCAGTCAGCGCTGGGAGTGCGGTTGGATTTGGCGTGGGCATGCAGGGGTGTTCCATTACGTTGAAGGCGACTATTTGAATACGGATATTTCGCCGGAATCTTTGGAGGGAGGTAAGGGATGTGCTTCAAGCGCACAGGCCGGGTTCCTGCGCGATGACCGGCAGCTGGGCGAAGCTGCACCGCTATCGAATCGCCGGGTCAATCAGGCGGATCAGGCCGGCTTCAAGAACTCCGTTTTGATGTGCCGGTTCAGCAATGCGTCGACAGCTTGTGCCGCGGGCAGGCCATCGAACAGCATCTGGCAGACCGCTCGGGTGATCGGCATGTCAACGCTCAGCTCATTGGCCAGGACGGCGACTTCGCGTGCGGTGGTGACGCCTTCGGCGACGTGGCCGAGTTCGCTGAGAATGGCGTCGAGATTTTGGCCGCGCGCAAGACGCAGGCCCACCTGGCGGTTGCGGGAAAGGTCGCCGGTGGTGGTGAGGATGAGGTCGCCCAACCCCGACAAGCCCATGAAGGTTTCAAAGCGGCCACCGAGCTGGACGCCGAGGCGGGTCATTTCGGCCAGGCCGCGTGTAATCAGCGCGGCGCGGGCGTTGTGGCCGAGTTCCAGGCCGTCGCAAATGCCGGCGGCAATGGCCATGATGTTTTTCAGCGCACCGCCGATTTCGACGCCGATCACGTCGTCGTGGGCGTAAATGCGCAGGCGATGGCTGGACAGGGTCTCGGACAGGTGTTGCGCCAGCGCGCGGTCATGCGAGGCGAGCGTGAGTGCCGTGGGGTAGCCTTGCGCGACTTCCTGCGCGAAGCTGGGGCCGGACAGCACGCCGGATTGCGCGTGGGTCGGCAGCAGTTCGGCGACAAGCTGGTGCGGCAGTTTGCGGCTGCCCGGCTCGAAGCCTTTGCACACCCATAGTAAAGGCGGCAGGGCAGGGCGTTGCGCCAGGGCGGCGAGGGTGGCGCGCAGCGCGCCACTGGGGACGGCGATGACGATGACGTCGGCGTGGTCGACCGTCGCGTTGAAATCCGGGTTGAGCTGCAGGCTGTCCGGCAAGGGGCAGCCGGGAAGATAGCGGGTATTGACGCGCGCTGCGCGCATGGCGTCGAGCTCGGCCATGTTGCGGCCCCACAGGGTGACGGCATGGTGGGGCACCCAGCCGACCGCGAGCGCGGTACCCCAGGCGCCTGCACCCAAGACGGACAGCTTGATGGCCACGGCTTATCGACCCCAGGTTTCGTGCGCGGGCAGCCAGCCGGCAAGGCCGTCGGCATGCTTCACCGGCAACCAGCCGAAGGCGTTGGCAGGGCCGGTGACGCTGAGCAAGACGCCGCGCGCGAGCTGCGCCACGATCTCGGCATCGGCACGCGGCTGGCTGCGCATGGCGCTGGTTTCGGCTTTGACCATGACGGTTTTGGCCGTGCCCAGAGCCGATTTTTCGACCCAGCTCAGGCGGCCGCTGAAGTCGCGCACCTTGATCCACGCTTCGGTGTCGACCACGACTTCCAGTGGCAGGCCACTGCCCGCGATGGCGACTTTTCCTGCCGCGCTGGAGGGCGCGTCAAACAGAATCGTCGCGCGTGCCGTGCTGCGATATTCCAGGGCGCTGGCGGGCAGTGCCAGCGCCAGTAGAAACCCGGCCGTTAGCAGCGACCCCGTTTGGTTCAACACGCCCGGCTCAATGCGTTTGGGCGGGGACAGCCTGTTGCTGCTGGGCCTGTTGCTGCTGGGCGAACAGCGCTTCGAAGTTGACCGGGTTCAGCAGCAGGGGCGGGAAGCCGGCGCGGATCACCACGTCGGAGATGGTTTCACGCAGGTAGGGGAAGACGATGTTGGGGCAGCCGATGCCGAGCACCATCGGGATCTGGTCCTGCGGCACGTTCTGGATGCGGAATACGCCAGCCTGGGTGCATTCGACGAGGAACATGGTTTTTTCGCCGATTTTGGCGGTGACGGTGACGGTGATGCTGGTGTGGTACATGTCGTCGCCCAGCGCGCGGCTTTCGGTCGACATGTTGACTTCCATTTGCGGTGCTTCGCGCTCCATGTAAATGGCGGGCGCGTTGGGGACTTCCACCGACAGATCCTTGACGTAGAGTTTTTCGATGTTGAATGTGGGTTGCAGTGCGTCGGTCATGATGGTTTCCTGGGTCAATAAAACCGGAGCGCATGCTCCGGAACTGGCGGCATTTTACACGCGCTTGTTACATGCCCTGTGTCACCAGCCAGCGTTTCAGGGCGTTGGCTTCCATCGCGCCCGAGGTGCGCGCGACTTCTTCTCCGTTCTTGAACAGGATCAGGCTGGGGATGCCCTTGATGTGGTGGCGCATCGACACCTGCGGGTTGGCTTCGGTGTCGACCTTTGCAAAGCGTATCCGCGTGGCCATGTCGGTGGCGACCTGCTGGAACACCGGCGCCATCATCTTGCACGGGCCGCACCAGTCGGCCCAGAAGTCCACCAGCACCGGCAGCCCGGCCTTGGCGATGAAGCGGTCAAAGTTGCCAGCGTTGAGGTCGACCGGCTTGCCGGGCAGCAGCAGTGAGCCGCATTGACCGCATTTGGGGGCATCGGCCAGACGTTCGTCCGGGACGCGATTGAGTGCGAGACAGTGGGGGCAGACAAGTTCCATCGGGACTCCTTGAGACGAATGATCGTCGCCTCAAGATGGCGACGCGCGCCCGGATATCAAGCGCACATTGACGAAAGGCTCAGGCGCTGGCGAGCAGGGGAGCCAGACCGCCTGCCGCGTCGAGCGCAGCGGTGTCGTCGAAACCGCCGACGTGGGTGTCGCCGATGAATACTTGCGGCACGGTGCGGCGACCGCTGCGGGCGATCATTTCTTCCTGCTTGGCAGGGTCGAGGTCGATGCGGATTTTCTCGATTTCGGTGACGCCGCGGCTCTTGAGCAAACGCTCGGCAGACACGCAATAGGGACAGACAGCGGTGCAATACATTACGACTTTGGCCATGGGGGCTCCTTGATTGGGGGGGTTATTTGGTGACGGGCAGGTTGGCGCGTTCCCACGCGATGATGCCGCCTGCCTGGTTGTAGACGGTCTCGAATCCGGCTTTTTTCAGCATGCCGCAGGCGCGCGCCGAACGCTGGCCGCTGCGGCAGGTGACCAATATCGGCTTGCCCTTGAATTTGTCGAGTTCGTTGATGCGCTTGTCCAGTTGCCCGAGCGGAATATGTTTGGCTTTGGGAATGTGGCCGGCGGCGAATTCCTTGTCTTCGCGCACATCCAGCACCAGCGCGTCGTCGTTGTAGAGGCGAGTGGCCTTGAGGGTGTCGGCCTGCTCGACGCCGGACAGTTTGCTGCCGATGAAGGACCAGGTCAGCATGACGCCGGACGCCAGCGCCAGCGAGGCGAGCATCCAGTTGTCTTGTAGAAATTGCATATCCATGAGTAGTGTTCTCGAATTAGAGACTGCAGCCCTGCTTGACCCCGGCCTTTTTCAGCAGGGTGTCCAACGGGCAGAAGCGTGTGAAGCCGGACTGGAACAGGTTGAAGCCAACGAAGGCAGTAAACCACTGCCAGGAAGGCTGCGCCAAGTCGGCGCTGCCGGAAAAGTGCGCCAGCGCGAGCGACAGCATGATGAAAAAGCCGGCAATGATGCGAACGATGCGTTCAACCGTCATGATGGGTCCCTTCTGAAAGTTAACGGGTAAATGGGCGGCTCACGTTTTCATGCCGGGACCGTACTGCGTTTCTGCCAGATGTAATACAGCAGCGGGATGACGATCAGGGTGAGCACGGTAGACGCGAAGGTGCCAAAAATCAGCGAGACTGCCAGACCGCCGAATACCGGGTCGGTAATCATGATTGCCGACCCCAGAACGATGGCGAGCGCGGTCAGCAGAATGGGCCGCAGCCGCACTGCGCCGGCCTCGATGACAGCCTCCTTGAGGTCGTAACCCTGGTTGCGGTAATCGACGATGAAGTCGATCAGCAGCAGCGAGTTGCGCACCACGATGCCGGCCAGCGCGATGACGCCGATCATCGAGGTGGCGGTGAACGCCTGGCTGGTGGCCCAGTGGCCGGGGAAGACACCCACCAGGGTCAGCGGGATCGCGCCCATCACGATCATCGGCATGACGAAGGACCGGTAGTAACCCACCAGCAGCAGGTAGATGAACACCAGGGCGATGATGAAGGCCGAGCCGAGGTCGCGGAACACGTCCAGCGTCAGGCGCATTTCGCCGCCCCACAGCAGGTGGGTGTCGGCGACGTTGTCCGCCGTTGCCTGAGTGAAGCCGAGGTTGCCGGTCTTGAAGCGCACGCCGTTGGACAGCAGCTGGCCATCCAGCATCTTGTCCAGTGCCAGAACGGCATACACCGGGCTGGAGGTGATCATCTCGCCGCCGACCATGACCATGGGATGCTGGTCGCGGTCGTAGATGGGCTTGCCATAGGGCACCTGCTCGATCCGGGCGATGGCGCCCAGCGGCACCTGGCCACCCGTCATGTTGGTGACGCGGATCGCCATCAGCGACTCGGGCGACTGGCGCTCGGTGCGCGGCAGACGCACCACGATGTTGACCGGGTCGCGCGCGGAATCCACATGCACCGAACCGATCGTCAGGCCCGACACGTAGTCGCGCAGCAATTTGCCGACCTGGCCGGTGACAACGCCCGACAGCGCGGCCTTCTCGCGATCTACCCGCACCGTGAAGGACTGCATGGAGGCGGTGACCGAATCGTCGGTGTTGATCATGCCGTAGACCGACTCGAACGCGCGGCGAACTTCGGGCGCTGCGCTGCGCAGTTTTTCGTAGTCGGGCCCGTACAGCTCGGCCAGCACCTGCGCCTGCACCGGCGGACCGGGCGGGGTCTCGTAGAGCTTGACGCGCGCCTGCGGAAACGCCTGGCGCAGCGGCTTCAGGCTGTCGTTGAGATTCTGCACGATCGTGTGCGACGAGGTCGAACGTTCGTGTTTGTCGACCAGGTTGACCCGGATCTGCGCCAGGTTGTCGCCGCGCTTGATGAGGTCGCCGCGCACCAGGGCGGCAAAGTCGATCGGCGCGGTCATGCCGAGAAAGGTCTGGTAATTGGTGACGAAGCGGTTGTTCGCCAGCACCTCGCCCACGGCGCGAGCGGCGCGGTCGGTTTCTTCCAGCGTGGTGCCGGCCGGGGTGGCAATTTCTACCAGGAAGGTGTTGGTGTTGTCGTTGGGCAGCATCTTCAGTTCCACCCCCAGCGCTGACAGCGGCCCGTTGATGCCCGATGGGCGGATGAATTGCCAGGCCGGCATCAGCATGGCCACCACCAGCAGCGCCAGCACCACCAGGAACATCAGGTTGCGGCGGCCGCTGTGCTCGATGAAGGGCGTGATGACCTTGACATACGCGCGGTGCAGCGAATCGGTCTTGCGCGCGCCCGATTCTTCGAGGCTTTCCTTGCGCGCCAGCTCGCTCAGCGCGGCTTTTTTCCGCAGCCACAGATTGGCCGCCCACGGCACCACGATGTAGGCGAACAGCAGCGAGGCGATCATGGCCACCGGCACGTTGAACGGAATCGGCAGCATGAAGGGCCCCATCATGCCGGTGACGAACGCCATCGGGATGAAGGCCAGGATCACCGCGATGGTGGCGATGTTGGTGGGGTTGCCGATTTCATTGGTGGCCTGGATCACCACGTCCTTGAAATCGCGGTTGCCGATGCCGTGATGCAGATGGCGGTGGATGTTTTCCACCACCACGATGGCGGCGTCCACCAGCAGGCCCAGCGACAGGATCAGCGCGAACAGGGTGATGCGGTTGATGGTCTGGCCGGCGAACAGGCCGATGGTCAGCACCACGAACAAAATCAGCGGCACCGTCAGGGTGACGATGCCGGCTTCGCGCCAGCCGAGGAAGAACACCAGGATCACCACCACAGAACCGATGGCGATGCCGAGATGCTCGACCAGAGTGTTGACCGCGTCGTCGGCGCGCGCGCCGTCGTCGCGTGTCACCGCCACCGTGATGTCGGCAGGGATGGCCTGACGCTTGAGCTGCTCCAGTTTGGTCAGCACGGCGTTGGCGACCACCACCGCGTTGGTGCCGGCTTTTTTGGCGATCGCCAGGGTGACGGCTGGCGCCTCGTCGCGCACAGCGTCCTTGCCCGCGGCGGGGCCGTAGGCAAAGCGCGTACTTTCGTCGATTTCCTGCGGGCCGTCCGTGATGGTGGCGACGTCTTTCAGGAACACCGGCCGGCCGTTGGGCACGCCGATGATGATGTCGCCGACTTCCTGGGCGCTGCCGAGAAAGCCCTGCAACTGCAGCGGCGAGACCCGGTTGTTGTCGACCAGTTTGCCGACCGGCGCCGACACGTTCTGCCCCTGCAGCATCTTGTCCACCTGGTCGAGCGCAATGCCCGCCGCCGCCAGCCGGGCGGGAGAAACCAGGACGTTGACCGCGCGCGGCGCGCCGCCTATGACCTGGGTGAACGACACGCCGGGCACATTGCGCAGATGTTCCAGCATGCGGGTGGCGACCTGGCGGATCTGATGGTCGTCGACGGTGGTGGACGACAGCGTCAGCGTCATGATTGGCACGTCGTCGACGTTGATCGGCTTGATCACCGGCTGCATGGCGCCTTGCGGCATGCGGTCGAGGTTCTGCATCATCTGGTTGTAGAGCTTGACCAGGCTTCTTTCCTGGTCTTCGCCGACCTTGAACTGCACGGTCACCAGGCCGAAATCCGGGGCGGCATAGCCGTACGTGTGATCCACGCCGGACTGCGCATTCATGATGGCTTCCAGCGGCTTGACAACCAGGTTCTGGATTTCTTCGGCCGAGGCGCCCGGTTTGGCGACGATGATATTGGCCGCCGGTACCACGATTTGCGGGTTGTATTCGCGCGGAGTGACGAACAGCGCCATGATGCCGGCCAGCGTCACCGCCAGCATGATCATGGCGGTGATTTTGGATTCAATGAAAATACCGGCCAGCTTGCCGGCGATGTTGAGCGGGGCGGCGCGCTCAGTCATGCGCCCCTCCGTTGATCTTGTCGCCGTTTTCCACTTGCCCGACGTTGGACACGACCACCTTGTCGCCCGCGTTGAGGCCGGACTGGATTTCTACCCCGTTCTGATCGGCCGTGCCGGTGCGCACCATGCGGTAGCGTGCGAGGCCCTGTGCATCGACTACGAACACGCCGGCGATGCCTGCGCGTTCGGCCAATGCTGTTTCCGGCACCCGGATGCCTTCACGGCTGCCGACGGCAAACCCCACACGCACGAAATTGCCGCCCGAAAGGCCGCTGCCTGCGGGCAGGTCGATTTTCACCAGATAGGTATGGCTGACCGGATCGGCCACCGGCACCACTTGGGCGATCGTGCCTTCGGTCGGTATCTGCGCAGTGTCTGCATCCGCCGCGATGGTGACCTTGTCGCCAACCTTGATGCGGGCGTAGACGTCGCTGCCCACTTGCGTGCGCACCTGGAGTTTTTTCAGGCCTTCGATCATGAGCACCGGTCGGCCGGGCGTGGCGAGGTCGCCGGCGTTGGCCAGCTTTTGCGTGACGACGCCGTTGATCGGCGCCACCACTGAGGCGTAGCGCATCTGGCTGTTCGCCTGGTTCAGGCCGGCGCGGGCTGCCGCCACCTGTTGTTCGGCCACGCGCTTTTGCAGGCGGACCTTGTCCCACTGCAATTTGGGAATGGCTTCTTCTTGATAAAGCGTACCGAATCGCTCATGGTCGATCCTGGCGTCGGTCAGCGCGGCTTCCGCCTGAGCCAGACCGGCGCGGGCCTGGCTCATCTGTCCCTGAATGTCGGTGGGGTCTATCACGAACAGCAGTTGCCCTGCCTTGACCATCTGGCCTTCTTCGACCTTGATCTCTCGGATGTAACCCATCAGCCGCGAGGCCACCTGAACCTGGTCTTCCGAGGCGATCATGCCGGGCAGTTCCGCACGCAAACTCAGCGGGACAGGCTGTATGGTCTGCACCTCAGCCGCAACAGTCCGCGTGGCGGCGTCAACCTGCGTGCCGGAAGATTCGTTGTCGCCGCAAGCTGAAGTCAAGCTGACTGCCAGACCCAGCAGGGCCATACGCCAAAGTGTGGGATTCGCCATAGGTTTCATCTCGGATTGCTCACAGTAAGTCCGGTTGCAAACGGCCTGTCGCCAACCGGGCGTTGGCGCGTTGCACCTTGAGTTCATAACGGGCCGCCACTAGGTCCGCCCGGGTCTTGTCCAGCTGCGCCTGTGCGGCCAGCAGCTCGGTGATGGTCGTGACGCCGCCGGCGTAGCGCTTGCCCACGATGCGCTGCGCTTCCTCGGCCTGGTTCACTGCCAGCTCCCGCGCGGCAACCCGGCGCTGCGCCTCGTCGGCGCGGCGCCAGGCATCCACCACCTGGTAGGCAACGCCGTTCTCGGCCTTGTTGAGCCGGGCGGCCAGCTCGTCGCGACTGGACTGGGCGCGCTGGACGGCCGCGTCGGCAACGCCGCCGTCGAACAGCTGCCATGACAGCTGGCCACCCACCGTATAGGAGTGGGCCTCGAAACCCGGATTGGGGTCGTTGGTATCGAAACGTGCCATCAGGCCGGCCTGCGGATATTTGCCGGCGCGCGCCACTTTCACGGCGGCCTGCGCCGCGTCGAGCTGGCCGCGCAAGGCGGCAAGACCGGGGTTGGATTTGAGGGCCTCGTCCTGGTGGTCGGCCAGCTTGCCTTCCAGTGGACGCACCTCGACGCTGCCGCCTACGTCCAGGGGCGCTGCCAGCGGCATACCCAGCAACAGGTGAAGCTGATCGAGCGCTTGCTGTACGGCATTTTCGGCCTGGGTCTGCTGGACCTTGACGTCCTCCAGATGCACCTGGGCAGTCAGCAGATCGCTTTTTACCGCCACCCCGCCCTTGAACAGGCTGTTGACGGTCTTGACGTGGTTTTCGGCCGCAAGGCGACCCTGAATGGCGACGTCCCGGTAGGCGCGTGCGGTATGCACGCCTTCGTAAGCGCGCAGCACATCGAAAATCACTTGCTGGCGCGCCATCACATCGCCCTGGCGCGCGGCACGCAAATAGGCTTGCGCCTGTTCGGCGTAGCCCCGGATCATGCCGCCGCTGTAGAGCGGCAGTTGCGCTTCCAGGCGGGTATTGAAATTATTTACCCAGCCGGGGTGATTGAGATCCTGCGGCGCAACGCTGAGAACACCGGGATTGGCCGGGTTGAATTCAGCGGCGCCGAAGTCGTTGAACGTGGCGTTGCGCTGGGACAGCTTGATGCCGAAGGCATTGAGTGCGTCATCGGTGCGGGTCACGTTGATCGAAGCGGTGAGTTTGGGCATCCGCGCGCCCGCGCTCTGCCTCACGGCAGCTTGCGCCTGGCTGATTTGCGTGCCCGCGACAAGGATGTCCGGGTTTTGTGACAGTGCGCGTTGCACCGCCTGGGCGAAATCCAGCGTTTCGGCCTGCGTGGCGGTAGCCAGGGTCAGCAGAAACAGGAAATCGAACGCGCTTGGCCGGACAGATTTTCTTTTCTTGGTCCGCATCAAACCCCCTTTGGTTGAATGGACGCGTGATATCGCATCAAATATTAGATTTTAATTATATACAAGTAATTTATCCAACCAAAAGAATATCTGATAACCCGGGAGGAACGCCGCTGGACGGGTTGCGGATAAAACGGTTAGACATATCGATTGACGCCGATCGGGCTTTTTGAATGCCTGTATGGTGACACAGGCTTGGGGCTCTGTGGAGCGCTTCTATGGGCGAAAACCGTTTGTTTCGCCATGTTCAGTCGCCCCGAAAACACACAGGCCCGGCACGCTTTCGCGTGACCGGGCCTGTCGTCGGGCAAGCGAGATTTACTTGGTGAATCCGCAGAAAACATCCCGCATCATGCTCAACAATTTGAGCGTCCGGGTGTCGCCCACGCGGTAAAACACGCGGTTGGCATCCTTGCGGGTACGCAGCACGCCTTTGTCGCGCAGGATCGCAAGGTGCTGCGAGATGTTGCTTTGTGACGTGCCGACGTGGTCGACGATATCCTGCACGCTGACTTCCTTGTCGCCCAGGACGCAGAGAATTTTCAAACGCAGGGGGTGCGACATGGCCTTCATTGCACGCGAAGCCTGCTCAATGTGCTCATCCTTATCCATCAAATCCACGTCATCCCACTCAGCTGCCATATCCATTACCTTGATCCTGTTCGTGTAGTACTCTTGAAGAGCTGCGTTTTCTGGAAAAACAAGAGAAGTTCTGCGGCGAGACCCCCGATATTGACCGGCTAATTGAGCCGGTCCGGTGGGCCATCTATAGATTAGAAATCACGCATATATTAAAATAATCCCACAAAAACGAATTGGGTAATAGACATTTCTTCATGAAGACCACACCGGTTCTCCTCATTATTCTCGACGGTTTTGGTTGTCGCGCAGAACGCGCCGACAACGCAGTCGCGCAGGCTCGCAAACCCAATTTCGACCGTCTGTGGAAGGAAAGCCCGCATACCCTGATTCACGCATCAGAGTCGGAGGTGGGTCTGCCCAAGGGACAGATGGGGAATTCCGAAGTTGGGCATCTCAACATCGGTGCGGGACGCGTGGTGTACCAGGAGTTCACCCGCATCGATCGCGCCATCGAGTCCGGATATTTCTATACCAATCCCGCTTTGCTGAACGCGGTGCATCTGGCGCGCGACAACAGCAAGACTTTGCATGTGCTGGGTTTGCTATCCGACGGCGGCGTGCACAGCCATGAGCTGCATTTTCATGCCTTGCTCGATCTGGCCGCGCGTGAAGGGCTGCACAAGGTTTGCCTACATGTGTTTCTGGATGGCAGGGACACCCCGCCCAAAAGCGCCGAAATCTATTTGCGCCGGCTGAACGAAAAGATCGAACAGGTCGGCGTTGGTCATATCGCCTCGATGATCGGCCGCTATTTTGCAATGGATCGTGACCGTCGCTGGCAGCGGGTTCAATCAGCCTATGACCTGCTGACCCAGGGGCGTGCCGAGTTTCTGGCCGAGACGCCGCAGGTAGGGCTCGATGCTGCGTATGCGCGCGGCGAGTCAGATGAGTTCGTCAAGGCAACGGCCATTGCGTCGCCAGATGGCAAGCCGGTAAAAATGGAAGACGGCGACTCGGTGATTTTTTTGAATTTCCGGTCCGATCGCGCGCGTCAGTTATCGCGCCCGTTCATCGAACCGGATTTCAGCGAGTTCGAGCGTGAAGTGACACCGCGCCTTGCAACCTATTGCACCCTGACTGGTTATAGCGACGACTTCGTGGTGTCGGTCGCGTTTCCGCCCGAACGCATCAAAAACGGTCTTGGCGAGTATGTGGCCAACCTGGGATTGCGCCAGCTGCGTATTGCCGAAACGGAAAAATATCCGCACGTTACGTTCTTTTTCAACGGCGGAGAGGAGGCATCCTTCCCCGGCGAGGACCGTGTGCTGGTGCCTTCGCCCGACGTGGCCACCTATGACCTGAAGCCTGAGATGAGTGCGTTCGAGGTGACCGACAAGCTGGTTGCCGCGATCGAGAGCAAGCAATACGACCTGATCATCTGCAATTATGCCAATCCGGATATGGTCGGGCACTCGGGCAATCTGCAAGCGGCCATTGCTGCGATCGAGACGGTTGACACCTGTCTGGGCAGGGTTGTCGCGGCGCAGCGCGCGCGCGGCGGCGAAGTGCTGGTGACGGCAGATCACGGCAATGCCGAATTGATGCTTGATCCCGTTACAGGCCAGGCACACACGGCACATACGCTGAACCTGGTGCCGCTTATTTACGTTGGCAGGCGTCACGCCAGCCTGGCTGAAACCGGTGCGCTTGAAGACGTCAGCCCGACTTTGCTGAAAATGATGGGCTTGCCGCAACCTGCTGAAATGACCGGTGAAGCTCTGGTTCATTTTGAGTAAACTCTTCGCGGCAACAGGCAAGGCCCTTGTCTTGTGGGCGCTCTGCTGGCCTTTGGCCGTTGGTGCCAACCAGGTCGATCGCTCGCAATCCGAACTCAAGGCACTCAAGCAGCGCCTCACCTCGCTGCAGCAGGCGTTCCGGGAAACGCAGACGCACCGCAAGGAAGCGGCCGATGAATTGCGCCAATCAGAGCGTGCGATCAGCAGCAGCGTGCGCCAGTTGAGAGAACTGGATGGCGAACGTCAGCGCACACAAGGGGAGCTTCAAACCTTGACTCAGCAAGCCGAGGCCACCGCTGCGCGAATTCGTCAGCAGCAAGCCAGTCTCGCGCAGGCGCTCAAGTCGGCTTACAAGCGGGGGCAGGGCGATGCCTTGAAGCTGATGCTGAATGGTGCTGATCCCAACCAGATCGCGCGTGATTTGCGATATCTGACCTATGTTTCGCGCGCGCAGCACGATCAGATCGAGACCTTGCGGATCGAGCAGGAAAAACTGGCCGCGTTGCAGGCCGCAGCCGCCCAGAAAACCAGTCAGTTGTCGCAGCTGCAAGCTGCGCGTGCGGTCGAAAACCAGCAGTTGCTGGCCGATAAGCGTGCGCGAGAACAGGTTTTGAGCAAGCTCTCGGCACAAATACAGCAGCAGCAGCGTGAGATTTCTGTTCTCAAGCGCGATGAACGCAGCTTGACCCGCCTGGTGCAGAGATTGAACCGTGTGATGGCGCAACAGGCAGCCCGGGAGGTCGCGCGTGCCCGTGCCGCCAGGCAGGCACAAAAGTCGTCAAAATCCCCTGCGATCCAAAGAAATTCAGCCAATCAACCCCGTAGAGGCATTGCGACCAATACGGAAACTCCGGTTGCTTTTGATTCGGGGCGCGCTTTTTCAAGTCTCAAGGGTCGATTGCGTTTGCCCGTCGCCGGGGAACTCATGAACCGTTTTGGTGCTCCGAGAGAGGGTGGTGGGGTAAGCTGGAAAGGGCTTTTCATTCGTGCCGGGCAAGGCGTGGCAGTGAAGGCGATTGCCGCGGGTCAGGTGGTATTTTCCGAGTGGTTGCGGGGCTTTGGAAACCTCATCATTGTCGATCACGGTGAGGGGTATATGAGCCTGTACAGCAATAATGAAAGTCTGTATAAGCAGGTGGGCGAGCGCGTCCAGACCGGCGACGCCATTGCGTCGGTCGGCAATAGCGGCGGTCAGCCGGACATCGGTTTGTATTTTGAAATGCGGCATCAAAGCCGTCCTGTTAATCCCCTCTTATGGGTGAAGTGAAATGACACAAAAGGCGAAATTCATACTCGTCGGTCTGGCCGGCGTGATGGCTGGCGCGGCGTTAACGGTCAACCTGTCGGCAATGGCTGACAAGGAGGCAGCCACGGCATTGCCGGTTGAAGAACTGCGCGCCTTTACCGATGTGTTTGCCCGCATCAAAAACGATTACGTCGAGCCGGTCGAAGACAAGAAGTTGATCGACGGCGCGATCAACGGCATGCTGACCGGCCTGGATCCGCACTCGACCTATCTTGACGCCGAGGGCTTCAAGGACTTGCAGGTCGGTACACAGGGCGAATTTGGAGGCCTCGGCATCGAAGTCGGCATGGAGGATGGCTTTGTGAAAGTGGTCTCGCCGATCGAGGACACTCCCGCTTTCAAGGCCGGAGTCAAACCCGGTGATCTGATCATCAAGCTCGACGAGACGCCGGTGAAGGGTCTGTCGTTGAATGATGCGGTCAAGCGGATGCGCGGCAAGCCGGGTTCGACGATCAAATTGACGATTGCACGCAAGGGGGTGGACAAGCCCATCGTGCTGACCTTGACCCGCGCCGTCATCAAAATTCGCAGCGTCAAATTCCAGTTGCTGGAAAACGGTTATGGCTACGTCCGTGTAACGCAGTTTCAGGAGCACACCGGCGAGTTGCTGGTCGAAGCCTTGAACACGCTTTACAAGAACAACAAGGCGCCTTTGAAAGGCATGATCCTGGATTTGCGCAATGATCCGGGTGGGCTCTTGAATGGCGCGGTAGCGGTGACCGCAGCGTTCGTCAAACCCGATAGCCTGGTGGTGTATACGGAAGGCCGGACCCAGGACGCCAAAATGCGTTTAACCGCCAGTCGCGAGTTTTATCTGCGGCCGATGCAGTCTGATTACCTGGCCAAGCTGCCGGCAGGCGTCAAGCAGGTGCCGATGGTGGTGCTGGTCAACAGCGGCTCAGCCTCAGCATCCGAAATCGTCGCAGGCGCGTTGCAGGATCACAAGCGCGCGGTCGTTATGGGCACCCGCACTTTCGGCAAGGGGTCGGTGCAGACGATTCTGCCGATCGGCAACGGTACAGCGATCAAGCTCACCACTGCGCGTTACTTCACCCCGAATGGACGTTCGATCCAGGCCAAGGGCATTGAGCCGGATATCGTGGTGCAGGATCCCAACATGCCGAGTGAAGAGGACAGCCTGGGGATACGCGAAGCCGATCTCGAC
>NCHD01000029.1 GCA_002257045.1 Hydrogenophilales bacterium 16-61-112 | reverse complement strand
CTTTTGCCCACCAGTACGTCCACCGCTGCGTCCTGAAACGCCGCTGCGATGTCGGCCGCTGCGTCCTGCCCCACTTTGCGTACCAGCGTCAGCACGGCGGTTTTCAGCCCGCTGAAGCTGAAATCGAAATCGCCGGAATGCAGCATCGGGCGCGGCAGGGTGAAGCGGGTGGCGTCGCCACTGGCGGCCAGCTTCGACAGCGCCGGGCCGCCGGGGTAGCCCAGACCGAGCAGCTGCGCGGTCTTGTCGAACGCCTCGCCCGCCGCGTCGTCCAGCGTTTCGCCCAGCAGGGTGTAGCGGCCGACCCCTTCCACCAGCATCAGCTGGGTGTGCCCCCCTGATACCAGCAGGGCGACGAAGGGGAATTCGGGCGGGGTATCGGAAATCAGCGGGGAGAGCAGGTGGCCTTCGAGGTGATGCACGCCGACCGCCGGGATGCCCAGCGCATACGCCAGCGCGCGTGCCATCCCGGCGCCCACCAGCAAGGCACCGGCCAGCCCCGGACCCTGGGTGTAGGCGATGCCGTCGAGGTCGGCCAGGCTGCAGCCGCTCTCGACCAGAATCTGCCGCGTCAACGGCAATACGCGCCGGATATGGTCGCGCGAGGCCAGTTCCGGCACCACGCCGCCGTAGTCGTTGTGCATGGCGATCTGCGAATACAGGGCGTGTGCCAACAGGCCGCGTTCACGGTCATACAGCGCGACACCGGTTTCATCACAGGAGGACTCGACGCCCAGCACCAGCATGTAAAAACCTCATTAAGCTCAAAAGAAATGGCGCGGAAGTCCGCGCCATCTACACCGACCCTGAAATCCTCAAGACCTAGAAGCGCACGCTATACAGCAGCTGCCAATTGGTCTGCGAGTGAGAGATGATACGGCCGATTGAATCCGTTTGTTCCACTTCCGGGGCGAACTGCAGCGAGAAGTCGACGCCGGAGCGGTCATTGATCGCATACCCCAAACCCGCCATGTAGTGATTCTTCACGATCGCCGGAAACAGGTAATTCAAGGTGCTGTCGGGGACAGGGCTGTCCGAAAAGCTGGCGCCCGCCCGCAACGTCAGCGCAGCCGTCGCCTTGTAGGCCAGGCCAAGCTGCAGTACGTCCTGGTTTTCCCAGTTTTGCGGCAAGGCAAACGTCACGCTGTCACCCATCGCGGTATACGTCATGGTGAAGCTCTTCATCACGTCGCGCCAGTTGATGCGCTTCCAGTCAGCCGCTAGCATCAATTCGGGGCTGGCCCGAACCGCCACGCCGAGGCCAAAGGTTTCCGGCCACTGGAAATCACGAACGGAAATCTTGCCAGGCACAGTCTGTGTCGGATTGACCGTATCAGTCACAATCATCGAAGCACCAACCGATCCCGTTTCGAGGTCGCCCAGACTGGTTTTCGAATGATAGGTGCCGCCCACATTCACGGTGTCGCTGATCTTGTAGGTAAAGCCGATTTTCCCCGCAAAACCATGGCCTTTGGCCTTTCCGCTGTAATCGCTGTCATCACTGTAATCAAGGCGTGCATTGTCATAGCCCGCCGTTATCATTCCGCCCAGCGCACCCCCAATGGTTCCATTACCCGGCTCTGTAATCAGATTCGCCATGCTCGCAATAGGCATCGCCATTTGCAAATCCAGCATGGCCCAGACGAAGTCCACCGAGCCGCCGATCGACAGTTTTGGACTCACGTTGTAAACCAGCGGCGCAATCAGTCGTCCCACGCCCAGTTCGGAACGCTCGGGCAGGCCATCCACGCCCCTTGCGTACTCGGTCCCCATCCCGCCCTGGGCGAACATACCCACGCCGTAGGTCAGGCTGCCGCTTTTACGGGTCCAGCCTGCTGCCGGCATGTAATAGGCATCGCCACCCGAGGATTTCTCCCCGACCACAGACACGTCAGGCCCCAGATAACCAATCATCAGCGACACGGTATCGCCCTCCGCCCCCAGACCGAGGGTGGCCGGATTGTTCATCATGGCTGCCGCACCATTGTCATAGGCCATCGAGGCGCCGCCCAAGCCGCTTGCGATCGGGCCAAACCCTTCCACATTCATTCCATTGGTAGCAAAGGCATAGCCTGTCATGCCACCTAATGCCAATACCAGGGCACTGGCGCGTTTAAACATCATTGAATACTCTCCTGGGGGCAGCCACGCCGTAGATCGGCGTGATATTGAGGGACAAGGCGAATAAGACTTCGCTTATGGATATCGGCAATTTATGTAAAACATTTAGACCAGGGAAAGCCCTGCATGCTGAAAAATTGAAAGCTTGGGTAAAATCTGCTCAAGAGTTTGTGCAGACATGGCCTTTCGCGGTGCTGCCGACAATCCCAGAAGGTCCCATGTCAAACCATCACCTGCCCACTCCCCCACCAGCCGCCCATCACCGTGCCGATCACGACTGTGATGTATTGGTCATCGGCGGCGGCCCCGCCGGCTCCACCGCCGCCACGCGGCTAGCCGAAAAAGGCCACCACGTCACCCTGCTGGAAAAAGCCCACCACCCGCGCTTCCATATCGGCGAATCGCTGCTGCCTGCGAACATGCCGCTGCTCGACCAGTTGGGCGTGCGCGCGGAGGTGGAGGCCATCGGCATGCAGAAATGGGGCGCGGAATTCGTTTCGCCCTGGCACGACCACCAGCAGTCTTTCGAGTTTGCCGATGCCTGGGACAAGAGCATGCCGAGCGCCTTCCAGGTGCGCCGCTCCGAATTCGATGACATTCTGATCCGCAACGCCGCACGCAAGGGCGCCAAGGTCATCGAGGGCTGCCGCGTGCGCGACGTGGCGTTCCTGCCGGACAACGCCGGTGCCATCGTTCATGCGGAGCACGACGACGGCCGCAGCGAAACCTGGCGCTGCCGCTTTCTGGTCGACGCCTCGGGCCGCGACACCTTTCTCGGCAACCGTCTGAAGGCCAAGCAGCGCAACCCCATGCACAACAGTTCGGCGCTGTATGGCCACTTCACCGGCGCGCAGCGAAACTGCGGCAAGAAGGAAGGCCACATCAGCATTTTCTGGTTCGAGCACGGCTGGCTCTGGTTCATCCCGCTGGCCGACGGCACCACCAGCATCGGCGTGGTGACCTGGCCGCACCACCTGAAAACACGCAAAAACTCCGTCAAGGAATTCTTCCTCGAGCAGATCGCGCTCTGCCCGGCGATGGCACTGCGGCTGAAGGACGCCGAACTGGTCTCCGAGGTGGAAGCCACCGGCAACTTTTCCTACAGCTGCGACCGCAGCCACGGCGACACTTACTTGCTGCTGGGTGACGCCTATGCCTTCGTCGACCCGGTGTTTTCCTCCGGGGTAATGCTGGCGATGAAGAGCGGCTTCGAAGGTGCCGACGCGATAGACACCTGCCTGCGCCAGCCGGAAAAATCGGCCGCCGCGCTCAAGCGTTTCGACAAGGTGATGAAGCACGGGCCGAAGGAGTTCTCCTGGTTCATCTACCGCGTCACCAACCCCACCATGCGCAACCTGTTCATGGAGCCGAGCAACATGTTCCGCGTGCAGGAAGCGCTGCTGTCGGTGCTGGCGGGCGACATTTACGGCAAGACGCCGATCTGGGGCTCGCTGCGGGTGCTGAAGCTGATCTATTACATCGCCTCGCTCACCAACCTCAAGCGCACGCTGCTGGCGTGGAAGCGCCGCAAGTTCAACATCCGCTACGTGGAAGAAGCGGAGGGCTCAGCTTGAGCGGTGCGGACGCCATGCTCGGGCTGACGTTTCGGCCCGCGTCCGGATTGCCCCAGGCGGACAGCGTGCTGGGCGGCGCCTGTTTTTCGCATCCCGCCGCCGCGCAGCCTGACGCGGGCGACCTGCCGCTGCTCGCGGTGGACATGGCCCTGCCGGCCGGCGAGGCATCGGTGTGCGAAATCTGGCACAGCCCGGCGCCGCTGCAGTCCGGCCAGCAGGGCGCGATCCGCTACCGTGAAAACGACCTGTTGCTGTTCGGCTCGCTAAGCCTGGATGAAACCGGCGATGACGCGCGCGCCCCCCTGCAGGCCACGGCCGACGCCGCCTACCGGGCCATCTTCGCCCTGCTCGAGGCGCGCGGCTTTGGCGCATTGCTGCGGGTGTGGAACTACTTTCCGGCGATCAATCAGGAAAGCCACGGCATCGAGCGCTACCGCCAGTTCAACATCGGGCGCCAGGCGGCATTCCGCGCCCACGGCCGTGCGGTGACCGGCAACGTGCCGGCCGCCTGCGCACTGGGTTCCGCCAGCGGCGGCCTCAACATCGCCTTCCTGGCGACGCGCGCCGAGGTGACCGGAATCGAAAACCCGCGCCAGCTGAGCGCCTACCACTACCCCGACCAATACGGCCCGAAGAGCCCGACCTTTTCGCGCGCCGGCCTCGTCCGGCTGGGCGGGCGCGACATGCTGTTCATCTCCGGCACCGCCAGCATCGTCGGCCACCAAACCCTGCATCACGGCGACGTCGCGGCGCAAACGCGCGAGTGCCTGGCCAATATCGCGGCCATCGCGGCCGAGGCCAACCGGCTGGCGCCGGCGGCGAATTTCCATCTCGACCAGCTGGCCTACAAGGTGTATGTCCGCCATCCGGCGGATTTTGCCGCCGTGCGCGCGGCCATGGCAAGCGCGCTCAACGCCCCGGTGGCGGCCATTTATCTGCAGGCCGATGTCTGCCGTGCCGACCTGCTGGTCGAGATCGAGGCCTCGGGCGGACACGCCATCGACGTCGAGGCGGCGCTGTGAGCGCCCAGCTGGCCACACCGCCCGCCACGCTGGCTGGCTGGCTGCATGGTCTGTACGAGTCGTTCGCGCTGTGGTTCGGGCTGATCCTGCTCGGCCTTCTGTCGCTGGGCTGGTCGTCCCTGTCCGTTGTGCTGTACTACCTGTTGCCCAGGCGCTGGGCGGCTCCGCTCGGGCGCTGGGGCATCACCACCGGGTTTCGCTTCTACTTATGGGCACTGAGCCGGATCGGCGCCTGCCGCTTCGATTTCAGCGCGCTTGATGCGCTGCGCGACCAGGGGCCGCTGATCGTCGCGCCCAACCACCCCAGCATGCTCGACGCGGTAATGGTGATTTCGCGCCTGCCCAATCTGGCCTGCATCATGAAAGCCAGTATCGTCGACAACATCTTTCTCGGCGCCGGCTCGCGCATGGCCGGCTACATCCGCAATGACGCGCAGCTCTCGATGATCAAGCAGGCCGTGGCCGAACTCAAAAACGGCAGCCAGCTGCTGCTGTTTCCCGAAGGCACCCGCACCACGCGCTGGCCGGTCAATGCCTGCAAGGGCACCACGGCGCTGATTGCCCGGCAGGCCAATGTGCCGATTCAGACCGTTTTCATCGAAACCAATTCGGCATATCTGAGCAAGGGCTGGCCGCTGTTCAAGCGCCCCGCCATGCCGGTCACCTACCATTTCCGCCTCGGCCGCCGCTTCGACCCGCCCAAGAAGGCCGGCGCGTTTACCGCCGACCTGGAGCGCTATTTTATCGACGCGCTGCGTGACGCCCCGCGCTTTTTGCCGCCCGACGCGCCCAGCGCACCCGACCTCAAATCCCCGCAGAATAATGTCTGACCCGATCCCCTCCACCAGCCATCTGGTGCTGATCCCCAGCTACAACCCGGGCGCGCAGGTTTACGCCACGGTGCGCGCCGCGCGCGCGCGGTGGGCGCCGGTGTGGGTGGTGGTGGACGGCAGCAGCGACGGCACCGCCGCCGGGCTGCAGGAAATGGCGGCGAGCGACCCCGGCCTGCGGGTGTGGGTGCTGCCGGCAAACGGCGGCAAGGGCGCCGCAGTACTGCACGGACTGGATCAGGCCGCCGCCGCAGGCTACACCCACGCGCTGACAATGGACTCCGACGGCCAGCATCCGGCCGGTCTGATTCCGGCGTTCATGGCCGCGTCGCAGCAGCAGCCCGCCGCGCTGATCCTTGGCAAGCCGGTATTCGCCGCCGACGCGCCCGCGCTGCGGGTGCAGGGGCGCAAGATTTCCAACGGCTGGGCCAACCTGGAAACCCTGTGGGCTGGCATCGGCGATTCGCTGTACGGCTTTCGCGTCTACCCGATCGAACCGCTGCGCCAGGTGATGCGCGGCCAGCGCTGGATGCGCCGCTTCGACTTCGACCCCGAGGCCGTGGTGCGCCTGTGCTGGCGCGGCGTGCGCCCGGTCAACGTCGACGCGCCGGTGAAATACCTGCGCGCCGACGAAGGCGGCGTCTCCCATTTCAACTACCTGCGCGACAACGCCCTGCTCACCTGGATGCATCTGCGGCTGATGCTGGGGTTTGTCGTGCGCCTGCCACTGCTTTTATTCAGGCGCCTCCGCCCGGCCCGAACCTGACACAATGACGGCCTCCTCACGCCAGCCATCCCTTTTCATGCCATCCATTGCCTCCTTCCCCGGCTTCGTGCGACATGCTGCGGCAGCGTCCATCCTTGCCAGCTGCCTGCTGGCCGCGCCCGCCAGCGTGCTCGCGCAAAGCCATCCGGCCGACCATTGGGAAGTCGCCGTCGAGATGGGCTATCTGGAAAAAATTCGCGACAACTCGCCGCTGGATTACGTCATCGTGCCGCTGCAGGTCGCCTGGCGCTCGCCCGCGATGTTCGACCTGTGGAAGGGCGAAAGCGGCGCGCGGCTCACCGTGCGCAACCGCATCGCGGTCATTCTGGAAACCTATGTCGAAGGCGCCGAAGACTATTACTTCGCGTTTGCCGGCGCGCCCAGCCTGGAGCTCTGGAACGCGGCACAACAATCCGCCCTGTTTCTCGAAGTGGGCGGCGGCGCCGGCATCACCAATTCGAACGACACGCCCGGCGGCCAGGGGCAGGACTTCAGCTTCAACTGGTTCAGCCAGTTGGGCGTGCGCCACCAGTTGAGCAAAAACCAGGCGGTCACCGCAGCCGGCTATTTCACCCACCATTCCAATCTGGGCATGACCGACCCCAACCCGGGGATCGACGTGCTGGGCATCAACCTCGGGCTGGTCTGGCAGTTCGAGTAAATCCGAACCTGCGCAAACACGCGGCGCGTCCTGCTGAAACCCTTGCCAGGCCGCCTTCGGGCTCACGCCCCCTTCCCTTCACCCGACGCCACCATGAAAACCCCGCCCGTTACCCAGCCCATCCATGCCCCGCACCCGCCGCTCACCGCGTATTACGCCGACGAGAACGCACGACGGGGTTACGTAGGCAAACTGTTCGACAACACCGCCGCCGATTACGACCGCATCGACCGTCTGCTGGCGCTCGGCAGCGGCCCCTGGTATCGCAGCCAGGCCTTGCAGCGCGCCGGCCTGAAATCGGGTATGCGCGTCGTCGATGTCGGCATCGGCACAGGACTGGTCGCGCGCGAGGCGGTAAAACTGGTGGGCGACCCCGCGCTGGTGATCGGCGTCGACCCCAGCGTCGGCATGATGTCGCAGGCGCACCTGCCTGGCGTCCAACTGATCGAAGGCCGCGCTGAAGCCATCCCTTTCCCCGACGCCAGCTTCGACTTCCTTAGCATGGGCTACGCGCTGCGCCACATCGGCGACCTCTCCGCCGCCTTCAGCGAATTCCACCGCGTGCTCAAACCCGGCGGCCGCCTCTGCCTGCTCGAAATCACCAAGCCCGAACGCGCCTGGAGCCAGGCGCTGCTCAAAGGCTACATGCGCGGCGTGGTGCCGGTGCTGGCGCGCCTGACCGGCTGCAGCGCCGAATCGGCCAAGCTGTGGCGCTATTACTGGGACACCATCGAAGCCTGCGTGCCGCCGAGCGGCGTCATCGGCACCCTGGTCGAGGCCGGGTTTACCGGGGCAAAACGGCATGTCGAAACCGGCGCGCTGTCGATTTTGGCGGAGTATCAGGCGGTGAAGCTGGGGTGAGTTGGCGGGTGTGATGGGGGGCGGCTGGAGAGGCTGCTGGGCGAGAGGCCGCTGGCCGGGGGTAGCCCGGCGGCCAGTCACTTTCTTTGTCAATGCGACAAAGAAAGTAACCAAAGAAAACGCACCCCGACATCCCCGAAACCCCGGAAATTTAGCCTGCAGGGTGGGCGTCAAAGAACTCGCCCCGCTTTTGTCATGCTGATTAATTTATGTGAGCGGGGCTTCAAACACCTTTGCCGCTGATCCACCCGACAGACTCAATTTCCGGCGGGGCTGAGAGGGGATGAAAGTCAAAACCAGGGCGGTGGTGAGCGTACAGCTTGATGACTGATTTTGCGCACTGCCCTGAATAGGGTCCGGCCCACAGAAACCAGTATAGATTTGAAAATGGTGTCAGATCCCCTGCGCCAAGCAGTCCAACAATTCACGGTCAGAGAGGAGGCTGTTAACAGCATCCGATAGCGCGATATTGATATAGCGCTCATTTGCTTCTTTGCCCTGAACGACTTGAATGCTTTCCACAAACTCACCGTGATAAAGCCTCTCGTAGGGGCGCAATCCATTGCGAATACAAATTGCCTTCAACCCGGCATCCACCCGCAGCGTCCCCGCCCAAAATCCCTGAATGATGACGTAATCAAGATTGCGGATTTCAACCCGGATACCCGTATTGTTGCCAATTTGCGCAGCATCTGGCTTGAAACCCTTTTTCGCCAATCCATCCGCTAGCGCACGTTGAACGGCTACGACCAAATCACTTTCAAGCGAGATATCGGCACCAATACCTCTCGCCCCTACAGTGCCGAGCGTTTTCTTAGGGCGTTCGTCGACAACGTTTAACGAAATCTCACGTCCATTTCCGATGTTTGAAGCAGCAACATTCACAGTTGGTACGATAGAAACGGCTTGAGGCGTGAAGGCACAGCCGCTGAGCGACAGCAGCACCAGTAGAGCAAGTGAAATACGATTCATAATGATTTTTTCCCTGAGGTTTTATTAATAAGCCAGATCAGCGGTGAGTTCAAAGTCGAGCGAGCTACAGCCAAATCCTCGCCAGACACATCGCTCAAGGGAGCCCCCCCTCTCAGTCGGCAGCACACCCCTGAGGATCAGCCGTAATGCGAATCAGCTGATTACCGCCACCACCAAAAACGTTGCCGCCGGTGTACGTCAAACAGCCTTCTCCCGTGTAGGTGGCCTGCATCCGCTGCGCATCGTCGCCGAAGTAAAACGGAATCCAGCGCTTGCCGGTTTCATGGCGCTGCAAATCGTCGGGGGCTTTGATCAGCTTGTTCACTTCGGCCATGGTCATGCCGATTTTGAGTTTGGCAAACCGGCTGTCGGGCGCGATGGTGCCGACAATCTCGCCTTCAAAGCTGCCGTCGGTCGATTTAACGGTCTGCGTTTCGCTTGCAGGCTGAGCCGCAGTATCGGCCGGCATTTCGGCTAGGGCTTGTTGGGCGAGTGAGGCTGTCAGCAGCCCGGCGATGGCAAGTGCGGCAATGGAACGCATCATTTTTGTCTCCCTTTAATTTCAAAAAACCCGATTAAAACGCTGCTTGGGAAACGCCGGATTGAGAACCGCCGCCCCGCAGCGCCCCGGAGTATATCTCCGGGCAGCAGCCTCAAGGCCGCCCTGCCACCGCTACGCCCATCTTCGGCAACCACCGCCGCAATCCCGGCGTCGTGATCACCGTGCTGAAAATCGCCATCAGCACCAGCATGGTGAACACCTGCTGCGAAATCACGCCGAGATCAAAGCCGACGTTGATGACGATCAGTTCCATCAGCGCACGGGTATTCATCATGATGCCGATCACCTTGCCTTCATGGTGCGACATGCCGACCCAGCGCGCGGCGACGTAGCTGGCGCCGAATTTTCCCAGCGTGGCCAACAGGATCAGCAGCCCGCACCAGCCCCAGGCTTGCAGCGTATCGAGGCTGCCGATGTGGGTACGCAGGCCGGTGTAGGTAAAGAAAATGGGCAGGAAAAACACCATGACAAAGTGGCCGATGCGTTCCTTCCAGGCTTCGATCAGTTCGTGCTCGTCGTGCAGGATGACGCCCATCATGAAGCCACCGAAGATGGCGAAGATGCCGAGTTGGTAGGTGGTCATCGCCGAGATGAAGATGCCGGCGAGCAGGATGCCGAGCAGGTTGTGGGTGAGCTTGCCGCGTCCGGCCTTCTCGCCCACCGGCACCGGGCGGGCCTGGCTTGCACGGATCACGTGCTTCATCAGCGGCCGCACCGCAAACCACCAGCTCAGGAAAAAGCCGGCCACCAGTGCCACCTTGACGGCGAAGGCGGCGGCGCTGAATTCAGCCAGGGTGAGCGCAGTGATGAGCGCAAGCAGCAGCCAGCCGACGACGTCGTTGATGGCGGCGGCGCTGATGGCGATGACGCCGATGGGCAGGCGGGTGATCTTGAACTCCATCATGATCCGGCCGAGGATGGGCAAGGCGGTAATGGAGAAAGCCGTGGCGATGAACAGCGCCGAAGCGAGGCGGTCGACGCCGGGCGACAGCAGTGGCGCGGTGAACCAGCCGAAGCCGAACCCGAGTGCAAACGGCGCGATCATGCTGGCGCTGGCGATGTAGCTGACGGCACGGCGATTCTGGCGTTCGCTCAAATGGGCGAAGTCGAATTCGAGGCCGATCTGGAACATCAGCAGAATCAGGCCGATCTGCGACAGCATCTGCATCGGCGCCGGCGGCGTCGAGTGGAAAACGTACTGGAACAGGTCGGGCGCGAGCAGGCCGAACAGTGACGGCCCGAGCAGGATGCCGACGATGATCTCACCCACCGCAGGCGATTGCCCGACCCGCTGCGCCAGTACGCCGCCGAGGCGGCCAGCCAGCACGATCAGCGTCAACTGCAGCAGGGTGAAAAACAGCACGGTTTCGGTTTGATGAACCGCGAGTGCAGGCGCGCTCAAATCATGCCGCCATTCACGGAAATGATCTGGCCGCTGAGGTAGCTCGCCTGTTCCGAAGCGAGAAAGCTCACGACGTTGGCGACTTCGTCCGGCCGCCCGGCGCGCTTCATCGGCACCATGCTCTCGATCGCCTTGGCGTCGAATACGCCGTCGATCATGCCGGTCTGGATGATGCCGGGCGCCACCGCGTTGACCGTGATGCCGCGGCTGGCGAGTTCCAGCGACAGCGATTTGGTGGCGGCGTGCAGCGCGCCCTTGGCCGCTGAATAGTTGACCTGGCCACGGTTGCCGGTGAGGCCGGCGATCGACGTGATGTTGATGATGCGCCCCCAGCGGCTGCGGATCATCGCCATCGTCAGCGGCTGGGTGACATTGAAGAAACCACCCAGCGACACGTCGAGCACGCTGTGCCACTGCGCTGCGCTCATGCAGGGAAACACGGCGTCGTTGTGGATGCCGGCGTTGTTGACCAGCACCTGGATCGGCGCGTCGGCAATCAGTGCTTCGAGTGCGGCGCGGCTGGCGTCGGCGTCGGTGACGTCGAAAGCGATGGCCTCGGCGTGCCCGTTATCGGCACGGATTGCCGCGACCAGCGCCTCGGCCTTCGCCGCGTTCCGGTTGGCGTGAACGTAGACAAAATAGCCGTCAGCGGCCAGCCGCCGGCAGATCGCCGCGCCGATGCCGCCGCTGCCACCAGTAACCAGCGCGCGCTTCATGTTGAATTCCCTGTTTTGATTATATCCAGCAGCGTCGCGTCCAGCACGACAATGGCGCGGCCGCTGAGCAGCAGCGATTGTTCGGCCAGCACGCTGAACGCATACAGAATCGTGTTGTCGTCGCCCGACACGCGCTCGGCTTCAATGCGCAGATCGGCGGCAATGTCGTCCAGCCGCGTCACGTTCAATTCAACCGCGCGGACGCTGGCGAGGTAGCCCACGCGCGGCGCGCTGTCGGCCGCGGCCAGCAGAGCGCCGTGCGCCGCCATCGCCTGCGCGGCGTATTCGATGCCGCACGCCGCGCCCAGGCGGCCATGCGCGCGCAGCGGATTGTCCGGCGCGCGATGGCTGCTGGCGCGGCAACGAATGTGCTGCGCATCCCAGCTTTCGACACGGTCGAGCAGGCACATGCTGCCCTGATGCGGGAGGTGGGCGAGCAGCCAGGCGTGGTCTAGCGACACGGCCCAACCTGAACGAGCAGGCTGAGCGGCGCCAGATAATCCAGCACCACCCGGCACGCGTCCCCGCGCGCCACCGCCTGCAGCAGCGGCAAGCCGCGGGCGGCGGGAATGCTGCGGCGCAGGGTTTCGAGCGCGGGGTCGCTCAGCGTATCGGGCGCGGCGTCGCTCAATTCGAGTTCGATTCTGGCCAGCGACTGCGCGCTGCGCGCCGGCATCAGCGCCAGCGCGATGCCGAACGCCGCCGGCAGCGGCCGCTTGGCGTGCAGCGGCTCGGGATAGGGCATGTCGTAGGCGACCAGCAGCGTGCCGCCGCGCTCAGACCCCGGCGAGCCATCGACCGCAAGCTGGGTCATCGCCTCCAGCAGGCCGGCGCCGAAGCTGGCGTCGTGCGCGCACAGCACGGTGGCGGGCGTCATCGCACCGGAGGCGATGCCCCAGTAACCGCCCGGGGCGTTGTGCACCGAGTTGTGAAAACGCGTCGGCGAAATGCTGCGGTCGTCGGAGGCCAGCGTCTTGCAGATCGCATCGCAGTTGTCATTGTCGGCGCCGGAAGAGGTGAATACGGTGGCCAGCTGCCTTGCATCGAGCTGCGCGGCGGCGAGGGCATCGAACGCTACCGCCAGCGCCACCTTGATGGCGAGTCCGGTGCGGCGGCGCTCGGCGGGTGGCAGCGCAGCGGGCGCGGCCACGACGAGCGGGCGCGATTCGTAGGCCGCATGACCCGCCAGGATGGAATGCGCGGCAGGCCAGTTGTCGAGTCCAGGGCCAACCAGGCCGATGCCATCGAGATAAGAAAGGAGCCTCATGCTGCGCGCCCCAGAATCAGGCTGCAGTTGGTGCCGCCAAAGCCGAACGAATTGCTCAATACCCGCTGCGGCGCGCTGTCGCGGTTGGCCGTCAGGTACTGCACCGGAATGGCCGGATCCACCGCGTGCGTGCCCACCCCGCCGGGCAAAAATCCATGCTGCAGCGCCAGCGCGCTGATGATCGCTTCCATCCCACCGGCCGCGCCCAGGGTGTGGCCGGTGGCGCCCTTGGTCGAACTGCACGGCACGCGGTCGCCGAACAGCGCTGCGACGGCCCGGCCCTCGGCGGCATCGTTGCTCGGGGTGGCGGTGCCGTGCAGGTTCAGATAGTCGATGTCGGCCGCCTGCAAGCCGGCTGCCTGCAACGCGGCTGCCATCGCCATGCGCGCGCCGAGGCCTTCGGGATGCGGCGACGACATGTGATGGGCATCGCTGGTTTCGCCCGCGCCCAGCAGCAGCACGGCATCCGCAGGCAGCTGCGTTGCAGGACGCTCCAGCAAAATGAACGCAGCCGCCTCGCCTATCGACAAGCCCTGGCGATGAATGTCGTAGGGCCGGCACGGCTCGGGCGAGAGTAATTCGAGCGAATTGAAGCCATACAGCGTAGTGAGGCACAGCGAGTCCACTCCGCCGACGATGGCCGCGTCGATGAGCCCGGCGGCCAGCATGCGCGCCGCCGAGGCGAACACCTTGGCGGAAGACGAGCATGCGGTGGACACCACCACGGCGGGGCCTTCGAACTGGAACGCGGTGCGGACGAAATCCGCCACCGCGTAGGTGTTGTGCGTGGTGCGGTAAACAAAATCGTCCGGCAGCGCGCCGGTCAGCGGGTCGCGATGGCGAAACGCCTGTTCGGTCTCGAGGATGCCCGAGGTGCTGGTGCCGAGAAACACGCCCACCCGCCGCCGGCCATGCCGCGCAATGGCCGCCTTGACCGCGTCGAAAAAACCGTCCTGCTGCAGCCCCAGCCAGGCCAGGCGGTTGTTGCGGCAGTTGTAAGCGGCAAGCTGCGCAGGCAGTTCGACGGCGTCGACCCCGCCCACCTCGCCCACATAAGTCGCCAGGTCGTGCACCGTCTCGAACTGGCAGGGCTGCAGGCCGCTGCGCAACGCGCGCAAGGCGGCCAGCGTGGCGGCGTTGCCATAGCCGAGGCAGCTGGTGGCGGTGAAATGGGAGAGCTGAACGGGGGTCACGAAGCGGTCTGTGTGGGTGAAATTGCGCAGCGATTTTAACCGATGCGGGCAGGCGCAATGGCCTCGGCGTATCCGTAGAGCGCGCCCAGTATGGCCTCGCCGCGCTCGTCCGCCGTTTCTGCCAGCACGTCGATTTCATTGAAGAGGGCTTCAAGCGTGCGCGCGCCGCCGGCGCCGTCGAACAGCCGCGCGGCGCAATGCACCTGCCACTGCTGCGCCTCGGCCGGGTTCAGCGAGGCCGGAAAATTGCGTGCGCGGTAGCGGAACAGCAGGTCTTTCAGGCGTGGGTCAGCAAAGCTTGGCTGCGCGTCGGCCAGCTGGGCCGGTGTCAAGCCGCGCAGGCGGGTCAGCACGGCGCGGTCGGCAGGGCCGACAAAGCCGCCGTAGAGGTCGGCATCGACATCGGCGGCGGCCTGCGGCGCGCGCTCGAACACCGCCTGCCAGACGGCGCGCATGTCGGGCGCAGCGGCGCACAGTCCGGCATGGCGCTGTACCGCCGCCATGTCGACGCCCCATTGCTCGGCGCGCTCCGGGCTCAGGGTGTTGAGCTTGTTGATCACCACCGGCGACTTGTTGAGGTGAATGGTCTTGATCGGCAGGCGGCTGACGCCTACGGGCAGGGCATCGGTCTTGGTAAACATGCGCAGACGGATGGTGGCGGCGTCGAGCGCGAACAGTTCGCTGGGGTCGTGCGCCAGATCCCACACGATGACCTCATTCTTGTTGGTGGGGTGCTGCGCCAGCGGCCACGCCACCATCAGGCAGCCGCGCTCGACCGGCACCTGCCCGGTGATGTGCAGAAAGGGTCGCGGCGCGTTGAGGCTGATCTGCGCGGCGGCCTGCTCCTTCTTGCGCAGGCCCAGACAAAAATCGAACAGCCGCGGATTGCTCTGGCGGATCAGCCGTGCCAGCGCCACCGTGGCGCGTACGTCGGACAGCGCATCGTGCGCGGCTTCGTGCGCCAGGCCGTTGGCCGCGCTCAGCAGTTCGAGCCGGAAGCTCACCCGGCCCTGCTCGTTGGTGGGCCAGACAATGCCCTCCGGCCGCAGCGCGTAGGCGGTGCGCACCAGATCGAGGATGTCCCAGCGCCCGCATTCGCTTTGCCATTCGCGCGCATAGGGATCGATCAGGTTGCGCCAGAACAGGAAGCGGGTGAACTCGTCGTCGAAGCGGATCGTGTTGTAGCCGACGCCGACGGTGCCGGGCTGGCTGAAGGCCTGCTCGATGTCGCGCGCGAACTGGTGCTCGGGCACCCCCTGCTCCAGGCACTGCTGCGGGGTGATGCCGGTGATCAGGCAGGATTGCGGGTCGGGCAGGTAATCCGGCGCGGGCTGGCAATACTGCATCAGCGGCGCGCCGATTTCGTTCAGCTCGGCGTCGGTGCGGATCGCGGCGAACTGCGCCGGGCGATCGCTGCGCGCGCGGATGCCGAAGGTTTCATAGTCATGCCAGAGAAAGCTGCGCATGGCCTCAGAGCTTGGCGCTGCGTCCGCCATCGACCGCCAGGATCTGGCCGGTGACGAAGTACGTATCCATCGCAAAAAAACGCACCGCCAGCGCGATGTCGTGCGGGTCGCCGGCGCGCTTCAGCATGGTGTGCGAGATGATGCGCTGGCGCGAAACTTCGTCGAAATTGGCGTCATCTTCGGGCCACATGATTGGGCCGGGCGCAATGCCGTTGACGCGCACTTCGGGCGCCAGTTCGCGTGCCAGCGATTTGGTGAGCCCCACCAGCCCGGCCTTGGCGATGGAATAGACGACGTAGCTTTTCATCGGCCGGTCGGCGTGGATGTCGGTGATGTTGATGATGCAGCCACGGCGTTTTTTCAGCTCGGGCGCGGCGGCCTGCGACAGGAAAAGCGGCGCCTTGAGGTTGCTACCCATCAGGTCGATCCAGTCCTTTTCTTCGATGCTGCCAACCGGCGTGGGATAAAAACTCGACGCGTTGTTGAGCAGCACGTCGAGCCCGCCAAAGGTCACCACCGTCTGCTTGACCAGCGCCGGCAGGCCGCCAATGTCGAGCAGATCGGCCTGGATCAGCGCGACCGAGTTCTCGCGAATGGCGTTCAGCTCGTCCTGCAGCGCGCGCGCCTCGGTCGCCGAATTGCGGTAGTGGATCATCAGATTGGCGCCCGCCGCATGCAGCAGCCGCGCCGAAGCCGCGCCCACTCTTTTTGCGCCGCCGGTAATCAACACTACTTTGCCATGCATCGGGATTCGCCTTTATAGTCGCCGGGTTCTGAATGGATTGGCCGGATCGTCCAGCCACCCCGCATTATCCCTGAACTCATCCACCGCATGCTGCCCACACCCAGCCCCGATGCGCTTGCCCACAGCCAGCGCGTGACCGCCCACCTGCAATCGCTGATTCAACAGGCGGGCGGCTGGATTTCGTTTGCGCGCTTCATGGAAGTTGCGCTCTATGCGCCGGGCCTCGGCTATTACGCGGCAGGCGCGATGAAGTTCGGCGCGGCGGGCGATTTCGTCACCGCGCCAGAGCTCACCCCATTGTTTGGCCGCACCCTGGCGCACGCGATTGCGCCGGTGCTGGCGGAAACCGGCGGCGACATTCTTGAGCTGGGCGCAGGCAGCGGCAAGCTGGCGGTCGATATGCTGGGCGAACTGGAACGCCTGGACGCCCTGCCCGCGCGCTACGGCATCCTCGAAGTGAGCGCCGACCTGCGCGTTCGCCAGCAGGAACGGATTGCGCACGACCGGCCCGATCTGGCCGGTCGCGTGCACTGGCTGGACGCCCTCCCGTCTGCATTCGAAGGCGTCATCCTCGGCAACGAGCTACTCGACGCGCTGCCGGTGGAACTGGTGCACTGGACCGCAAGCGGGCCGCAGGTGCGCGGCGTGGCCGTGGAGGCAGAAGGATTTGCGTGGCAGGACCGTCCCATCGACGACCCCGTCCTGTACGCCCGCGCCGAAGCCCTGGCTCTGGCGCCCGGTTATCTGAGCGAACACCCGCAACGCCACATGGGCACGCTGCGTGCGCACTACCGCCATCACGCGCTGGACGATCCGTTTTATCTGCCGGGGCTGTGCGACCTCACCGCGCACATCGACTTCAGCGCGCTGGCGCGGGCTGGAATGGCGGCGGGGCTGGACCTCGCGGGTTACGCCAGCCAGGCGAATTTCCTGCTCAACGCCGGCCTCGCCGAATTGCTGATGCAGACCCCGCCAACCGATGCCGCCGCCTTTCTGCCACAGAGCAATGCGGTGCAGCGGCTGGTATCACCCGCGGAGATGGGGGATTTGTTCAAGGTGATTGCGCTGACGAAAGGGAAGCTGCCGCAACTCGCTGGGTTTGCGCGCGGCGACCGCCAGCACACGCTGTAAGGCAAACAACAAAGCAGGCTCCTGCCCGGCCCGCATTCCCGGATACGGGTTTGGGTCTTGAGACGGCGGCTGTGCCCGACCCGCTGCGGTCACCCAGACGCTCATTTTTGCGGAAAATCCTTTAGGCAGCAACGCCCGGATGGATTACGGGTGTCGCACGAACAAAGCCCCAGTCTTGTCTGCCGCAACACAAACGCCCTGATGCCCGAATCGTTTCTGACATCGGCTTTAGTCACGCCGAAGCAATAACAGAGCATCGCATGGTCGGATGCCTCTTTCGCGCCCACAGCCGTGCGTAGTTGCGACTTCAAGATAACGGAGTCGTCTTCGCCAAAGTAGACCACGTCGCAGGCTGGATCCTCGCAGAAAAAGTACCGCTGATCTTTGCCGTCCCACTGCCATGAATGCTGGATGTGATGGACGATCGTTCTGGCCGAGACGGTGGAGTACTCCATGCCATTGGCTGGACACCGGTGCTTGTTCGGGTGCACTGTCTTTGCGCTGGAAGAAGAACAGCATTCGGCCATATCGCTCAACCATAAAAATTTACAGGGCAGGCAAGTTTATCCCGATTTTTTCGAAGCTGGCCTGACGGCTCCAGGCTTTCAGCTACCGCCCGTCCGGGGCCCCGCGTCGTGGCGCCATTTAGCGCAAAAAAAAAGCGGCTCCACTTTCGCGAGCCGCTCTGGGCACCCGCATATTCAAGCCTAAACCAGCGGCAGCTGCGCGTCCTCTTCCTGCGGCAGGCGCGTCACCCGCACGGCGTACAGCCGGCGACTGTCGGCACGCAGCACGCTGAAGATGAACCCCGCGAACTTGACCGATTCGCCGCGCTTGGGCAGATGGCCGAAGCGCGACACGACCAGGCCGCCGATGGTGTCGAACTCCTCGTCGGAAAACTGCGCGCCGAGGGTCTGGTTGAAGTCGGCGATTTCGGTGGAGGCCTTGACGCGGAACACGCCGTCCAACTCGCGGATGATGTTGTCTTCGGTTTCGTCGAAGTCGTATTCGTCCTCGATGTCGCCGACGATCTGTTCCAGCACGTCCTCGATGGTGACGATGCCGGCAACGCCGCCGTATTCATTGACGACGATGGCAATGTGGTTGCGGTTGGAGCGGAACTCTTTCAGCAGCACGTTCAGCCGCTTGGACTCAGGGATGAACACGGCCGGGCGCAACATGCCGCGAATATCGGAATCGTCTTCGGCGTAATGCCGCAGCAGGTCTTTCGCCAGCAAAATGCCGATGATGTCGTCGCGATCCTTGTCGATGACGGGAAAACGCGAGTGCGCGGTTTCGATGACGTGCGGGATGAAGGTTTCGGGCGCATCGTTGATGTCGATGACATCCATCTGGCCGCGCGGAATCATGATTTCACCGACGCGCATTTCGGACACTTGCAGCACGCCTTCGATCATTGCCAGCGCGTCGGCGTCCATCAGGCTGTTTTCATAGGCGCCATGCAGCAGTTCGATCAACTGCTCACGGTCTTCGGGTTCGCGCATCAGCCAGTGGGAAATGCGCTCGAGCAAGCTCGGCTTGTGACTACTGTCGGACTCCATTTTTTGCGTCAGGAAAGATAAGGGTTGGGGAGATGAAAGCGCTTCAGTATAGCGGCTTCGCGTGACTCCATATTGTCGGCCTCTGCAGGCTCGATATGGTCGTATCCCTGCAGGTGCAACACGCCGTGGATCACCATGTGGGCGTAATGACTGGATAAGGGTTTGCCCTGTTCGCGTGCCTCGCGCTCGACGACCGGCGCGCAGATCACGACATCGCCGCCGAGCACGCTGAAACCGGATTCATCCTGGCCGATTTCGCCGTATTCGAAGGTCAGCACGTTGGGCACATAGGGCTTGTCGCGGTAATCCTGATTGAGCGCTTGGGCTTCGTCGGCATCGACAATGCGCACGGTGACCTGGGCCGGCTGTTCCAGCGCGGCGGCCACCCAGCGCCGCACCTGCGCGCGGCTCGGCAAATCTCTCGCCCCGCTCGCAAACTGCACCGACAGGCTGAATTCAGGACTTGCCACGCGCGTCCGTCTGCGCGCGGCGCGCGGCGTAGGCGTCGACGATGCGGCCGACCAGAGGATGGCGTACCACGTCTTCAGACAGGAAGCGGGTGAAGGCCAGCCCGCGCACATCGGCGAGGATTTCAGCGGCTTCGTTCAGCCCTGATTTCACATGCTTGGGCAGGTCGATCTGCGTCGGGTCGCCGGTCACCACCGCGCGCGCGCCGAAGCCGATACGGGTGAGGAACATCTGCATCTGTTCGGGCGTGGTGTTCTGCGCCTCGTCGAGAATGATGAAGGCGTGGTTGAGCGTGCGGCCGCGCATGAAGGCAAGCGGCGCGACTTCGATGGCATGGCGTTCGATCAGCCGCGTCACCTTGTCGAAACCCATCAGGTCGTACAGCGCGTCGTACAGCGGGCGCAGGTAGGGATCGACCTTTTGCGTCAGGTCGCCCGGCAAAAAACCCAGCCGCTCGCCGGCTTCCACCGCCGGGCGCGTCAGCACGATGCGCTTGACCTGTTCGCGCTCCAGCGCGTCGACCGCGCATGCCACGGCCAGATAGGTCTTGCCGGTGCCGGCCGGGCCGATGCCGAAGGTGATGTCGTGGTTGCGGATCTGCTCGATGTATTCGCCCTGGCGCGGCGTGCGTGCGCGCAGGTCGGCGCGGCGGGTGCGCAGCGCGGGGCCTTCCTCATCGGCGCGGCCGCGCGTCAGTTCAACCAGGCCGAGCTGGATGTCGTCGAGCGAGAGTTCGTCATGCGCGCGGTTGTAGAAATGCTCGATTGCCTGGCCAGCTTTCTCGGCCTGCGCGGTGTTGCCGCTGAAGCGAAAACTCGCGCCACGGCGACTGATTGTGACGTCGAACGCCGCTTCCACCTGACGCAGGTTTTCGTCCATCGGCCCGCACAGGTTGGCCAGACGCCGGTTGTCTTCCGGTGCCAGCCGCAGTTCAACGCTCTCGGTTTTCAAGCGGCGCCGCTTTCGGTGGTGACGACTTCGCCGCGCAAACTGTGCGGCAGGGCCTGGGTGATGGTGACGTCGACGAACTGGCCGATCAGGCGTGGCTGGCCGGCGAAGTTGACGATGCGGTTATTGTCGGTGCGGCCGGCGAGTTCGGCCGCATTCTTGCGCGCATGGCCTTCGACCAGCACGCGCTGCACCGTGCCGACCATGGACTGGTTCACTTTTTGCGCCTGCAACTCGACCTGCGCCTGCAGTTTCGTCAGCCGCTGCGACTTCAGCTCGGGGGAGACGTCGTCCGGGTAATCCGACGCCGGGGTGCCGGGGCGCTTGCTGTAGATAAAGGAAAAGCTGGCGTCGAAATCGAGGTCGACGATCAGCTTCATGGTTGCCTCGAAATCGGCCTCGGTCTCGCCGGGAAAGCCGATGATGAAGTCGGACGACAGGCACAGATCGGGACGCTGTTCCCTTAATTTGCGGATGATCGACTTGAATTCCAGTACGGTGTAACCGCGCTTCATCGCCGCCAGCACGCGGTCGGAACCCGACTGCACCGGCAGGTGCAGATGCGACACCAGCTTGGGCAGGCGGCCGTAGGTATCGATCAGCCGCTGCGTCATTTCGCGCGGGTGGCTGGTGGTGTAGCGGATGCGCTCGATGCCAGGGAGTTCGTGCACCATCTCAAGCAGATAGGCGAAGTCAGCCGTGCCGCCCTCGTCCAGCGCGCCCTGATAGGCGTTGACGTTCTGTCCCAACAGCGTGACTTCCTTGATGCCGCGTTCGGCCAGATCGGCCACCTCGGCGATGACGTCGTCGAACGGCCGCGAGACTTCCTCGCCGCGCGTATAAGGCACGACGCAGAAGGTGCAGTATTTGGAGCAGCCTTCCATGATCGAGACGAACGCCGAGGCGCCTTCGATGCGCGCCGGCGGCAGGTGGTCGAACTTTTCGATTTCGGGAAAGCTGATGTCGACCTGGGCGCGGCCGGTCGCGCGTTTTTTTGCGATCAGCTCGGGCAGGCGGTGCAGGGTTTGCGGGCCGAATACCACGTCGACAAACGGCGCGCGCGAAACAATCGCCGCACCTTCCTGCGAGGCGACGCAGCCGCCGACGCCGATGATCAGGTCAGGATTGGCCAGCTTGAGATGGCGCACCCGGCCGAGGTCGTGGAATACCTTTTCCTGTGCTTTTTCGCGCACCGAGCAGGTATTGAACAGGATCACGTCGGCATCGTCCGGCGTATCGGTTTTGACCAGACCTTCGGACAGGTTGAGCACGTCGGCCATCTTGTCCGAGTCGTACTCGTTCATCTGGCAGCCGAAGGTTTTGATGTAGATTTTTTTCATGGGGCGCCGGGACAGTGAATAGACTGGGGGCAGAGACTGCCGCCAACGCAGCAGTGGGAAATGTGGTGGTGATGAGTGGACTTGAACCACCGACCCCCGGATTATGAATCCGATGCTCTAACCGACTGAGCTACATCACCTTTTTTCGCCTGCGCCCGAACACGGGGCGCCGAAAAGCCGGGCATTTTAGCCGATGCCCGGTCGGCGTGTCAAAAACCTTGCTGCGTAAAGCCAATCTCCCGGTTTTACTGCGGCCGCAGCTTGGCCAGCTCATCGAGCACGCTGACCACCAGTTCGCGCCCCAACCCGCCCATGCCGACGATCAGCTGTTCGGTATCGCGCTCGCCGTTGACCAGTCGCCGCATGCGGCCGCCCAACAAGGCCATGTCGCCGCCGGCCCGTACCATCTGCTCGGCCATGTTAGCCAGCACCGCCATGGCCTGCGCGTCGCCGCGCGCCGAAGCGTCGATCAGCGAGGCCAGGCCCGGCGCGGCGCTGCTGCCGTCGGGCTGGGCATTCAACGGCGGCAGGCTGGCCGGGTTGTCGATGCCAAGCAGAATGGCGTCGAGCAGGATGCTGTCTTCGTCGTCCAGCCCCAGCTTGATCGAGGGATCGCGGCGGCCGTTGATGACGTGGCGCACGGCACCCACCAGCCGCGGCCAGCCTGCCTGCTCGGCGGCTTCGAGCTGCTTCATCAGGTCGGGCAGCTGGCTGCGGTCGCGCAGGGCGTTGACCACGGCATGGATGAAGCCTGCATGAACGCGCAGGACCTGTTCGACGGCGGTAGGGAGTTGGGGCATGGTGGTAAGCGGTAAGCAGTAAACAGGAAGCGGATTGTCCGGTCAGGGCGTGGGCTTGGCAATGGCGGACTGTAAAGGCACGCATTCGATTTGCCAGTGCGCGCCCGCCCACGAGAGCAGTTCGGCAGGGGTGGCGCCCACAAGCCAGGCCGGCGGCGGATGGCCAAGCGCGGCAAGCGCTTGCGCCAGCACGGCGCTGCAGCCGGTCAACGGCAGCGCGGGTGCCAGGGTCTGCTTGGACAGTTTTTGTCCGGCGGCGTTGGTGACAAGCGGGACGTGGGCATAGCGCGGCGACGGCAGGCCGAGCAGGGTTTGCAGAACCATCTGGCGCGGCGTGTTCCATAGCAGGTCGGCGCCGCGCACCACATCGGTGATGCCCTGCCAGGCGTCGTCTACCACCACGGCGAGCTGATAGGCGAACAGCTGGTCGGCGCGCCTGACGATGAAGTCGCCGACCTCATCGGCGACATCCTGGCTGAGTTCGCCGTGGATGCGGTCGTGAAAAGCGATCGTTCCCGGCGACACCCGCAGCCGCCAGGCACGCGCCACCGCGCCTGGCAGCAGACCATTGCGGCAGGTGCCGGGATAAATGCGCTCACCCTCGGGATTGCGCGGGGCCTGCGCCAACTGGGCGCGCGTGCAGGCGCAGGGGTAGGCCTTGCCGTGCGCCTTCAAGGCATCGAGCGCAGCGGCGTAGGCATCGTCGCGCGTCGACTGGAACACCACCGCACCGTCCCACTGCAGCCCGTAGGCTTCGAGCTGGCGCAGGATGGTGTCTGCAGCGCCCGCCACGCAGCGCGGACGATCGAGATCTTCCATCCGCAGCAGCCAGCGCCCGCCGGCCGCGCGCGCATCGAGCCAACTCGCCAGCGCAGCCACCAGCGAACCGGGGTGTAATGGCCCGGTGGGCGACGGGGCGAAGCGGCCTGTGTAGGGCGGTGGCAAAGGATTCAAGACAGCGACAGACTGGGCAGGGTCAGCAGGCATGCTTGCATTGCCGTTCACCCGGGTCAAGTTGCGTAAGAGCCGCCGGGGAAACCTCAACCGACCCCAGAGAGGCAGCGTCTGCGCCGCGTTGCGGGCGGTAAAAGCGCCCCAGGCGCACTTTGCAAGCACCATAAAAGCCGAATGCCAGTCCCTGCCAAAATACCCTGCTCCAGCAGGGCATCGCCGGTTGCGCAAATGCGGGTTGGCTGCATTCACCCTGCAGCGCGTACGGACAGGTCCCGCCCCCCCTCTCCGGCTGCAGCCAGCGATTGATAAAGCTGAAGCATCGACGTTTCCATTTGCGCCTCGCTCCAGCCTGCAGCGTAATGTTTACCAGCTTCGCCCAGTTGCCGCGCGACAGTGCGGTCAGTCAACAAGGGCAGCAACACGCGGGCAAAGCCTGCGACATCGTCCGGCGCAATGCGGCAACCCTCACCTTCCTGCAGCACATCTTTTGTTCCCATTTCGGCCAGCCCCACCACCGGCACGCCGAGCGCCATCGATTCCAGCAGCACCAGGCCCTGGGTTTCGGTTTTGGAGGCGAAAACGAACACGTCCGCCGCGCAGTAGCAGCCCGGCAGTTCGGTGCGGCGCTCCAGATAACCGATGAAACGCACATTGTCGCCGAGCCCGCGCTTCACCACTGCTTTTTCCAGCGAGGCGCGCGCCGGGCCTTCGCCGGCGATGACGAACAGCACATCGGGCAGGCTGCGGCGGGTGGTCTCGGTCACCTGCAGCAAAAAATCCAGGTTCTTCTCGAACGCCACCCGCCCCACGCAGGCGATCACCGGACGCTCGGGCGCGATGTCGTGCCTGGCGCGAAACGCCGCGCCGTCGCAGGCGGCAAAGTCGGCCAGCCGCAGGCCGGTGGGAATGATGTGGATCGGGCTCGATACGCCATAGCCGATCAGCGCGCTTTTCATCGCCGACGACGGCGCAATCACCGCCGTGACGCCATCGCACTCCTTGCGCGAAATCATCCGCGCCGCCGCCGCCAGCCAGGACTTCGGCAAGAACGGCAGGTAGTGGTGGAAGTACTCCTCGAACAGCGTGTGATAGGTCTCGACGCACGGCAGCCCATGCTTGCGCGCCCAGCGCACGCCAACCCGGTGCGCGAGAAATGGCGTGTGGATATGCACGATATCGAAGTCGGCCGGGTCGAGCGTGTCGAGCGCAGCGGCCAGCGCGTGCGGATACATCAGCCGGTCTTCGGGGTCGCGCGGAATCTGCCAGCCCGGCACCCTCACGATATCGGCCTCGAACTGCGCGGCCGGGTAGTCCGGCACGACCAGCACGCTCGTGTGACCCGCCCGGGCCAGCGCCTGCCGCAAGGTCTGGATTGAGGTCGACACGCCATTGACGCGTGGGAAATACACGTCGGACACCATCAGGATACGCACGGCAGACTCCGAACAAGATGAGCCTGCGTTGTATGACGTGACAGTTACAGAATGATGACTGCGAAAAAAATACCCGTCAGCAGCAAGGCAGCGGATTCGCACCACTCGATGCCCGCCCCCAGGATATCCCCCGTTTGTCCGCCAAGCTTGAACTTCATCCACACACCCCACAGGATGGCCGGAATCAGCGCAGCGAAGACAAGCGGCGCGGCGAGACTGAGCGCGGCCAGCGCCAGCCCGCCCGCTACCCAGCCCACCCGGTTTCCACGCCAGGCAAAGCGTTCGCCGAAGCCCGGTTTCAGCGGCGGCAGCCACAGCGTCCAGCCGGCGGCGGCCCAGCGCGCCCAGGCCGGAATCAGCACCAGCGCCAGCCACGGCAGATCAAGCGTCAGCAGCCAGTGCAGCAGCACCAGCTTGGCCACTAGCTGCAACACCAGCGCAATGACGCCAAAGCTGCCCACATGCGGATCGGCGAGCACCGCGAAAAAGCGCTCGGGGTCGCGGTGCGCGGCGCCGAGCGCGTCCACCGTATCGGCCAGCCCATCCAGATGCAGGCCGCCGGTGATCCAGGTCCACACGATCACCCCGGCCAGCGCCCCGAGCCACGGATCGAGCCGCGCGCCCAGGGCCGCAGCCAACGTCACCGCCGCTCCCACGGCCAGCCCCGCCGCCGGAAACCACACCAGCGCGCGTGCGAGTTCGGCAGGCTGAAAATCGCGCAGGACGGGCAGCGGCAGCCGCGTCAAAAACCCGAGGGCGAGGATCAGTCCGCGCATTGCACACTCAGCAGCAAGGGCGGCGCATCGGCCAGCCACGACACGACGAAATGGGAGCCGGGCGTCAGCGCGATGCGCGTGCGGTGGCTGTCGGCCAGCCCCAGCACCTGCGCCAGCACCGCGCGCATCGCACCGGCGTGGGTGACGACGAGCGTGGGTTGTCGGGCCGATTCGCCGAGCCGGGCCAGCGCCGCGCCCACCCGCGCGTCGAGCGCATCGAGGGTTTCCCCACCAGGTGGAGCGTGGCGGCGCGGGTCGCGCACGAACGCGGCATGCGCCCCGGCATCGCGCGCGGCGGCTTCATCCGGGCGCAGGCCTTCCCAGGTGCCGAAATCGAGTTCGCGCCAGCTTTCATCCACCGTGCAATCGAGCAGATGAACTGCCGCGACATCGCGTGCAAAATCGTGACAGCGCCGTGCCGGGCTGCTCACCACCGCGCCCCATCGCGGCAGGGCGGCAAGCGCGGCGTGCATCTGCTGCCAGCCGCGCGGCGTGAGCGACGCATCGTCGCGGCCGCGGTATACGTTTGCCGGCCCCGCCACCTCGCCGTGACGCAGAAAGCCGAACAGCACCGGCTCAGCGGCGGATTCAGCCATGGGCCACACCGGCCTCATCGAAGGTCGCCATGCCGGCATGCAGCGCGCACGCCAGCCGCAACAGCGGGATGGCCGCCGCCGCACCGCTGGCTTCGCCCAGCCGCATGTCGAGCGCAAGCAGCGGCTGCGCATCGAGTGCATGCAACAAGGTGGCGTGGCCGGACTCGGCGGAGGCGTGGGCAAACAGCATCCAGTCGCGCGCGCCGGGATTCAGGCGCACCGCCAGCAGCGCCGCCGCGCTGCAAATGAAGCCGTCGACCAGCACCGGCACGCCTGCTTGCGCGGCCGCCAGGTATGCGCCCACCAGCGCGGCGATCTCGAATCCGCCGACTGCGCACAGGGCATGCAGCGGGTCGGGCGACGACGCCAGGCCGTGCAGCGCCAGCGCGCGGTCGATGACTGCCGCCTTGCGCGCCACGCCGGCGGCATCGACCCCGGTGCCCGCGCCCGCCAGCGCCGCACCCGGCAACCCCAGTAGCGCGCACGCCAGCGCCGCCGCCGTCGTGGTGTTGGCAATGCCCATTTCGCCGCCGATGAACACATCCGCGCCGCTGGCCCGGGCACGCGCGCAGGCGGCCGCGCCGGCATCGAGCGCGGCGTGCGCCTGCGCCGCGCTCATCGCTGGCTGTTGGCAAAAATTGGCGGTGCCGCGCGCCGCCTGCGCGTGGATCACGCCTGCCACCGGCGCGGGCGCGAGGGTGCCGACATCGATCACTTCCAGCGTCGCGCCGGTTTCGCGCGCGAGCACGCTGATGGCCGCGCCGCCGCCGACAAAATTGGCGAGCATCTGCTGGGTGACCGCCTGCGGAAACGCCGACACGCCCTCGTCCGCGACGCCGTGATCGGCCGCGAAAATGCTGATCCACGGCTGCTGGATGCGCGGCAGCAGCGTGCCCTGCATCGCAGCCAGTTGAATCGCGATCTCTTCCAGCCGCCCCAGGCTGCCGGCCGGCTTGGTGAGCTGGGCCTGGCGCGCCTGCGCGGCGGCGCGCGCCGTTTCGTCCAGCGGTTTGACGGCGGCGTAAGGGTTCATGGCAATGGTCCTTTCAGGGTGAGCGGCAGTCCGGCGGCGACGAAGATCACCTCGTCGGCCAGCTGGGCGAGGTCTTGATTCAGCCAGCCGGCTTCGTCGACGAAACGGCGCGTGAGCTCGCCCAGCGGGACGATGCCCAGCCCGGTTTCGTTGCTGACCAGAATAATTTCGTCGGCGTCGCGAGCCTGTAGCACGGCCAGCAACGCGGCGCGCGCAGAGGCAAAATCGTCAGGATCGGGCTGGCACAGCCAGTTGGTGAGCCAGAGGGTCAGACAGTCGACGACGACCATGCCGGAAGGCGCCGCGCGAATCGCACCGGCCAGATCGAGCGGCGCCTCGATCGTCGTCCAGTGCGCTGGCCGCTCGGACTGATGGCGCGCGATGCGGTCGGCCATTTCGGCGTCGTGCGCCTGGGCGGTGGCGATGAAGGACACCGGCTGGCCGGTCGCCTGAGCGCGTTGCAGGGCGAGGCGGCTTTTGCCGCTGCGCGCCCCACCGAGAATCAGCGTCAGCATGGCGCGAGCCCCAGCAAGTCGCGCAAAGCCTTGGTATCGAGATGGGCCTCCACCGCGTCGGCCAGGCGGTCGATGGCGGCGTCGCGCAGCGCGGTGATGTCGGGGCTGGCGGCGGCGCGCAGGCCCGCCCACGCCAGCAGCGCATCGGCGGCGGCGGGGGTGTCGAACAGCCCGTGCAGATAGGTGCCGCGCACCTGGCCATCGTCCGACATGACGCCGTCAGGACGTCCATCGAGCCAGCACAAGGGTCGATCCAGCGCCGCGCCGCTGCTCACCCCGGCATGGATTTCATAGCCCGCCACCGGCGTGGTGCCGTCGGCCAGCACGCCCGTGACGGTGCGCAGCTGTTTTTCGCTGGTGAGCGTGGTATCGAAGTCGAGCCAGCCGAACCCGGGGCTGCTGCCCGGCTCGCCTTCGATGCCCGCCGGGTCGTGCAGCGCGCGCCCCAGCATCTGGAAACCGCCGCAGATGCCGAGCAGCTTGCCGCCGTAGCGAAGATGCCGCGCCAGCGCGGCGTCCCAGCCGTAGGCGGCCAGCGCGGCACGGTCGGCGCGCACGGTTTTCGAGCCCGGCAGGATGACCAGATCGGCGGGCGGCAGCGGCTGGTCCAGCGCGACGAAGCGCAGGTCCACCTGCGGATGGGCGCGCAGCGGGTCGAAGTCGGTGTGATTGGAAATATGCGGCAGCACCGGCACCACCACGCGCAGCGCATCGGCCGGGGCCGGCGCGGGCGACGCGGCGGGCAGCGCGTCCTCGGCTTCGAGGTGCAGGCCGTGCAGATAGGGCAGCACGCCAAGCACCGGCTTGCCGGTTTTCGCCTCGAGCCAGTCGAGCCCGGACTGCAGCAGCGCAAGGTCGCCGCGAAAGCGGTTGATGACGAAGCCCCGGACGCGCGCCTGCTCGGTCTCGGACAGCAGGGCCAGCGTGCCGACCAGGTGCGCGAACACGCCGCCGCGGTCGATGTCGGCGACCAGGATCACCGGGCAGTCGGCCGCCTCGGCAAATCCCATGTTGGCGATGTCGTTGGCGCGCAGGTTGATTTCCGCCGGGCTGCCCGCGCCTTCGACGACGACGGCCTGGTATTGCGCGGCAAGCCGGTTGTACGAGTCGAACACGGCCGCGCGCGCGGTCGCCTTGTAGGCGTGGTAGTCCAGCGCGTGCATGTTGCCAATGGCGTGGCCCTGGATGATGACCTGCGCGCCGCTGTCGGAATTGGGCTTCAGCAACACCGGGTTCATGTCGGTATGCGGCGGCAGCCCGCACGCCTGCGCCTGCACCGCCTGCGCCCGCCCGATCTCGCCGCCGTCCGACGTCACCGCGCTGTTCAGCGCCATGTTCTGCGGTTTGAACGGCGCCACGCTCACCCCCTGCCGCGCCAGCCAGCGGCACAGCGCCGTCACCAGCGCGCTTTTGCCGGCGTCGGACGTGCAGCCCTGCACCATGAGCGTGGCGCAGCCCTGCACCATCAGCGTATTGTTGCCCTTCAGGGTGCTCATGCCGCCAGTGCCGCGGCGAGCCGCGCCCAGTCGGTTTCGTGGTGCGGCAGCCCGAAGCGCAAGCTGGGCGGATCGGCGAACAGGCGCGTCAAAATGCCCTGTCGCGCCAGCCTTTCGTGCCAGGCGGCGGCGTCTGCGGTGCGCACCCACTGGAACAGCGCGGTGCCGCCCGCCGGCGCCAACCCGTGGCGGCGCAGCAGGTCGGCGAGCCGCGCACCCGCCGCCAGCAAGGCCGGACGCGCAGCCTGCTGCCATGCGGTGTCGGCCAGCGCGGCGCGCGCCACCCAGCGCGACGGCGCACTCACCGCCCACGGCCCCAGCCGGTCGTCGAGGGCGCCGAGCAAGGCGGGCTCGGCCAGCACGAAGCCGACGCGCGCGCCCGCCAGGCCGAAAAACTTGCCGAGGCTGCGCAAGACGATGAGGCCGGGGCGCGGACACAGCCCGGCCAGGCTGGCGTCCGGGGTGGCGTCGATGAAGGCTTCGTCCACCACCAGCCAGCCGCCGCGCGCGGCCAGTTCGGCGTGCCAGTCGAGCAGGTCGGCGCGGCTATACAGTTGTCCGCCGGGATTGTTGGGATGCACCAGCACCAGCACGTCGAGCGTCGCCACCCCCTGCTCCGGCTGCCAGGCCGTCACCGCGTGTCCGGCGGCACGCCAGGCGTGGGCGTGCTCGGCATAGGCCGGATGCGGCACGCCGACCCGGCCGGCGGCGCGCAGCCGCGGCAGCGCCTGGATCGCGGCCTGCGACCCGGCCACCGGCAAGGCGCACGCGCTGCCGAAATACGCGGCGGCGGCCGATACCAGACCGTCCCCGGCTTCGGGCAGGCGCTGCCAGACGGCCGGCGGAATCGGCGGCACCGGCCAGCCGGCCGGGTTGATTCCGGTGGACAGATCCAGCCAGTCGGCCGGCTCGATGCCGTAGCACGCAACTGCAGCGAGCACCCCGCCGCCATGTTCAAGCATGGCTGGCACCCTCCACAAGCAGCGCGACCATGGCGAGCGCCGCCAGCCACAGCAGCACGCCATGGCGCACCAGCTTGAGGGCGCGGGCGATGTCGCCACCCTGCGGCACCGCGCCCTGCCCCAGCGCCGGGCGGGCTTCCAGTTGTCCGTGATACACCGCCGCGCCGCCCAGCTGAACGCCCAGCGCGCCAGTGCGATGCGGGTACGGCCCAGCAGCGCATAGCTCAGCGCGGTCAGCCGCGCCGGGACAAAATTGAGGCCGTCGTCGAGCCGCGCCGCCGCCCAGCCGAAGTTGAGATAGCGCGGCGTTTTGTAGCCCCACATGGCGTCCAGCGTATTGACCAGCCGGTAGCCCAGCGCGCCCGCGGCGCCGGCGACGAGGAACCAGAACAGCGCGCCGAACACGGCATCGTTGCCGTTTTCCAGCACCGATTCGACGGTCGCGCGCGACACCCCTTCGGCATCGAGCGCCGCGGTGTCGCGGCTCACCATCATCGAGACGCCTGCGCGGGCGGCGTCGAGGTCGTCGCGTGCCAGCGCGGCCGCCACCGGCTCGGCGTGCTGGTGCAGGCTGTTCAGGCCGATCGCGGCATACAGCACGAGCGCACTGAACAGCGCGCCCTCCACCGGCTGCTGCTGCAGCCACCCGGCGAGCGCGACCGCCGGCACCACCAGCAGCGCCAGCGCCGCCGCGCCGTGCAGCCGACGCCCGCGCCCGTCGGGGTTAAACCGGGCTTCCAGCCAGACCGCCAGCCGCCCGAATCCCGCCAGCGGGTGAAACCGGCGCGGCTCGCCGAAAAGCGCATCGAGCAGCAGCGCCGCGGCAACCAGAAGGGCGCTCAGGACTGCCCCCAAATGTTCTCGAACAGGCAGTCGGCGACGGCGCGGCGGCGGTCCCGGCCTTCGCTTTCCAGCATCGGCGCGTCGTAAAACGCATCGACCTGCCCGATACAAAGGATCGCCACCGGCTGCCCGCCGTGCGGGATCCCCAGCAACTGCGCGACCGCCAGCGGATCGAACAGCGACACCCAGCCCAGCCCCAGCCCCTCGGCGCGCGCCGCCAGCCACAGGCTCTGGATCGCGCAGGCGACCGAGGCCAGATCCATTTCGGGCAGGGGACGCCCCAGGATATAGGGTTCGCGCGCGTCCATCAGCGCCGCCACCCACAGCTCGCCGCAGTCCAGGATGCCTTCGACCTTGAGCCGCATGAACGCATCGCCGCGCTCGCCCAGCGCCTCGGCGGTGCGCAGGCGCTCGGCCTCGACCAGGGCGTGCAGGCGCTGGCGCAAATCGGTTTGGGTGATGCGGATGAAGCGCCACGGCTGCATCAGGCCGACGCTGGGCGCCTGATGCGCCGCCGCCAGCAGCCGCTGCCGCACCTCGGGGGCGACCGGGCTGGGGCGGAAGTGGCGCATGTCGCGCCGCTCGCGGATCACGCGATACACCGCGTCGCGCTCGGCCGGGCTGTAAGCGTGGGCGCTCACAGGTCGATGCCGCGCTGCGCCTTGACGCCGGCACGATAGGCGTGTTTTTCGTCGGCGATGACCGACACCGTGTCGGCCAATTCGATCAGCGCATCGCTGGCGCCGCGCCCGGTGACGATGACATGCTGCATCGGCGGGCGGTTCGCCAGCGCGTCGAGCACCTCGTCGGCGTCGAGGTAGCCGTAGCTCAGCAGGTAGGTCAGCTCGTCCAGGATCACCAACTGGTAAGAAACATCGCCCAGCATCCGTTTGGCCACTTCCCAGCCACGCTGCGCGGTGGCGATGTCCTGCTCGCGGTTTTGCGTGTCCCAGGTGAAGCCGTCGCCCAGCACATGCCATTCCACCGCGTGCTGCTTGCCGAAGAAGGCCTCCTCGCCGGTGTCGGTGCGGCTCTTGATGAACTGGCAGACGCCGGCTTTCATGCCGTAGCCGAGCGCGCGCGCCAGCGTGCCGAAAGCCGAGGTGGACTTGCCCTTGCCGTTGCCGGTGATGACGATCAACAACCCGCGTTCGATATCGGCCGCGGCAATGGCCGCATCAATCACCGCTTTTTTGCGCGCCATGCGCGCCGCGTGGCGGGCGTTTTTCGCGTCGTCCGCGTTCACTGACGTGTCGGATTCAGGATTCACGATGCGCTCCTATCAACGTGCGCGGGCCGTCGTCGCGCCGAAAAAAAGCCGCAGCGAGCGCCACGTGCACGACCACCGCCGCGCCCAGATACAGCGCAAACGCGCCCAGCATGGGCGGGAAATATTTTTCCAGCCGCAGCATCAAGCCCGCCAGCGTCGGCTCGGCAAAACGGCCCGAGAAGTAGTAAAACCCCCCTGTGGTGAGCAGTTGCGCCACCGCCACGACAACCAGCGCAACGCCCATCAGCCGAAGCAATCCCATCACCGACAGCCGGTGCCCGCGCGCATAAAAACGCCCCCCCGCAAACAGCACGGCGTAGGCGGGAATCAGCAGCCAGTAGGCAGGCGACACGCAGAAGTCCGACACCCCGCCCCAGGTGATGGCGACATAGTCGATGACCACGCTGGCGGCGATGAGTGCGGGCACGACCCACAGCGCCCGCACGTACACGCCCAGCAGAAAAAAGATCGCCCATGAAGCATCGGGCAGCGAATGGATGCTGGCCCAGTGGTGGCTGCGGGTGAGCAGCATCAGCAGGGTCAGCACGAGACCGATCGCGATTTGTTGGCGGGCGGTGAGGTTCAGCATGATTGCTCCTTGATTTTGGATTTTGGCCTCAAACGAACTCAAGCCTGGGGCACTGTTGCGCCCCAGGCTTGACTTAAAACGCATACAGTCCGGCTATCAAAACGCGACCTTCATTCCCACACGCCAGTTGCGGCTGAAATTGACCGGGTAAATCGTATTATCGCGAATCCAGATGCCGTTGGATTGCTCGAACAGATTGTCCACCGCAGCGAACCAGTCGACCTGCTTGTAGCGGTACTGATAGGCAAGGTTGGTCGACTGGTAGGCCTGCTGCTTCTGCGTATTGTTGTTGTCGAAATCCTCGGCCGCCCAGGTTGAGGCGCGCCAGGCATGCGTCAGGTTGAGGCTGGATGCGGGCGTGACACGCCAGTTCAGCCCCAGGTTAACTCCATGACGCGGCACGCCCGGCAGCTCCTTGCCGTCGAATGCGCCGTTGCCGTCATCCTCGCGGTCAATCAATGCGCGCGTGTAGGTATAGTTGATCGAGGCCGCCAGCGTTGGCGCAATCTGCCAGGTATCTTGCAGCTCCAGGCCATATTTGTGGGTCTTGTCGAGATTGGTGTTGGTGAATGTCAGCGAATTGAAATAGATCTCGTTATCGAGGTTGGCACGGAAAAGTGCCAGTTTCAGCCGGTTGGCCGCCGTGACATGGTTGAGACCTACGTTCACCGTGCGACTCCTGGCCGGCGAAATGAAAGCATTGAAGGTGCCGCCCCAATTGAAAAAGCGGTCGATGTCAGGTGCCTGGAACGCCTGGTTGTAGTTGGCGAACAGCGATAGCTGTTTGTCCAGCCGATGGTTGACGCCGATATCCCAGGCGCTGAGGTCGTGATCCGCCTTGAGCGCCGCGCCCGCATTCGGCGTATAGATGTATTCGACGTTTTCGGTACGCGCGCCGGCCGATACCGTGGTACCGCCCCACAGGTACTGACCTTGCATGAACCAGCCTGTATTGTCTTTAGTGGTTCGATTCGTGCTGCCCATCCGGGTGCCATCGAAAGTTTGCACGCCGGCGGTGACGTTCAGTCTGTCGCCACGATACTCCAGCGCCAAGTCGTCACTCCGATAGTCGTAATCCGACTTGGACGCGTAGGTAATATAGTTGGAAAGCTTGTTCTCCTGCTGATGGCTTGCCGTCAGCTTCCAGCCCGGCGCCAGCGCATAGGCGAGCCCGGCGCCCCAGACGTCGGTTTCGAATTTCTGATGGGTGTAGGTATTGCCGCTGTTTTGCGCCGGATTGGCCTCGTATTCGGCCAGCGTCAGGGCGCCAACATAGCGGGTTTCGATCCGGCTGCGGCTACCGTCAAGGCTCAGCGTCAGGCCGTCCAACGGGTTCACTTCCAGCTTGCCTTGCTGGGTGCCGTTCCGGGAGGCGGCGCGATGGCCCGTCACGTCACGTTCGCTGGCGCCATCGAAGCCGGCGTAATCTGCGCTGGCCGATAGGCTGAAACGTTCTTTTTTCAGGCCGGCAGCAAGCGTGACGTTCTGCGCGCCAAAGTTGCCTGCCGAAACCTGCACGGATGCGCCGCTATGCTGCCGCGTGACGATCTGGATGGTTCCGGCGGTGGCGCCATCGCCAAACAGGACAGAGCCGCTGCCCTTGGTGATTTCAATGCGTTCGATATCCCCGAGCGGAATCGCACCGAGCAGCTGCGAACTCATGTCGATATTGTTCAGGCGACGGCCATCCAGCGACACGACGATATTCTGATAGCCGTCGCCGATGCCAAATCCCCGCATG